>MWDV01000098.1 GCA_002070715.1 Verrucomicrobia bacterium ADurb.Bin118
CCAATCATCACCCACCCGCAGCCGGCGGACTGCCGACCCGGTTTGGAATCTTGCAGTGACCGCGTCTGGCTCCGTCAGTTCAAAGCCTTGCAGGCCGTCGCCTGCCACCAATCGCGCCTCCGTCCAATGAACCTTCACTTCCAGCCGCCGGACAACATCGAGATCGCCCAGATTCAGCAAATGGATTTCCACCAGACCGTCTTCGGTCCAGTGCAGTTTACATTGTAATTGTTCGTGCGGAGAACGCCCCGCCAGAATGGCGGCGAGGGTTGGCCAGCGCCAGTTCAAATTGTCCGTCGCCACCGGCAACCGATACCAGATCACGTTGCCCATGGCTGCGGGACGCCGTTTGGTCCAGTCCTGCACCAACCGAGCCAAGGTTTCCGGGTCCGCGCCCACTTCCCGGAGTTGCGCATCCGCGGGCCAGTTCGGACGCGGGCCTTCGGCGGACAACCCGAGGAATTGACCCGACTGGGCGAACGCCAGCAGGTACCCATACGTGGGCAGCGCCACCCGGAACGGAACGCCAAGGCGCCCAGCGCGTTCCACGGCCCGCCGGGCGGCGGTCGGATCGCAAAGGGTAAACGGCGCCGCGAAACTTTTGGGGCGTTCGACGGAATGAACCTGCAACACGTAATTGGGGGCAACCGCCGCCAGCCGCCGAAAGGCAGGCGTTTTCAGCCAGCTCGGCAAAGCGGTGATCGTCACGGGCAGCGGATGGACGCGCCGCTGAATGGCTTCCACCCAGAGACGGTAGCCGTCCAGTTTGGATTCGGCGCAGTCAAAATCTATTTGCAGTTCGGACAACCGCAGCCCGTTGGTCGCCGCGTCCGCCACGAGCGAGGCGGCGACGCCGGATAGATAACCGGCGACCGGATCATTGGTCGCAAAGGGACCGGGATACGCACCAATGCGCAGTGCCAGCCCGACGGGACAAACGGCATTGGTCAACGTGGGATAATCCACAGCCACGCGCGTGAGCTGTGGTTGGGAGTTCTTCCAGACAATCTCCGCCCGCAACGCCACCAGATTGGCAAAATTTGCGCCACGCTGGGTCACCGCCTGCCGCACCGGCTGATTCCAATTGCGCTGCCAGACATAGACCTCGTGAGCAAGCGGGCCACTCCGTCGGGCCGTCGGGCGGAAGCCGCACCACCAGACGGCGAACAACCCGGCGGCGACCAGCACGACTACTCCGCTGATGAAACGCTTGCGCATGAAAGCCGGCGGCAGCTTGGGGGACGCAATAATGAATGACAAGCGATCAACCCGCGCCGCTACAAAAATAAGGAATTTTCCGAGGCATCATATTCCCCGGGTCCCCGTTTGCGCGGTTCGCTGGGCGTCGTCCCTCTCGTAGTCCGGGCGGGACCGGGTCAAGAATCGCTCGATGCGGTGGATGACTTCCCCCGGCGGCGCGGGAATCGCGGAAGAAACAACGGCAAAAAACCCAACATCCAAAAATCCCCCAGCCAGGTGTAAACCGACCGTTGCGGCGGCACATACAACGGGAAGGCCGTGGCGGCTTCGGCAAACAACGGCGTGCGCGAGCCGGGCACGATCCGGCCATCGGCCTGAATGTGGGCGCCGATGCCCGAGTTGGTCACCCGCACCAAGGGCACGCGATATTCCACCGTGCGATACCGCGTCACCGCCAGATGCACCTCCGAGGCGGGCGTCCGCAAAAACCAACTGTCGTTGACTTGATTGATGATGAAATTCCCGCCCAATCGGACAAACCGCCGGGGGAAGGCTGAAAGCGTCCCCTCGTAACAAATCAGTGGAATCACACGAATGCCGGGGCGCAATTCAAAGACAGCCGGGCCCTCCCCGGCCTGCACCCGCAGACTGCGGGGAAACCAGTGTCGGAGCCACGGGAACGCCGCTTCGCCGGGCAGATATTCCACCAGCGGCAGACGTTTGATCTTGGCGTAGCTGCCCGCCAGATTGCGGTCCGCATCCAGCCACGCGGCGACATTGTAACGCGCCGGCACATCCGCCACCGCCGGCGCGGGGTCCACTGCGTCCACGTTCAGGAGCACGGGTTTGCCGGTCTGACGAATCAACTGACCCAACGCCTGACGACGCGCCATATCGGTGTTGAACACAAACGTGGCGGGATTTTCCGGGAACGCGAGCGCCTCCACCTCCGGATGCTGGCGCGCCAGTTCCCGGCCCTGCGCGAGGGCGGTGAAAAAATCGTTCGTCAACGCGGCGGGCGCCGGCGCCCGTTCCGGCGGCAGGGGCAGAGGCAGGTTGGGTTGGATGGCGCCGACCGTGAACCATTGCTCCGGCGGCGCGGCCGCCATGGCGGCGTCAAATTGGCGGAGACGAAGCGTCCCATAAGCCAGCACGCCCGCCAGGATAACGGCCGCGACCACGACCGGGGCCCACGGCCGCGCGCGGGCCTGCCGCCAAGCCAGAAAACCTTCGGCCAGCAGACTGTTGACCCAAAGGATCAGGAACAACAACAGCGGTGTGCCGCCCAGTTCCACCACTTGAAAGACTGCCGGAAAACGATACTGCGTGTGTGCGTAATTGCCGTCAAAAACGGGCGCCAACCAGTAGAGAGCCAGCGTGAAGATCGCCGCCTCGCGGGTGGCGCCCACCCACCCGCTCCGCCGCGGCCACCAAGCCGCCACCGCTCCCGCCAGCGCGTAAGGCAGCGCCAGCAACAGACCACCCGCCAATGTGAGCGCAATGGCCGTCCCCATCGGTAACCCCAGAATCTCCCGCAACGGCGCGTGCAACCACCAAGTGCTGCTGCCCCAGGTCCACCAGCCATAGACTCCGGCCCATCCACCGGCCGAGAGCGGGCGCAGGCCGCGCAATCCCACGAACAACGGCGCGACGGCCAACCACATCAGCCCGGGCCAGAGGCGACCCGGCACGCACGCGGCCATCAGCACCGCCGCCGCACCCAGCCAAGCCGCGCGTTGCGAGCGGGACCAAGACGCGGAGGGACCACCGGAGAGAAACCCGGCGGGGCGCGCATTGTTCGCTTCCTCAACAACCCGAGGCACAGCCCATTACAAACGCCCTCCGCCTAAAAGATAAAGGGAAAACCACGCTCCCCCACTGCCGGTTTCTCGGCGCCCGGACCGCCCCGGTTTTCCCAAAGCCAACGCCTTCGTGGTTCAGCTCTTGGGGGGACGGCAATGGCCCAACCATTCCTCCGGAAACGCCCACCACCGTGGCCCGCCTTTTTTGTAAGCATGACCGGTTTTTTATCATTGCCTTTTTCGGGAGAGACGGCTTATTTTTCCGCCATTGAACGATCCCATGGGGGGATCGTTTGCGAAAATGCGATGAAAAATACATTGATGTCGGTAGGGTGTGCCGCCGCGCTGGCGGCCGGTTTGTCCGTGTCTCTGGGGCAGTCTTTTACGGTCGTCACTGGTGACGGTCTGCCTTCGAATCAACCGTTTTCCTCCCTGAGTCGTGAAGCGCCCCGCGTGCTGCAGCAGTATTATGACAGCACGTTTTTCTCCGCGATTTCGAGTCCCGCGCAGATCACCGCAATGTCGTTTCGGCTGCCGGACAGCGCGAACGCGGATTACCCCGCCCTCGGCGATCTGGATTTTGCCCGGTACGAAATCACGCTGGCCAAACCCTCGGCCGCGGCGGCCGCCGCCAATGGGCTGACGTCGGTAACCTTCGCCGACAACATGGTGGACGCCGTGCTGGTTCGGTCCGGCTCGTTGAACGTCCCGCTCGGCAGTTTCGAATATAATGCCGCGAACGAACCCTCGGCGTTCAGCTTCATCATCACCTTTGACACGCCCTACGATTTCACCCCCGGACAGGATCTTGTCATGCTCGTCCGGCACAGCGGTCATGGTGACGTCCACGGGGTGGAAACCCGCTGGAACTTTGACGGCTACGCGTGGGCCAATGGATCGGTGGTCAGCACCGCCGGTGTGGATGCGACGACGGGCGGCACGTACAATCTTGCCAATAAGATCCAATTCACCGTTACCGCCATTCCCGAGCCGTCCAGCTTGGCCTTGTTGGCGCTGGGCGTCCTTGGCGGGTGGTTGTCTCGCCGCCGGGCTTAAGCGTTCAGCGGCAAGGGCGTATTGGGGGGGAAATTCACAGTCGCCATCCGTACGGGTGGCGGCTGGCGTTTTTGAGGCGTACAGAGGAGACGATTTTAATCCAAAATTTCTGTTGACGACTTGTGTCGGAGTTGTTAAAAGAAGCGCGTAAACACTAACAACGTAAAGTTTTTTTATGAAAAACGCCCTTCACCTCCTCCATCGTTCCATCATGGGCAGCTTGGCCTTGGCCATCGGGTTCGGGTTGATCGCGGTGTCCACGGTGTCCGCCGCCACTTCCCCATACGTCACCCAGGAAGTCAATGTGCCGTTGAACCAAGCGATCAATGACTCGGTCAACGGGATTTTACCGTATTCCACTAGCCACGGCGTAGTGGAAGGGAGTCTGGCGAGTCTGTCGGATGCCACCTCCGCCACTTCCCCGACGGCCAATGTAATCATTGGCCCCGAAAACACCTGGGTGGGGATCACTTGGGATTTCGGCGCACCGCCGGAGGATAAAATCTGGCGATTGGATCGCTTCGATGTTTGGATTCATGGTGGCGACAACTATCGCAAGGGTTATCGCGCGGATCTCTCGGTATCGCTCACCGGGAATGTTGACGATTTCCAAATCATTCCCAATTCGCTGCACTGGCAGGATCTGTCAAAAAATGACCAGTTCAACCACATCCGCTATGATTTCCCCGAGGAATTCATTGCGGGCGACAAACCGGAAAATGACCAGTATCCGGTGATGGATTTTCAATACTTACGGCTCAACAGCCGGGGCGCAACGGTGAAAAACGAGGAAGGAGTAGATGTATCCTGGCAACCGCGCTTTGTCGAAATTGACATCTGGGTTTCGGCCGTCCCCGAGCCGTCCAGCCTGGCCTTGTTGGCGCTGGGCGCCCTTGGCTTATCGCTGCGCCGCCGCCGGGCTTGAGCGGAGAGAACCACAAACTCGCCTCCCTAACGCCGGGGTAGGTCCGGCAATCCCCGTCTTGGGGCGAACCGCAGCCCTACACCTCTGAACATCTGCAACGACGGAACACGGCCTCGTTCGCTGACGATCATTTCGCCTGTTTCCAGTCCCCGGGTTAGTGCGCTGGGATTGAATGGTTCCGTCGCGCAGACGCATTAATTTGGCGGGAGCCGCGGGTCTTGACGCCGGGCGCAACGGATGCCGCGATATGAAAACAATAGTGACCTGGCTGGTTTTGATACTCGGTCCGTTGGCCGCGCGGGCCGACCTGATTTGGAGCAGGCAGATTAATCTGGAGTCGCACAATTCCGGAACGGCCACGGCGATCCGAATCTGGTGCGATGGCCGTTCCCAAGGCTACCGCCTGTTCGATACCTTGACCTTCAGCCCCAACGACGTCGGGCGCACTTTCACCATTGCTTCCCCCGATGACGACCCCGATTTTCCCAACGCCGTAAAAAGTCTTACGGACGGAGTGGATGACGCCATCACAATCTTCCGGGGCACCAGTTCTCCGTATGGAGGAGTCTTCGCCGAATCCGCCCTGTTTTCGGCGGTTCCCCGGGAAGGTCCGGATCTGCTGGGCTACCGGATTGACGCCTTCCATTTGACGATTGACGAGCTTTGGATTGGCCGAACCGATTTTTCCAATCCGGCGCTGCCGTGGACCGATACCTACGGCCAAGCCACGCTTCGGATTGAAGGCGTGCTGATCCCCGAGCCGGGCGCGGGGGCGCTCGTGGGAATGGGATTGGCGCTGGGGGGGACGTTCTCCGGCCGGCAATTCTCCCGCCGTTGCCTCATCCATCGCGGGCGTGAAGCGCGATGAGACGCGGCCCGGCCAGCCCGCCACATCCGCGCTCCTGACGGGACGGGTCCGGGCACCCCGCTCACGGTTTATGTAACCGATAAAACCGGACCGGGCCATTGATGACGTTGGTCACGACATAATGTTCCCCCACCACTCCCGGCGCCGGAGAAACCGGCGACCAGTTCGCTCCGGAAAGCGCGGTCGCGGATTGCAGGGTGAACCCGGTCGCATTGGTCGGCCAGGAGAAGATGAGCTGCCCATCCTGGCGGCTGAGGCTCAGGACCGGCGGCGGCAGGGGCGTGGGCAGGGTCGCATACGCCACGATCATCCCGGCGGCGGACCCGGAAAGCTTAATGCCGTTCAAATCCAGATTGAGATCCGGAATTTCAATGGGATAGGTCAGCTTGCGGCGCTGCCCGCCCAAGTCGCTGACGCTGCCCTCCGCGACATTGGTGGTTACGACGGGACTTAATGGGGCATGATAAATGTCCGGAATCGGCTGGCCCAGATTCAAAGGTAATTCCAAGCCGTCCACGTCCACCCAGCCGGAGGCGGGCCCGGCCTGGGTGGCCCCGGCGGGCAGCGTGCCGTTGACCAGAGCGATAGGTCCCGCCTTAACGCCGACGATGTTCAATTGCACATCCCGCAATGCCAGATAGGCCGCATCGAAGGTGACCGGGAAAACAACCGCGACATACGTGCCGCGCACCCGCCCCCCGAAGGCGGCCGGGGCGGTGCGGGTGCCGGTGTAACTGCTTGCCGTCGAACTCCAATCCTCCGGGCTGGGCCGAAGGGATGCGGTTTCGCGGGCGCGCAGATTATGACTGCCACCGAGGAAACGAATGGATTGTCCGTCCTCGTATTCCGTGGCGATCTGGCCTTCCAAGGTGGCCCGGCGTCCGCCGGCGTCGGTCCATTGATCCACGTTCCCCGCGTCGCGAATGCGGAGCGTCACGGAGCCAAGGTCAGGAATGTTGAGGGCTTGATCAGGAATCGTCAGTCGCAGGTAACTGTTCGTCCGATCCACATCCCAGGTAACCAGGTCAGCGTGGGCGGGGAGGAAACCGACCAGCAACGCCCCGCCCGCGAGTGCCCAACCCCAACGACCAACCGAACGATGCGCCTCGCGCCGGGGGGACGAACGCGAAACCCGCCTTGGCGCGCGGGTCAAACCGGGCAGCCAGCATTTCCGATAGTGGAGCTGATTCAGGGTGTTATTCATGGCAGCAAAACTTTCGCGCCTTCCCTGAAAACAGTCAAGGGCCCGCGCACCTCGTTGCCGAAGATTCAGTTTTTACGGCACCGACAAACTCAACGGCACGCCCGGGCAGGGAAAAAGCCCCACCCCGCCGTCCGTGACGACTGCCCCCTCAAACGACTGCCGCCGGCGGGTTTGCCACGGCTATTTGTCCTCGGAACTCAGACCTTCTTCGGCACAACGAAGGGCGCGCGATATTCGCGCGTGAGCAGGGCTTTGGCAGCGCGGTTGCCTGTGAATTCCTCCCGCTTCGGATTCATCCGCAAGAGGGCGCCCAAACGGGCCGGAGTGGCGGTGAGGTCCACTTGGTTGATGCGAAGATGTTCTTCCATGCGCGCGAGCATTTCAGTCATTTCGGGGTTGTGACGCACGGCGTGGCGGAGGGCGTCCGGCGACTGCGGCCGCCCCAACCGATAGGAAACGTTGGCGGTGTGGCAGAGCGCGGCGGAGAGATGCCCTTCCCGGGCGTCGGCGTGCAGGTGCGCGGTGTTGCGGCTGCGAACGGCTTCCACAAAGTTCGCGTAATGATTCCCGCCGCCCTCGAATTTACGGATCTCCCGGCCCTCCGTGTCATACACCAACGCCTGCGCGTAACTGGGGATGACCACCGAGCCGCCTTCACAATCCACGACCACGCCGATGCTGGCGCCGCGGTATTTATCCATCTGCTTGGATTCCGGTCGCTCGGGCAGCCCGCGCACCTCGAAGAGCAACGGCGCGGGGGCGTAATCATGAAAGATCAGTTGCGTGTTGGGCGTTTCTCCGTCGTCCTCATAGCCCAGCCGCCCGCCAATGCTCAGCACGCGGGGCGAGAGCTGTTGATAACCCAGCACCCAACGGGCGATATCCACCTGATGCACGCCCTGATTGCCGAGGTCGCCGTTGCCGGTATCCCAAACCCAGTGCCAATCGTAGTGCAGGCGGGCGCGCCGGAGCGGTTTCATCGGCGCGGGACCGAGCCAGAGATCATAATCCACGCCGCTCGGGATGGGTTGGTTTTCCAGGGTCAGGCCGATGCTGGCGCGGCGTTTGTAACAGAGACCCCGGGCGCGTCGAATGGCCCCCAGGTTCCCGGCGCGCACCCAGGCAATGGCCTCCCGCAATCCGGCCGAGGAACGGCATTGCATGCCGGTTTGCACGATGCGCTGATACTTGGCGGCGGCGGCCACGAGTTGGCGGCCCTCGAAGACGTTGTGCGAAATCGGTTTCTCCACATACACATCCTTGCCCGCCTGCACGGCCCAGATGGCGCCCAACGCGTGCCAATGATTGGGCGTGGCCAGGCTCACGATGTCCACCGGGGCAAACTCCAGCAGGGCGCGCAAATCGGTGAATCCCTGGACGTCCTCGCCCTGCTCTTTGGCCTTGTGCAATTCCCGGTCCAGAATCGTGCGGTCCACCTCGCATAACGCGGTAATCCGGCAACCGGGCAACTGACGGAAACTTTTAATATGATCCCGGCCCCGGCCACCAAAGCCGACGACGGCGACCCGCAGATCACTATTAGCCCCGACCACGCGTGACTGGCTGACGGCGGTCCACGCCGGCGCGGCGGCCAGCGAGGCGGTGGCGAGGAGGGAGTTTTTCAGAAAAGTGCGACGATTCATAAACGGATGGAGAGTTGATGGTTGCGGGGAAAAATCATCGGACCGCCGGGCGGGCGGGGGCCGCGTATTCGGCGTAACGCGCGGCGACTTGCGCTTGTTGTTCGTCGCCTTCATGGAAATAAAACCGATAACGGAAAGTGACACTTTGCCCGGCGGGCACGACCAGATTGCCGGCGGTCTTATCCGGCAATTTTTCAAAATCATGCCGGCCAAACGGATTGGCGGTGAACAGGCCATAATCCCGCACATGCCACCAAGTGGGATGGCGGGGATTCTCCGGATGATCAAAAATGGCCACGCCCACCAAGTGACCATCCACCGGCCCATAATAATCACACCACGCCGCGCGTTTGGACCACGTTGCGCCATCCCGCACCCCCTCGCTGTTGACGATGTGACCCGTGGGCTTGCCGGCGTTGCTCTTATTGGGTTTGAGCCGCATGGTTTCGGCCAACCGCAGCGCCATGGTGCCTTCCTTGGTGTCGCCCAAGGTCAGTTCGCCGTGCGACGCGTGGAGAGTGATTTCAAAATCGAGCAGCCGCTCGGAATCGGGCCCGGCGTAAACACGCAGGGTGCGTTCGTCCGTGCAAACCACCGTGCCGTCGGCGGCCACCCACCGGTTGCGCGCGCGCAGCACCCCGACCGTCCGCCCGGATTTCACCTCGGTGAAACCGTCGTGAACAATGCGGCCGAAGTTCCGGTCTTCAGACCAGAAATCATGGCCGTTCACGTTGCCGTGGGTGAACCACAGCGACCGGTGATGTTTGTGGTCGTGATCCTCCCCGGGCACGTCGCGCATGGGCCAGTTCCGCGTCATGCCCACCCCG
Organism: Verrucomicrobia bacterium ADurb.Bin118; assembly: GCA_002070715.1. Classification (GTDB taxonomy): domain Bacteria; phylum Verrucomicrobiota; class Verrucomicrobiia; order Limisphaerales; family MWDV01; genus MWDV01. The sequence continues at coordinate 9,526 of MWDV01000098.1, forward strand.
CCCGGGCCCAGCACCGGATAACAAAACGGCCGGGGAACATCGTGGAAGACATACTCCGTGAAAAGCTGGCCGTTGACCTCAATGCGCACCCGGTCGTCCAACGGGGTAAGCCGCACGCCGGTCCCCGGGGGCGGGGATAAATCGCTGCAACCGGTGACGACCCCGGCCACCCCGCCCAGCAAGGCCAGCCAGAGCGCGGACCGGCGGCCGCTGCGTTTGCCGGTTGCGTGGGTCATTGTGTTCATGGGCATCCTTGTTCGCGCTTGTGCTTCCGTATCCATTGACCAACTGTTTGATGGCTTTGCATCCGACGACGACACTTTACCCCCCGTGAATTGACCGGGCCAGCCTTTCTTACAAAAGCTGCGTCGCCGCCAGGGATCATCCGCCGGGCATTGACCGTTGCTTTCCCCGCGCCGACAATTTCATCCCACCACCGCGCGCGGTCGCGAGCCATCATGAAATCAGTGCTGGCTTTTTCGGATCGGGCGGCGCCACCCTGTGGCCGCGACAAGAAAATCGAGACTTCAACCATCAACAACATCGCAACATGCCCAACGAAACCGAAATCTCCCGCCGTCAGTTCATCGAAAAAGCCGCCACCCTCACCGCCATCGGCCTGGCCGCGCCCCCGGTGTGGGCTACCCCAAAAACCGCATCCGCCCGGCAACCATCGCTCAACGGCAAAATCCAGCTCGGCCTGATCGGCTGCGGCGGCCAGGGCCAATCCAATTTACGCGCCTGCGCCAAGCATCCCGACGCGGTGGTCACCGCCGCGTGCGATGTGTGGCCGGATCGCGTGCAACACGTGGCCGCCCATTACCAGCCCACGTGCAAGATCTATCGTGACTGGCGGGAATTGATCCACGCCCCGGACGTGGATGCCGTCATCATCGCGACCCCGCCGCATTGGCACACCCTCCAGGCGATCGAAGCCTGCCGGGCCGGCAAGGATCTTTATCTCCAAAAACCCATGACGTTGCACCTGGGGGAAAGCCTCGCGGTGCGCAATGCCGTGCGCCGCCACGGGGTCATCAGCCAGATCGGCACGCAGATTCATGCCTCGGAAAATTACCGGCGGGTCGTGGAATACATGCGCTCGGGCAACCTCGGCGCCGTGGCCACCGTGCGCACGTTCAACGTGATGAACCAAACGCCGCTCGGCGTGGGGCGCAGTCCGGAAAACCCCCTGCCCGAGGGGTTCGATTGGGAAATGTGGATCGGCCCGGCGCCGATGCGGGCGTTTAACCGGCTGCTGGTCCAGGATTCCTTCAATCACGGGTCCTGGATGGATTACAGCGGCGGCTGGACGCCCGGCATGGCCCCGCACATCATTGACCTCCCCATCTGGGCGCTTGATCTCGGGTATCCCACCGAGATCAGCTCCACCGGAGGCCGCCTGGTGTTGCAGGACGATGGCGACGCCTATGACAACCACGAAGTTCTCTGGCGCTACCCCCAACTGACCATGACCTGGATGTCGTCGCTCACCAACAGTTACGGCTTTGACCTTCACGGCGAACCGGTGCCGCGCCGCCGGTTGGGCATCTATTTCCACGGAACGAACGGCACGCTCTACGCGAACTACAGCACGTTCCAGATCGTGCCCGAGGGCGATAAAATGAAAGACCGGCCCACCCCGCCACCAAGCATTCCCCCCTCACCCGGCCACGAACATGAATGGCTCGACTGCATCAAGACCCGTCAGCAACCGAGTTGCAACGTCTTTTACCACACCCGCGTGGATGTGCCCATCGTGCTCAGCCTGCTCTCGCTCAAACTGGGACGCAGCCTCCGGTTCGATCCGGCGAAGGAGCAGATCGTGGGCGATCGGGAAGCCGCCCAACGGGCCGTGCCCACGTATCGCAAACCGTGGCGCTTCCCGAAAGAATACCTGAAAGCGTGAGGACCATTGGCAGCTTGGCCCGCGGCGCCGCCGTCCCCGGCTGCGCTCCTGTCGCTTGGCCCGCGCGCCAGCGTCATGGAGTGCGGCAGCCCTCCGCCGCTTTCCCGTTGTCCGTAGCGGATTGCGAGACGCGACTACCACCGCCCCACCGGCCGGGGCGGCCGCGCTCCCGCGAAACCACCGTATTCTCCCCCTTCCGCACTCCGCACCCCGCACTTTCATTGAGAATCCCTCCCCTCCTCCGCGCCTCCGCGTCTCTGCGGTGAATTTCTTCCATTCACCCGCTCACCCAAAACCGGTCAAAAGTGTAAAAACGCACCCCAAACCGTCGGCCAGCCTTACAGTTTTAACCAAGCACCCGCATCAAATTATAACATGCTTGATTCCAGGTAGTTAGAGCAAAAATATACCGGAAAATTCGGCAACCGCCTCCAAAACCGTCGGCTGAGTTTACAGTAGAAGGCGAACGACTACATAAAATATAAATCACTTAACATACCTAACCACAAAACAATCAAGCACTTATAAGAATAAATCTGCCGATAAACAAATACCCTATTTTTTGGCACCATTCCTGCAACTATCCATGCAAATGACGGCGGTTTAACTGGGTTAATCTCGCTACAACAACAAAAACAAAAAACACAACAAACATAGGGAGAAGATATGAAGAAAATTACTGCCTTAATCAGCGGCGCCTGTCTGGCTGCCGTGCTGGCACTGCCGCTTAGCGCCGGGGCGATCGAATTGACCATTGAAAAGAACAAGTACTATCTAGGGTCGGCAAATGTAGTAAACGAGGCTAATGCAGATAAAGAATACGTTTACATTGATACCTTGCGAGGTATGGAAATGGGCCTCGACACTATTAATCTCCCCATCGATTATTCCCGATCAGAAAATGATTTCGGAGATCTGCCCGCAGCAGCAGTGCCTTGGGAAAGCTTGGGTCCGAAGAATCAATTTGAACTGCCAAAAGATTGCTTCTATCTACTTGCCAAATATGAACCCAAACAAGGAACGGGAATTAAGCCCTACTATTCGATTATAAACTACGTGTGGGTCGTTTCCGATTTGAATGGCAAGGAGGTATCTTTCGCAGGTAAATTTGAAATAAATGGTACATATTTTAATCTTACTGATACCATGCTGTTCAATGCAAAACCAGATGGTTCGGGGGTGCCCGATGGTGGTTTGACGCTGATGCTCTTGGGCTCGGGGTTGACGGGTTTGGTGGCACTCCGCCGCAAGCTCGGCTGATCGGAAATCCGACAAGCAAAACTTCATCACCGCGCAAGGCCCACGGCCTTGCGCTTTTTTGTGGGCGTTCTTCCCGCCGGGAGCTTCCGTCTCCACGCGCCAGCGTCGTGGAGCGCAGCCGTCCCCGGCCGCTTTTACATCGCTCGAAGCGGTTCACGATACAACTGACGAAGAAACCCACGCTCCTGCGGTAGTCAGATCCGCCCGCTTGGATTCCGGCTTTGTGCTGCCCAGGCCCCCGCCAAAGCGCCGGAGGACCGGCGCACTCCAAAAGCTGTCGCCCTTTCACTGCGCCTCGGCTTGCGGAGCGTCCGTCCCCGGCTGCGTTCACGTTGCCTGGTCTGCGCGCTAGCGTCTTGGAGTGCGGCAGCCCTCCGCCGCTTTCCAAAATGGGTCGCGAGACGCGGCCGCCACCGCGCCAATCCCTCGCAGCCATCAGCCGGGCGACGATTGAATTGGCCCCCCAGCCCGCACTGGAAATCCCTCCCTTCCTCCGCGCCTCCGCGCCTCTGCGGTGAATTTCCCCACTCCGCGTTCCGCACTCCGCACTCCGCACTCAATGCGCTTCACCGCACCCGTTGCCCCGGCCACTCTCACGTCGTCCGGAGCGGGCCGCGGGTGACGCCCAGTTGGTTGAACAGACGCAACTCGCGCCAGAGTTGTGCGCCGCTGATTTCGCCGCGGAGCAACTGACGGTATTTGCTGATCGTGCGCGTGACGTGCGCGGGGGAATCATCCAGAAACTCCACACGAAAATGGCGCACCCCCAACGCCCGCAGCCGCGCCACGTATTCCGCGCCGGTCTGCGCCCGCGCGTGAAAGACCGTGTTGCGGCAGCCGGCGTCCGCTTTCACCGGATGGGCGGCCCCCACGCGGTCGCGCAATTGCACCGTGCGGGTGTCGCAGGGGCGGCCGCAATCCCGGTAATCCTTGCCCGTGCTCAGGAACGCGCAGAACACGCAATGCTCCATGTGAAACATCGGCATGTGTTGATGAATCGTCACTTCAAACCAAGCGGGCGGCGCGCCCCGCACCAACGCCGCCAGTTGTTCAAAATTCAGGTCGTAGCTGGCCGTCAGCCGTTCCAATCCCCACCGGGTTTTGAAATAATCCGCCGCCAGCCGGTTGGCGATGTTCAGGGTGTAATCCCCCCGCCGCCGGTCACCGGCAAAGAACCGCAGGTGATCATAATTGCGGACCAGATACCCGTCGGCGTTGCTGGAGCGCACCTGGTGCAAAATCCAGTCCTCACCGGGCTTGCCGATGCGCGGCGGGGCGACCCAGATGGACGGTTGCGGGTCGGGCGATGCGGCGGACGCAGCGGCGCAACCGCGGGCCGTGTGAAACAAGGTCACCGCTTCCCGATATTTTTTGGGATTTTCAAAATCGCAATAAACCGTCGTCACGCCACAACGCAACGCGGCTTCCAATTGCGCGAGGTT
>MWDV01000099.1 GCA_002070715.1 Verrucomicrobia bacterium ADurb.Bin118
TTGCGCGACGAGCGCTACTTCCAACTCCGCCTCTATAGTCTCCATGCGGCCAGACTCAAACTCGTCGGATGAACCGGAAAAAGAGCTGAAACAGGGGCTGCCCGCCGCCGTGCGCGCCCTGGGCTGCGAGTACCGTTACATCCCGCCCAAACGCCACACTTGGCAGAGCGATATCCTGGACCAAAACCACCACGCACTGGTATTACTTCAATCTGATGCGGCCCAATCGCGGCAAGGAATGGCAGAGCCCGCTGCAAATCCTCCAACGCCATGCCTAGGCTTGGTTGACGCCGTCTTAAACTGGCGACTGCTTGACCTCACCAAACGCCACCACTTCTATTTGCCCAACCCCTCCACCGGAGTCACGATGTCCCCAGCTTTCCCAACGCCCCCGCACTTTTCATTTCCGAAATGGCCGGGTCTGCGGCATGCTGGAGGGCGTTATGGGCATGGGAAAACGCCGGGAGGCGCGCGAGCGCGCCGTCCAGTTTTTATTTCAATACGACCTGAATCTTCCAGACAACCTGGAGGAGGCGCTGGCGCAATTTTGGGAGTCGCAACGCGCGGCGGCCATCGCCCAGGACAAAGGCCGGGCTTCGTGGGGGCAGCGGACGGAACTGCCGCCGCCCACCGCCGCAGAAGCCGAGATACGGCTGTTTGCCGAGCCGCTCATCCGCGGAACGCTGGAGCACCGTGACGCTTTGGACGCCAAAATCCGCCAATACGCCAAGAACTGGGATCTCCAACGTATGGCCGTGGTGGACCGCAACGTCATGCGCCTGGCCATCTATGAAATGCTGCACCGCGAGGACATCCCGCCCGTGGTCAGCATCAACGAGGCGGTGGACATCGCCAAAAAATTTTCCACGCCCGAAAGCGGCAAATTCGTCAACGGCATTCTCGACAAGATCAAAGGCGACTTGATGCGACCGGCGCGGATCGTGCAATAGCGATTCCGTGGCCGCCCTCTCCGTGATTCCCCCATGAGCGCTGATCTCCACCTGCACACGCGGTTCTCCGACGGCACTTTCACGCCGGAGGAACTCGTCGTCGCGGCGCAACAGCAGGAATTAACCGCGCTCGCGTTGACGGATCACGACACCATGGAAGGCTGCCCGGCCACAGCCGCCGCCTGCGCCGCTGCCGGGATCGAATTCCTTCCGGGGATCGAACTGACCAGTGAACAAAACGGACGGGAATTGCATATCCTCGGCTATGGCTTGGCCATGCATCAGGCGCCGTTGCAACAGGCGCTGGCGAAATTCCAAGCCGCGCGCCAGCAACGCATCCGCGACATCGTGGCGCGTCTGAAGGAATTGAACGTGACGTTGGACGCGGACGCCGTGCTCGCCCAGGCCAACTGCCGCGCGCCCGGGCGGCCGCATGTGGCCCGCGCCTTGGTGACTGCGGGCGCGTGCGCCACCATGGACGAAGCCTTCGAGCGCTGGCTCAAACAACACCGGCCCGCCTGGGTGCCGAAGTACCGCATCACCGCAGCGGACGCCATCGAACTCATTCATCAGGCGGGCGGCGCGGCGGTCCTAGCGCACCCGGCTTTGAACCGGGCCGACCCGCTCATTCCCGGCCTGGTGGAGGCGGGTTTGGATGGCATTGAATGTTTCCACACCCAACACTCCGCCAACGTGAGCCGGCGATATGTCGCGCTGGCCAATCGGTTGGGCGTGCTCATCACCGGCGGCAGCGATTGCCACGGCTTGAACAAGGGCATCCCACACATCGGCACGGTGCGGCTGCCGCTCGTCTATTTTGAAAAACTCAAAGACCGGATCGCCGAGCGGCGCGCGCGGTTACCGTCCGGTTCGTCTTCCTGATTCAACCCCTTCTCGTTTTTGCCATGGGATTGCTTGCCAAATTCAAAGCCGGGCTGCGAAAAACGCATCACAAGCTCGTACACGAAATCCAGCGCATCATCACGCGCTCGCCCAAACTCACCGGGGAAACCCTCGAGGAACTGGAGCTGGCGCTGATTGGCGCCGACCTCGGCATGGCCATGACCACGCAAATTGTCCAAGCGGTGCGGCACGCCTACGAAACACAGGGCGGCGCGGGTTTGGATGTGTTTGCCATCGCCCGGCGGGAAGTGGAAAAAACCCTGGCCACGAACCGGGGTGAACTGCGCAAGGCCGCGCACATCACGACGGTGGTGTCCCTTGTGGGCGTCAACGGCACCGGCAAAACCACCACCGCCGCCAAACTGGCGCATCTGGTCCGGCAGCGCGGCCAAACCGCGTTGCTCGCCGCGTGCGATACTTTCCGAGCCGCCGCCATCGAGCAAATCAAACTCTGGGGACACCAGCTTGAAGTCGAAGTCGTGGCCGGGGCGTATGGTGCGGATGCTGCGTCCGTGGCGCATGACGCCGTCACCGCCGCGTTGGCGCGCAAGGCGGATTATCTGTTTATTGACACCGCCGGGCGCTTGCACACGAAGCACAACCTGATGCAGGAATTGCAGAAATTGCACCGCGTGATCGGCAAACAACTGCCGGGCGCACCGCACGAAGTCTTGCTGGTCCTCGACGGCAGCACCGGCATGAACGCGCTCAACCAAGCGCGTGAATTCAACAAAGCCGTGCCTCTCTCGGGCTTGATCGTGACCAAGCTCGACGGCACGAGCAAAGGCGGCATGGTCGTGGCTATTCAACAGGAAATGGGACTGCCCATTAAATTCATCGGTTTGGGCGAACAACCGGACGATCTGCAACCCTTCGATGCCGCGCAATTTGCCCAAGCGTTGTTTGAGGAATAACGCACCGGCGCAACGGTTGGGCAGCGGACGAAAACACGCAAGAGCCAGGCAAACAGAGGCTGGGAATCCAATGGACATCCGGTTTTCCTACACACCATCTTATTCCGGTGACTGTAATCCGTGAATTTGATGTCCAGTGTATGCGCCGCGCTCTGCGTTATGCGCAACGCGGGCGGGGTCTGACGTCACCCAATCCCCTGGTTGGCGCGGTGCTGGTCAAAGGCGGCCGGCTCATCGGTCGGGGATGGCACCGGCAAGCCGGTGGACCGCATGCGGAGATCGAAGCCCTGCGGGACGCGCAAAAACGCGGGTTTACCGCCGCCGGCGCAACTCTATACGTCACGCTGGAACCGTGTTGCACGCAGGGCCGGACTCCGCCTTGCACGGACGCGCTCATTGCCGCCCGACTCCGCCGGGTGGTGGGCGGCGCCACCGATCCCAATCCACGCCACGCGGGCCGGGGTTTCACCCTCTTGGAACGCGCGGGCCTCATCGTCACTCGCGACGTGCTGGCCGCGGAGTGCGGGCAACTGAACGCGGCGTTCAATCATTGGATCGTACATCGAACGCCTTTCGTTACGGTCAAGGCCGCCATGACATTGGACGGCAAAATTGCCACCGCCCGAGGTGAGTCGCAGTGGATTACCGGTGAACCCGCGCGCGTGTATGGGATGAACCTGCGCCGCGATGCCGATGCCATTCTGGTCGGCATCAACACAATTCTGGCGGATGATCCCCGCCTGACCTGGCGCGGCCCCCAAGCCGCCACACGTCATCCGAAAGTGCTGCGCCGCATCGTGCTCGATTCGCAGGCGCGCACGCCGTTGCAAGCTCAGATTGTCAGCGATGCACAAGCGGTGTTGACGACTATTGTCGTGAGCCGGCAGGCGCCCCGGAAACGGGTGGCGGCGTTGGCGCAACGCGTGCGGGTGCTGGTTGCCCCCTTGCAAAAACCCGTCCCGCACTCGTCCCGCGCGGCATTGGATTTGCGCTGGCTGCTGCTCCGACTCGGGACGGAGAACATAACCCACTTGCTCGTGGAAGGCGGCGGCGAGGTCAACGCCTCTTTTCTGTTGCAACGGCTCGCCCACCGGGTGGCATTCTTCTATGCGCCCAAGATTTTGGGCGGCCGCGACGCCCGCAAAGCGGTCGGGGGCGAAGGCGCCCGGACATTAACCGAGGCCATTCGCTTGCGCGATATCCGTTGGCGCCGGCTGGGCGACGATTTGCTGTTGGAAGCAGCGGTGGACTGAGCGGAAGATCTTTCGCGAATAATCATCACGCCATCGAACATCATTCGGCACGGCCAGGGTCACATTTTCCGGGCGTGCAAATCACGCCAACGGTTCCACCAAAAAGGCCTGCTTCCGCTGGATTCTCCAAGCCCTGATTGAGAAACGGGAGTTAGTTTTCCGTCAGCCGTACCAGAACGCGCAGCCGTTTCGCGGAATAATTCCCGGCGTTTCGGGCAAACGTCCAATCCGGATGACCGCTGCCTTGGTTGCCGATGCCCACGTCGGCGTTCGGGCCTTCGCTCCAGTGGTTGAGCGCGAAGATGGTTTGTCGTTCCTGATGATTATGAATTTGCATGCTGCCGTAGCCCTCCGCCCCATCGGCGGGGGCGTCGCCAAAATCATACGCCTGCGATGAAGCTCCCGGCACCTGCGCAGCGTTGTCGGGGGCGTAATTGCTCGACCAAAATTCGATGTTGCCCCCCGTCAACCCGGTGCCGGTGACCACCCGTTTTACGTCGGAAAAAACATTCATCTCCTCAACGTTTTGCTGAAAGCGCGCACCGCTGGCGGCGGTGGGCACGCCGATTTTTTTCAAATCACTGGTGAACGCTTTGACCGATACATAAACAAATTCGGCACGGCCCTGCTTCGGTTGCAGTTCCAGAAAATAGGCGATGCGATCAAACGGTTTTCGAATCGTGGCGCTCCGGTCCACCG
>MWDV01000100.1 GCA_002070715.1 Verrucomicrobia bacterium ADurb.Bin118
ACGGCGCCGGAACTGGGCATTCGCCAGGATGGGAACACGCTGGTCATCTTCTGGCCGTCCAGTGTGACCGGTTACGTGCTGAAATCCGCTGACGCGGTGGATGCCCCGCCGGCCAGTTGGACCTCGGTGACGCACACCACGGTGGGCGATGAACACCGGGCGGAGATCACCCCGACGGGCAACAGCCGGTTCTTCCGATTGGTGAAGTAACCGCCGGCATTTCGGTGCCAGAAACACACGGCGCGTCTGGCGATAGTCAGACGCGCCTTTTTTATATCCCCTCAGCCCCGGTGCGGTTGGGATGCGGTTCGCTCGCTGCTTCATACGCCGCGTTGAACGCAGGGAGACGGCGGAGGCGAAGCCCCCGCGCCACGCGAAAGAAAATTGCAGAAGAGAATTGAAGTGGGGGGCGACAGGAGGCAAAGTAGAAAAACTTTGAACACTGATTATTACAATTGAATTGACATCGCAAACGCCATACTCCCGGCCGCAGTGCCCGGACGATTCCCCGCCGCGAGGCTTGGGCTTCTCTAATGCTACGGGCGGCGCCGAAAAAACCCCTTTGTTTCCGTAACCCCCAACTCCTAACACTCATCTGTTAAAAATTATGAAACAAAAAAACTACCTCCTCCACTTCGCGCGGCTGGGTTGTCTGGCCGCTTGTTTGACTTGGGTGCTGCCCGGCCAGGCCGAACCCCTGCTCAATTTCCCTTTTGACGAGGGCACCGGCTACACCACCACCGATACCGTCCACGGACTCGTGGGCGTGTTGGGGACACCCCTGAACCCCGCAACGGACACCGTGATGTTTATGGACACCTCCCCGTCGGGCCTGCCCGGCGACCGGTGCATTACCAACGTGGGCAACGGCTTCCTCCTCGCGGACGATGCGGCCGAACGCGTCCTGGAGATCACCAATGGCCCGATCACGATGGAGGCCTGGATTTTCATTGATCCAATGACCCCAACCAAAGCCGCCGAGGGAATCATCGGTTACGGTAGTTCCTACAAAATGGGGATGCGGGGTGGACGGCAGGTGTTCACCTTGTTTGGCAAAGTGGACATCACCAATACGCTGGCCTACGTGGACGCGGGCCGGTGGGTGCATCTGGCCGCCGCGTGGGAGCCCGGAGTGGGCGTCCATTTTTACATGGACGGCATGCACCAATTTGAACCGAACGCAAACACAACCGCCCGGCCGCTGGTCAACACCTATTTGGGCATCGGGTCCGAGGGGCTGGCCAACAACGTGGTGGCGGCGCTGGACCGGGTGCGCATTCATCATGCGTTGCTGGAGGCGTCGGAAATTGACAGCGACGCCGCGAACCCCAAGGCGCCGCTGCCCAGCACGATTGTGGCCTACAACTTCAACGAAACCGCGCTGCCCTGTAAGAATGCGATTGCGCCCGAGCTGCCGGCGGATCTGCCGCACAGCGTGGTAAATCCAGTTTACAGTCCCATCTGGACGAATGACACCCCCAGCGGATTGTCCGGGGATTATGCGTTGGCGTTCGTGCGAACGGACGCGCCCCAGCACGAATTTGTGAATGTGTCCTACGAAGGTTATGCCCTGGATCTCGGCGCCAACAACACCAGCTTCACTCTACAAGCCTGGATCAAACCCTTGTTGAATGTGCTGACCAATCGTCAGGTAATCCTGCGGACCGCGGGGAGCGCGCCCCGGGCCTCGTTGTCGCTTTATCCCGGCCGGAGTTTGGTCACGACCATTTACGGTATTCAGGACTTTTATTCCTGCGTGGTCGTGCCCAACGACAATCGTTGGCACCACGTCGCCGTTGTGGTGGAAGATTTTGCCCGGGTCCATTTCTACCTCGACGGCACGCTGCGGGAAACAATTGAGCGAACGGCGGGCGCCAACGCAACCTCGGCCGGCACCAACAGCCTCCTGATCGGCAAGGAAAGCGAAGCGTTGTTCTTCCGCGGGTTGCTGGATCGGGTGATCATTGACAACCACGCGCTTTCCATGAACGAACTGGATTTCCCGGCCGCACCCGGGCGGGCGATTTTCCAAACCCAACCGGTGGGACGCCTCGTGGAGGCGGGGGCTGATGTGCAATTCACCGCCACGGTCAGTTCACCGACCCCGGCCACTTATCAATGGTATCGCCGCGATCAGCTGACCGACCCGACGGGCGTTCCGGTGCCGGGACAAAACACCTCCACTCTGACACTGAACCATGTGACCGAAGCCGATGCGGGGGTGTACAGCCTGTTTGTCACCAACACGGCGGGCGTCTCGGAATCGTACGGGGCGGGGCTGACTCTGCGTCCGGCTTCGCAGGTGGTCTTGCAAACCGGGTTTGAACCGCCGACCTATACACCGGGCACCATCGCCGGACAGGATTCCTGGGTGCTGAGCGGCACCGCCACCAATGGCACGCACGTGCAAACGGACACGGCAATAGCCGACTATCTATCGTTGATGGGCATCCCGGGTGGCGATCCGGTGCATGACGGGTCGCAGGCCTTGTTTGCCGTCGCCCCCGGCGGTGCGTCCTCGCAAGTGGTCAAACCGGTGGTCGGGATTGAAAATGAAAGCCGGGTGATCATGGATGTGTGGATGCGCGGCTTGGGTCGCGGGAACACGCCGGCCCCGGTGGGGAACGCGTTTATTGCGCTGGAGGGCACTGATGCGGCTAACGCCCGGGCCACTTATCTAGGTTTCCGGATTCCGCACGCCTCCTTGACCAACACCTTTTCCATTGATTACGGACACGGATCTGGAGGCATAGCCATAACCACCTGGTTGCGATCCGGCATCGAGATGAACGAAAATGAATGGTATCAATTCACCGCGCTTCTCGATTACGACGCCAAGACCTACGATTTCTTCCTCAACGAGGAGGAAATAGCCAAAAACATTCCCTTTGTGCATCCGAACACGGACGCGTTCCGGCAGTTGCGGGTGTTCCGCGGCGCCAACCAAGCGGGTCTGATTGTGGATGACTTCCGGGTTTCCATCCCCGCGCCCGTTACGGCGCCGGAACTGGGCATTCGCCAGGATGGGAACACGCTGGTCATCTTCTGGCCGTCCAGTGTGACCGGTTACGTGCTGAAATCCGCTGACGCGGTGGATGCCCCGCCGGCCAGTTGGACCTCGGTGACGCACACCACGGTGGGCGATGAACACCGGGCGGAGATCACCCCGACGGGCAACAGCCGGTTCTTCCGATTGGTGAAGTAACCGCCGGCATTTCGGTGCCAGAAACACACGGCGCGTCTGGCGACAGTCAGACGCGCCTTTTTTATTCCACCCCGTGCGCCGCGCAGTTGCGTTTCGAGCGGCACCGGGTTCTACTCTGCCACCGGACACATGAGCGATACCGTTCAAATTGAGCTGCTGCCCTTGGGGCGGACCTTTGCCGTCAACCGCGACGCGCCTCTGCAGGATTTTTTGTTTGCGCACGGTGTGGAATTTCCCTGCGGCGGACGCGGGCGCTGTAAAGGGTGCAAAGTCCGGCTGCTGGCCGGCGACCTGCCCATCTCCCCCGAGGAACGCGCTCGCCTGACGCCGGCGGAACTGGCCGGGGGCTGGCGGCTGGCCTGCCGTGCCCGCGCCACGGGCGATCTGCGTCTCGAATTGGCCCAGTGGGAAACCGCCGTCCTCGGGGATGATTCGGCTTTCACCTTCACGCCCCAGGAAGGATTGGGCATCGCGGTGGACTTGGGCACGACCACGCTCGTCGGGCAACTGTTGGATTTGCGCTCCGGCCGGGTGCTGGCCATCCAGACGGCGTTGAATGGCCAAGCCCGTTTTGGAGCGGATTTCATGAGCCGCATTGATCGGGCCATCACCGGTCCGGAGGGGCAGGCGCAATTACAACAAACCATCCGGGAACAAGTGGGACATCTCGGGGCGCAATTACTCGCCAGCGCGCAGGCGGCCCCCGACGCACTGCGCCATGTGGTCCTCGTGGGGAACACGGTGATACACCATCTTTTTTGCGGTTTGAGTGTCGAACCCCTGGCGCGCGTGCCGTTCGAGTCACCCACCCCGGGCGCGCGGCGTTTATCCGCCGGCGATTTAGGCTGGGCTTTGCCCCGCGCCGTCCCGGTGCATTTCCTGCCCTGCTTGGGCGGCTTTGTGGGCAGCGATCTCCTGGCCGGCATTCTCGCCACGCGGCTGCATGAAAGCGAGGCCCTCACCGCGCTGGTGGATTTGGGAACCAACGGCGAAATCATACTCGGCAACCGCGAGCGGATTCTCTGCGCTTCGACGGCGGCGGGCCCGGCCTTTGAGGGGGCGCGAATTTCGGTGGGCATGCGGGCCGCCACCGGCGCGATCTCGGCGATACGGATTGAAAAGGGCGCGTTGCGTTGTCATGTCCTCGGCAACGTGCAACCGCGCGGCATCTGCGGCAGCGGCTTGGTGGATGCGGCGGCGTGCGCGTTGGATTTGGGATGGATGAAACCCAACGGCCGCCTGCACCACCGCGCGGCGTTGCGCCTCCGCGCCCCGGTGCAGTTGATTCAGGAGGACATCCGCGAATTGCAACTGGCCAAGGGCGCCATTGCGGCCGGCTTGCGGATTCTGCTCCGGCAATGGGGGGCGACTTCGGCTGATTTGGCGCGGGTCCATCTGGCGGGCGCCTTTGGCAACTACATTAATTGGGACAGCGCCCGGCGTATTGGGCTGCTCGACGTGCCCACGGAGAAAGTGCATCCCGCCGGCAATACGGCCTTGCTGGGCGCCAAACTGGCTCTGTTCCACCTCGCCGAAGAGGGGGCGGATTACGCCGATCTCCTGCGCAAAGTGCGGCATATCCCGTTGCATGAAGACCCGGAATTCCACGAAACCTTTGTGGATTGCATGGGCTTCCCGGCCAACTGATCGCTCCGGAGGTCGCTTTCTGGAACTGACATCAATCCCGTGCTTTTCCGCCCGTGATACGGCTACGGCGCAAACCGTTCCACCATGTTCACCAGCACCTGAATCCAGCGGGGATGTTCGTTGAGGCAGGGGATCTGGATGAATTCCCGGCCACCCGCCCGCAAAAACGTGTCCCGCCCCCGCATGGCGATTTCTTCAATCGTCTCCAGGCAATCGGAAACAAACGCCGGACAGATCACCAGCAGCTTCTTCACCCCGGCCGCCACCAAGCGTTCGAATTCCTGATCGGTGTAGGGGGTCAGCCACGGGTCGCGGCCCAGCCGCGATTGGAAAGCCACCGACCAACGATTCGCGGGCACCCCCGCCCGCCGCACAAATTCCTCCGCCGTGCGGAAACATTGATGCCGGTAACAAAACCGGTGCGCCACGCTCGGGGTGTGGCAGCAATCTTTCACGACGAGGCAATGGCGGTCGGTCAGATCGGATTTCCGGATCTGCCGCTCCGGCACGCCGTGAAAACTGAACAGCAGATGATCGTACTCATCGGCCAGGTATGACGCCGCGCTCTCCACCAACGCGGCCAGGTAATCCGGCGCGTCCCCGTAGGGCGGTTCAACGCTCAACGTGATGCGCGGCGCGCGTTGGTCCACCACCTCCCGCACGCGTTCGACGGCGGTTTCGTAACTGGACATCGCATAGTGCGGAAAGAGGGGGATAAGATGGAGACGGGTGGTGCCCTGGGCGGCCAGTTGTTGCACGGCGGTTTCGATGGACGGGTTTTGATAGCGCATTGCGAGCGCAACCGGCACCGACACCCGCGCCTGCAGGCGTTGTTGCACCACGCGGCTGATGACGATGAGCGGCGATCCGGCGGGCGTCCAGATGGACTGGTAGGCGTGGGCGGATTCCTGCGGGCGCTTGAGGAGTATCCATCCCACGATCAGCCGGCGTAACGGCCAGGCCACGTCAATCACCCGGCCGTCCATGAGGAATTCGTTCAGATAACGGCGCACGTCCGGCACGGAGGGCGAATCCGGCGAACCCAGATTGACGAGGAGAACGGCCTTGCTCATACACAGGAAACGTCACGACGAACGATGAAAGACTCCACGCGGTCGGCCATGTTTATCCCGGACACCACCGAGTCGCCCAAGGAAATGCCGTCGCGATAGTGCCCGGCAAAAAACAAGCCGGGCGCGCGGGTTTCGATCTCGGTCAACCGCGCGCGATACCGACCGTAACCGAGGTTGTATTGCGGAATGGCCTGCGGCCAGAAGTAATGATGCTGAAACGTGGGCGCACCGCGGACGCCCAACAACACCCGCAAATCGGCACAGGTAAGCGCCGCCAGTTCCGCCGCAGGTTTTGCCGCCAGCTCGGGAAAGCGTTCGCCGCCGATATAGCTGGTGAGCGTGAGATGACCAGCGGGGGCGCGATTCGGGAACAACGATGACGAGAAGATTGTTCCCAGAATATGGAATCCCTCAATCCGGGGAATCAACATGCCAAAACCCGAACACGGATGCGCCACGTCTTCCCGGCGGAAACCCAAGACCACGCTGGCAACCGGCGGATAACGGATTTCGCTCAAGAACGCCAGGCTCACGGCTGGCTGGGCGACCACGTCCAAGGCCGCCAGTTTGAAAGCAGTCGCCGCGCAAATCACCGCGCCATGCGATGCGCGGCCTGCCTGGCCGGATTGATCAAATTCCACGGACCAGCCTTCGGCGGTTTGGACCAGGCGCGTGACGCGGGTTTGCAGGCGCACCGCTTCGCCAAGCCGGACGCGCAGGGTGTCCGGCAGGACCTGCAGACCTTCGTCAAAAGAAAATTTGGGGGCGCGGTCCTTGGCGATTTCGCCCCGGCGCTTGCGCGCGCGCGCGCCGAAGATCTGGCCTTTGATGAGCGAACCGTATTGTTCTTCAAGCGCGGCCAACTTGGGAAAACCTTGCTGCACGGAGAGTTTTTCCGGGTTGCCTGCGTAAACCCCCGCCACCAACGCATCAATGGCATGATCCAGAAATTCCTGGTTCAATCGGCGCCGGACAAAATCCGCGATGCTTTCCTCGGCGCCGTTTCGGCGGGCGCGCACGAACGGTTCCCGCAGCACCGCCCATTTGGCCCCCAGTGTGAACAGCGGAGTCGTGAAAAATCCGAGCGGGGACGCCGGCATTTCGATGGGCCGCCGATATCGGACCACGTAGCGGGCGTTCGCGGCGGGATCGGGGTCCAACCGGCGCGCCGTCAAATCCGCGTCACGCACCAGCGCGCTGATGCGCGGGGAGGTTTCCAAAATGGTGTTGGGCCCGAACTCGGCCAGATAACCCTGCTCGCGCACCGTGCGGATCGCACCACCCACACGGTCGCTGGCCTCATACACCGTGACCGGCACCCCTTTGCGCTGGAGATAAAAACCGGCGGTCAAACCGGTAATCCCCGCTCCGATGATGGCCACGGATGTCATGTCAGCGAGTCCCGTCTCACGTCCAAAACTACCGGAGAAGCTGCCAAAAACGTAAAACGCCACGCGCGAGTCCGTGCGGGCGGCAAGTCCCGGCGGCAACGCGGCAAACCGATGTGTCAGTTCGATACATGGAGAGATAGCTTAGGCCAATCGCCGGCGGCGTCAAACCTGGCGAGTCGAACGCCTCGTCGGGTAGGAGGCCATCGGCCAGAAGAAGCGCCGATTGGTTCAGTCCAATCCCCACTTTTCTTCCACTGGAAAGTGGCAGAGGGGTTACTCGGAAACCTCTTCCACCAAGGCTTCGGCGGATCGGACGCCCCAGCCATACTTCAATTCGGGAATCAGTAATGCCGTTGCCAGTAGAATCAGCCCCACGCTCACCCAACTGATGGTCGTCAGCGACCACACGGCGGTGAGTTGAAAAGCGACAACCGGCGCCAACACCCCGCGCACGCCGGTCAGAAACGTATGCACGCTCATGTAATCGGCCACCCGTTCGGGCGGGGCAAACTTGGTCACCCACAAACTCCAAGCCACGTCACCGCCCGCGTTGGCGATTCCAAAAATCAGCGCGGCGCCGATCAAACCCAAAATGGACCCGCTGCTGAAGAACGCGAAAATGCCCAGGGCAAAACCGATGTTCAACGTCATGCGCAGCGCAAAAAAATTCATCCGGTCGAAGGCCCAGCCCCAAAATGGATTCAGCGCCAGCCGGGCCAGGTTCGGCGCCACCCCGGTGAGCAGGGCAATGTGGGCGGCGGTAAGCGCCGCGCCGCCCCACGTGACCCCGTACTTCGGGTTGGCCAGATACTCGACGCGCAGGGGCAGCATCATCAGGTTGCCAAAGCCCATCAACATCCACATCACCAGGGTTTGGCGGAACAGCCGGTCGTCCCGCAGGTAACGCAGCGCTTTGAAAGGATGCGAACCGTCCGTGGCTTGGAGCGGACGGGAGGGACAACCGCGAATGCACCAAGCCGTCAACCCAAACGCCGCCGTGAAAACGAGCAGCAGCCATTGAAACCGCTCCAGCCGTCCGGCGAGCGCGCGGCCCGCCAGTTCACTGAACGCCGCCGCCACCGCAATGCGGATCATCACCGTCCGCGAAAACAACCGCCCACGTTCGTGTTCGGGATAGTTCTCCTGAAAAATCTGCGTCATCAACGGGACAGCAGCAGCCACGGTGGCCATGGCCAACCCCGCCCCCACGACAAAGACGGGAAGGATGGGCACGGCGGCCATGGCCAGGGTGCTTCCAGCCCCCACCAGCGCCAGGCGCGACGCCGCCACCGCCACCGGCCAGCCCAGCCGTTCCACACGGGAAACGATCCACGGGGAAAAAATGAATCCCAAGCTGCCTCCGCCGGCGATGAAGGCTTTGGCTAATGCGCCGGCGTGAAACCAGCGCACCGCAATGAGCAGAAGGAAAGTCGTGCCGGCGGTTTCCAAGACGCCGGAGGCCACCGCCCGCCAGCGTTCATGGCGGTAGGTCAGCGCGGTACGGGTGGATAACGTCACACGCCCTTAATCACCCGGCAACCGCACGGCGGGGAAATAGACCGTCATGGCCGTCCCCTCGTTCACCACCGAATGCACCTGCAAAGCCCCCTGGGCGTGCTCCAGGAGCCGCCGCACAATGCGCAGGCCCAAGCCGGTGCCCTGCCCGCTGCTTTTGGTGGTATAATACGGCTCAAAGATTTTACCCAACAATCCCGGGGCGATTCCCGGTCCGTTATCCCGCACGGTCATGGCCACCAGCGGCGCGGTATTGTTGAAATTTTCAATGTTGAACACCCGCGTCTGGGGGCCATCGCGGAGGCTGGACAGATCGAGCGGTTGATCCAGGACCCGGCCGGAAACCTCCACCCGATGCGACAACGGCATGCACTGGAAGGCGTTGGTGATGAGGTTGAGCAGCACTTGAATGAAATCGGTCCCGTTCATGCGCACCGCCACCTCTGCCTCAAGTGGCCGCACGTTAAACTCGTTGTCCCGGTAACTGGGATGCACCCGCACCAGATGGTGCATGTCTTTGAGCAGTTGATTGACGCTGACCGACGGGGCCGTCGCATCGGGCCCTTGCCGCATAAAGCCGAGATAGCGCCGGGAGATCTCAATGCAACTCGTCACCTGCCGCGTGATGATTTTGAGCCGGTCCTTGACGAATTCAAGTGTCTCCGCGTCCAGTTGGGTCGCGTTGCCGATGCGGTGGTTGAGTAACTGGATGAATCCGGAAATGACGGTAAGCGGACCATTGATGTCGTGAATGATGCTGGCGTAAATCTCGCCGCGGGTCTGGTCCATCTTTTCCTCGATCTGATGGTGCCTCAAATCACGCTTCAGCGCCTGTAAAATTTCCTCGTTGTTGCGGATCTCACCTTCCAGAGTGGGCCGGCGCAACGCCTTGGCCACGGCCGCGCGGATGTTGGCCACGTCAAAGGGTTTGTTGATGTAATCCGACGCCCGCAATCGCAACGCCTGCCGCATGGTGTCCGTCGTTTCGTACGCGGTGATGACCACTACTTCGGTTCCGGGATTCACATGCTTCAACCGTTCCAGCACCTCGATGCCCGACATGCCGGCCATGCGAATATCGGTGATCGCCACATCCACCGGGTGCTTGCGGGCCAGCTCAATGGCGGTCGGCCCGTCGCTCGCCAAAAGCAACTCGTAGTCGCCCTTAAAGATGAGTTCCAAGGTCTGGCGTGGACCTTCTTCATCATCCACAATCAAGAGGGTCGGCTTGCGTTTGCGGGCAACAACCGGAGATTCAGGACCATTGAGTACGGGGGCGGCATTCATGATTCAGTCGGCCCGGCAGATGCGGACCGGATTTGAGGTTGACCAAGCAAAGGCGAACACGGCGTCATCGTAATTCAACCCAACCACGGCTCAAGTGCAAACCTGGAGCACTGGGGAGGACGATGGGGACGGACGCGCCGCCAAGCACTTCCGTGTTGTCGTTCCCCGTCCAACTCCCGCGCCGCACCAGTCCCTCACCGGGAGCCAAACCCGGGTTACACCGTCGCCGGAAGCGGCAGCGAGATACGGACCATGCCGGTTTTTGCGGTCGGCGTGGGGACAATTTCCAGTTTGCCGTGGTGGGTTTCAATAATCTTCCGCGTGACCGCCAGCCCCAGCCCCAGGCCCACATTGCGCATCGTGAAAAAGGGCGAGGCCGCTTGCTGGGCCACTTCGGGGGCGAATCCCGTGCCGTTATCCTGAACTTCAATCTGCAGCGCCGGTTTGCCGTTGCCGGTGGACTCGTCCTGCAACCGGACGCCGATCTTCGGATTTTCTGGATTGGCTTGCAGCGCGTTGATCATGACTTCGGCCAGCGCGTGACGGAGCGCGGCCCGATCCCCATTAACCACAATTGGTTTGCCCCCGTCTTCGTACCGCAACTGGCTGGTGTGCGTCGGCTGGAATTTCTGTGCCTCTTGATAGGCTTCTTCGACCAGCGCGGCCAACGGCACCGCCTCCGGCGAGAGCACCGCGTCCCGCGCCAGGAACCGCATCTGACTGATAAGGCGGCTGATTCGTTTGACGCCGTCAGCCAGGGCTTCGTTGAGCGAGGCGCGAAACTCCGGATCACGGTATTTCTCGGTCAACAATTGCTGATGCGCTGCGATGGGTACCAGCGCGTTGCCGATTTCATGCGCCATACGGTCGGCCATGTTCTTGACCAGCCGCAGGTTGGCGGCTTCGATCTCCAATTGCTGCAACTGCTCCGCTTGGGTGCGATCCTCGGCGATCAATAGTGCGGCGGCCGGCAACCCGGCGGCCCGTCCGTGAAACGGCACGATGGAAACGTAGAAAATTGGCTTTGCCGGCGTATCCGGTTCATATTTGAACGATGCGACGGCCGCGCCCGTTTGCAAAACCTGATAAACCTTGCCGCCGAGTTCCTGCGGCAGATCGCTGAATTCCATCTCGCCGCTGTTCCGCTCCATCCCGCCAAAAAACCGGCGCGCGGCCTTGTTGGCGTGTAAGATCTGCAACTCCCGCCCCACCACCACGCAGGCGCTGCTCAATTCCCGCAGGATCTCGGCCATCGTCGCGTGATTGCTGGCCAACTGGTCGTGCAACCAGATGTTGCGGATGGCCAGGCCGAGTTGCTCGAGCAAATGGAAGATCACTTCCAACTCGGCGTTGACCAAAGGTTCGCCCGTCACCCGCCCGTCAAAGAGCGCCACGCCCAGCAATTGTTCCCGGTCCAAGATGGGCACCGCCACGTTTACGCCCAGCAATTCGAACTCCTTTTGCGCTTCGGGGGTGCGCGCGATCTCGTCCCCGCCCCGGCGCAAAATCCGTCCCAGCCGGGTCATCAACGCCCCCGTGCCGCTGTCCAGCGATAACTCAAAGTGTTCGAGCAATCCGGGGGCCATTCCCAAGGAACACATGGCCGACAATCGGCGGCTATCCTCCAGACCAGCGGTGACGCCCGGCGATGTGAGGGGGGAACGCAGAAAAATCACCGCCCGGTTCACGCTGAACATTTCGCGCAACAACAACAGGAACTGTCGGATCATGCCTTCCGCATTCAACGAATAGGTCAGCACACCGGAAAACTTACGCAGCAATTCAAAGTTCGGCACGGGCGGGGACGGGAAAGACGGCGCCGCGACCGATTCGCCGGCTTTCACGGAGGACAAACCGAGAAATTCCGTGCTGGACGCCACGCCGGGCGAAGAGGCGCTCACCGGCGTTTGCAGCAACCGGTCCACAATCACCTGCAACATGCGCGGGCGGACCGGCTTGGAAATCACTTGGGCCACGCCATGGAGCAACGCTTCCTCCTCCCACTCGCTTTGCCGGGCTTCGGTCAGCACAACAACCGGACACTGGGGCGCGCGCCGCCGCAGTTTTTCAATGACCCACACCCCCTGCACTCCGGACAGGTTGACATCCAGCACACACAGACTCACCAACCCGTGCGCCAGCAATGGTTCCGCTCCTTCCACGGATGTCCGGTGAACGACGCGCAC
>MWDV01000101.1 GCA_002070715.1 Verrucomicrobia bacterium ADurb.Bin118
GATGAAATCGCTTCGGCATAACCTTTCATGTCATGCCCTCCAACAAAATGCAACTACAAACAGGAAATGGTATTATCCAGAAAATTCAGGCTGAACGAAACCGCAAAGCGCCTCCTTTTGGAAGGAGACTGTCCGGTTCCACAAACGTCGAGAAACTTCACCAATCCAAGCGCAAGCGGTAGAATTGTTGCGTCACCGTAGCCTCGGGGGTGATCAACCAGTTGGGGACCGGAGCCCCGGGCGGCACCGTCAGCACGGCTTCCCAGTCCATCAGGTTCGTGGACCTCAGCAACGTGGCCGCCACCTCGGCGGACGGCCATTGCAACGCGATGTTCCCCGTGGGCAAGGTTTCGATTTCCAATGGAGGAGGCGACACCACCGTCAAGCGGGCGGGAGCGCTGGTCACCGCGCCACCCAGATTGCTGGCCACCAGCGCATACAAACCGGCTTGGGCCGGCGTTACCTCCGGCAGGAACAACAACGTGTCCGTTGCCTCCAATAACGGCGTTCCGTTGAACTGCCACTGGTAACTGACAGGTGTGCCGCTGGCCGCCGTCAGCCGGAACGCCGCGTTTTCCCCCTCCCGTCGCATCACATTGCTGGGAGCCTCCACAAAGGCGGGCGGCTGCGCCACCACCGCCGCCAACTCAAGGTCAAAAGCCAGCGTGGCGGTATTGGTGGCCATTCCCACAGGCAATCCCGTCGTGTACAGAGCGGTGCGCTCCCCGGCCGACAGAACTCGCGGGTAAAAGAAGATCTCGTCCGCCGCGAAGCCACCGGGACCATCGGCTCGCTTCAGGGCCGTTAGTGGGTTGCTTGTGGGCGTAGGTGGCGGCGCCTCGGTGGAATACACCGGCCCGTTGTCCACCTGTATGCTCGCGTTCGTCCCGTCATACCACGCCACCACAAAACGCCACTGTCCCGAGGTGGTGCCGCTGGTCTGGTCCTGCACTTCGACGCCCCCCACCCCAAACCGGTAGCGATTCACGGCGGTGCCCGTGTAATACAGCCGAAACTCTCCCGTCTTTTCCAGACAAGTAGTTGCCGGATCGTTCCCCGTCGCCATGCCAAAAGCAAACCAGCCCCCCACCGTGAAAGGGCCGGCGTAGCGCAACGCCGGTGCGTCCGGGGTTTGCAGCCAGCTTGAGGCGGCTCCGCTATTGGTCACGCAGCCGTTTAACCGGCCCGGGCCGCTTTTTACTCCCGTGCCCACGGCTGTAAAGTCATGCCCTCCCGCAGCATCTTGCCAAGGCGGCGTTGCCTCATCCAGCGACCAAGACGCCACCGGCCCTGTCGTGTCGGTGTGTTGATGGACCTCGACGGCCAACACGTTCGTGCCGGAATGGAGCAGATCACCTGACAATGGGAAAGTGATGAATTCCGCCTCGTGACCGCTCGTCACGGGGACCAACGCCGGGGTGTCGTAACCAATCTCACCTTGAGGTAAGTTGTAGCGAAAAACCTCCATGCCGTTCAAATACACCACCGCCCCGGCACACAACCGCAAGCGCGCGGTCAAAGGCCGATCCAACAAAGCCTCCGCCACCTCAAAAGCCTGTCGGAAATAGACCGTAATGGGCTTTTCGTCAGTCTCAGAGGCCAATACGGTTGCCTCGTCTCCATTGCCAAACCCCAACGGCGCGGGGCCGCATTGCCAGGCGGAGTCGTTATAGCCGGGCGGTCGCCACGCCACGCCCAGATCCACTCCGGCGTCGTGGTAACGCCATTTTTCATTAATATCAATTAACCAAGTTGGGGTATAATTCCCTATCACAATTAGGCGAGCAACGCGGCTTGTTACAACGCCGACAACATTGCTGACGATTACGCTATAGTCTCCCGAGTGTGTGGTGGAAAGATTGGTCAACAGTAACGTGGGCCTGCTCGAAAAGGTTGATGTTATTGGACGCCCATTGTGTAGCCACAAATAGGAGATGGGGGTTTTACTTACTGCGGTTATGGGAAAAACGGCACGCCCGCCCTCCGGGCGAATCAGACTGGTGGGATGACGGATCACACGCGGGGTAGCCGACCAATAGCCCTCCACTTGGGCCGCAGAACTCGTAGCAACTCCAGCCGCGTTAATTGCGACAACACTGTAGGCGCCGGTATGAGTCGAATTGCAATTGCTAAGAATTAAGGAACTATTGGTTGCCCCCACAATATCAGAGCCATTTAGCCGCCATTGATAGATGGGTGGCGGCCAACCCAGGGCCTCAGCATATAGACTCACGGTTTCACCTAACGCAACCGCTTGAGCCACAGGCGATTTGACAATCATCGGCGACCCAGTGTCAAGTGTTTCAATCGCCTCCGCCAAGCCTCTCCGGGCGGTGTATAATTGATTGGGATTCTTGGTATAATTGGTTAAATTAACGACGAGCGCTAAGGCCGCCTCCCGGGCTGCGGCAGCCCCTCCGAGCGCTGGATTTCCCGGTCCCAACCGAAAAAGTGCGTTGGTAAAGTGTTGCTTAACTAGCCAAAAATATTCGGCATCTTCCAACGCCTCCCGCGTCAATTCCCATCGGATCGAATTTATCGGTGGCGCTAAAACGGGTGTTTCGGGGGGCGTTTTAGTGGGGGGGTACAAAAGGACACCGTCGCCATTCGCCGTCGACCAATTCCAAGTACGCGTTTCGTTCCAAGGATTGCGTCCGCTCCACATATTAACGGCGTAATATAAATCTCCTGAGATGCCGTATTTCTCTCCCGCCCAGAAGCGGATCCGGTGGTTAATCGCGGGATGATCTATAAAAAGATTGGGATAAGGCGCCATCGGGCCAACGCAGACGTACCACCAATTTTCCTCCCCCATCCCTCCGCGATCCAAGAATCGGGGCCGCGTTGCCATGTTTTGAATCGGCGTCCAGATGTCAACCCGCCCATTCAGCAGCAAGTCATATTGGTCCGGCGGATAATTGTTCCAAGCAACCAGACGGCGCAACTGCGGCGCAGCAATCTGCAACGCGTCCATCCCGTTCAGCAAGTGTGGATACCGGTCCGGAGTGGGCTCATCCATCCAATAACAATAAGCTTTTTCCGCCCACCCCTTCTCGCGCAAATGCCCCATAATTTTATCCATTAACTGCGAAAACAATTCTTGGTATGAGGGCGTGAAGGCCGGATGACCGCCAAGGCTCGTGGGAAACGGTGGAGATTTATGCCCAAATAAGTTAAAATCGGTGAAATTAAACTCATCCAAATAACGGCTCATAGCCTCGTCGAAAGCTACAAAATCAACGACGAATTCCCCGCCTTGTAATTGCCACGTGATAGGAGCGTACAGATGAGCAGAGTAAGGGCTAACCCGGTGCCGGCGGTAATTCTGCATGTACAGGTCCCATACGAATCGGCGATCAGGAAGCGTAGCAAGCCGGTGCCATTTCGGATCTACATGTACATCGGCATAGTACGCTGTCCGGGTATGTGTCACGTCTGAAAGGGCAAAATTGAAAACGTGCAATTGCGCCGTCACCACAACGGGCGGTTGCCCCGCCGCTGAAATCGAGACCGCCGCCTCGTAGTCCCCCGCCGGTGCATCCTTCGGCACATACACGGTAAACCACAACGGCTGATTAGCCCCAGCGGGAACCACGATTGCACCTAGCCACGGTGAAAGCGGATCGGGCCACTCACCCGCCACGCCCATGCTATCGCTCGGTATAGCAACCGGGACATATTCGACTGCGCAAACCTCAACATTGGTGGCGGCAATCCTGGCACTGGGGCCATCACCCAAGCGAACGAAGTCCGAAACCGTAACCACTAAATTACTGAGGGCGGTATCCGGCCGCAGCACAATCTGAAACGGCTCATATTCATTCCGGGCCGCTTCGATTTTTACCGTGGCAGATGTTTCCGCAGGAAGCGCCCGCTGCCGGCCCACCTTATACGTCGCCTCACACCACCACACAGCCACTCCAGGAGGACTGGGAAGCCGATAGCCGAAGGCGTCGTCAAGAATTTGAGGAACCATTTGCCCCCAAGCCCCCAGTGGCAAACCACACGTCAGAAGCACGAGGAATGTGAACAATTTGCGCATGCCGGACCGAAGTTTGCATGACCGACCTGTACATGTCAACTCGACGCGCCGTTTGTCGTCTCGCGTTTTTCATCTTCAAGAACCCGGTTTCATCCTCCAGGAGCGATGCCCGGTGTCTCTTCCTCTGAAGATGGGGTTCGATGGATGAGCGAAGAGTGGTTCACTGCGAATGTGGGTACACTTTGACATTAATCCCCTCCCTACCGCCTGTGGGAGGCAAACCGCAACGACGCGGCAAAAGGTGGCGGGCATTCATGCCCAACGATTTGATTGGACGGGTCGGCAAAGAGGCGTCCCAAACTGCGGTTTCAGTTGGCTGGATCAGCTTCGCTCACTCTACCCGCCAGAGGAACCGCCACCAGGTCGTGTGAATGCTGCGCGCGCCTTCGCGCGGCCATTTCCAGTGGTTATAAAGACTGTTAACCAGCAGGGGGGACACCGCCAGCGCGCCCAAGCCCAAAGGGGTGGTTTTCAGCAGCGTTAACACCAGGATGAAGCTGATCAGATTGGAAATAATGATGGGCCAGGTGAACGGCGTCCGGTTTTCCGTGGAGATGAGGGTGCCCCAAAAGACATAGTTCATTTCCAAGAAACCGTGCAGGGCGAGCAGTCCCAGCCACAGCGGCGGCAGCAGTGCTTTTTCCGACCCCCGCCACTTGAGCAATGCCGGCACGACGATGATGACGCCGATGGCCAGCGCGGCATAAGTCAGATACTGCAACCACACCCGCGGCCAGATCAGCCGTCGCAACGCCGCATGGTCCTGTTGGATGCGAAGTTGTCCAATGAGCGGCCATTTCACCAGCGTCCACACTTGAGCCATGCTGGAGCAAATGCCAATGAGTTGCAGCGAAAACCCGTACATGCCACCGGCGGCCAACCCCAGCAGCGGCAGGCAAATGAGCGTGTTGGCGTGTCCGGCAAGGTAGCCGCTCAGGAACTGGAGACCCACCCGCCAACTGTTTGGCCACAGGGTGGCCACGAGCGCTCGAGCTTCGCCGCTCGCGATTTCAGGCGGGGTTGTCCCCAGTAGGCGGCGGACCTGTCGTCGTGCCAGATACCGTTGAAGAAAGCTGGAAACCAGCGTGGCCAGCGGCACGCTGAGCAGGTCTGCGCCCGCCAGCAAGAGGACGCAACTGAGCGTGATCTTTACGGCTTGGGCCAGGGCCAATTGCTGCGTGCTGGCCAGCACTTGATTCATGTGGCGGAGGAAAACATTCCACCACCCGCTGTAAATTTCCCATAACACCGCTCCCAGTGTCAGTCCCCAAGCCGCCCACGTCAGACGGGGCAGCGTGGTTTCGGATACCGCTTGGGCGACCATGACTGTACCAAAACTACCAAGCAACACCGCCGTTCCCAAAGACAGCAGGCGATAAATCCGGCGCGTGGTGTGTAGTAATTTCCCAAGCAACACGTAGTTGGGACCGGAGGCACTTTCCCGCGGTACAAATCCCTGTGCCTTGAGTTCAGCGGCTCCTCCCATTGCGTAACTGACCGCCCGTCCGATGCTGACGGCAAACCCCAGATCCAAGATCGGCACCAACGCCGCCAAGCTCAGGAACACAAAATACATGTCGAAATCGGGCTTGGCGAGTTTGGTCGCCAGCAAGGGGAGGACGACAATGCCCGCCGTGAGGCGCAGGCCGTTCATGATCCAGGACCAGGCGACGGCGGACTGGCTGAGGCGGGAGTAAACCTGTTTCAGGCGACCCATGTGAATTGAAATGCGTGCATGCCGGCGTGTAGAACTATCGGCCAGCAATTGAAAGAATTGGTTGCCAACGGTCAAGTACCGTTTTGCGTGCAACGGGGAAAGACTGGGGACCTCGTGACCTCCTTTGCCTTGGTTTTTGGCGTGGTGAAGTGTTTGGTGGGGTTCATGGTCGTCTGGACCGGTGCTTTTGGCGGGAGGAAGCCTCGTCTGCATTCAGGCGGACTTTACGCCAGATGCGCTTGAGTGCTTGGCAACGGCGCTGACGGATCACCTGCAATTTGGCCACCGTTCGCTCGACCGGCTCAGGGGGACATGATGTAGCCAGTTCATCCCAGCGGGCCGTAACTTGGCACTTGGAAACCGGGCCGGGGAATTCTATAACACGGTCATGTTGCCAAACGTGCTGTCCTATGGTGGGGCGATGATGTGGGTGCTCTTGCTGGCGAGCGTCGCGGCCGTGGCGGTGTTCATCGAACGCGCGCTCCATTTACACCGCGCCCAAATCAATTCCACCGAATTCCTTAACGGAGTGCGCACGGTGCTCAAGCGCGACAACATTGTCGAGGCGGTTTCCATTTGTGACGCCACCCCGGGGCCGGTTTCGCATCTGGTCAAGACCGCCATCCTCAATCGCGATCAAGGCCGCGAGCGGCTGCGGGAAGCGTTGGAGGAAGCGGGCTTGGCCGAAGTGCCGCGCCTGGAACGGCGACTGAATCTGCTGGCCACGATTTCGCAACTCGCGCCCCTGCTCGGATTGCTGGGTACCGTGCTGGGGTTCATCAAGGTGTTTCAGCGTCTCGAAGCCGCCGGACTGTACGCCCATCTGGGCCAGCTTTCGCAGGGCCTCTGGCAGGCGCTGATTTGCATGGCAGCCGGGCTGGCCGTGGCCATCCCCGCCTACGCCGGCTACAATTATCTGGTCAGCCGGGTGAACGCCATCGTGCTGGACATGGAACGCGCAGCGACGGAAATCGTGAACATCGTCACCGATCCCGGAGACACGACCGCGTCATGAGATACCCGGTCAGCGTCAAACCATTCCGCGGCCAGCTGGACGTCGCGGCGTTTGCGGGGGTGTTCCTGTTGTTGGTGGTGTTTCTGTTGTTGACGCGATTGGTGTACACTCCGGGGGTGCGGCTGCAACTGCCGGCGGCGACTGATTTGCCGGGCACGGACCGGCCGACCGTCGAAGTGGCGGTGGATTCCAGCGGACGTTATTACTTCCAAAACCAGGAAATCGCCGGGCCAGTGTTGCGGGAACGTCTGCAAGCAGCCGCCGCCGAGGCGCCCGAACCCCTCACGTTGGTGGTGCAGGCCGATGCCCAGGTCAGCTACGCGATGTTGATTCAACTGGCGCTTCTGGCCCGCGAGGCGGGAATCCATGACGCCCTGCTGGCCACCCTGCCTCCGCCGCTAACGACCGACCCGCCATGAGCGAAAATGCGGTGGGGAGACAGCCGTGGTCGCGCCGCCGGTGGGTCAGCGTGTTCTGCCTCCTTTTCTTCATCCACATTTTTCTGCTGGGCTGGTTCGGTGCGCGCACCCCTTCTCCGCGCCGGACGGCATCCCTCGCGCCGCAATTCCGGCTACCGGACGCCGCCATCACCGGCGTCTGGGCGCTTACCGATCCCACGTTGTTCGCGCGGGGACATCCCCGGGGATTTTCCGGCGCCGCTTGGATGAACGCGCCGGCGCCCGGTTATCAACCGCCGGAATGGTCCGGGCCTCCCCGTTGGCTCGCGCTCGACGCCCAAACCCTCGGGTGGGGGATCCGGCATTTTCTCCAAACGAATCCGCCGGTCGCCTTTGATGTGGCCATCCAACCCGAACTCCAGTTGTCCCCGGCGGAAACGCATCCCATTACCCCGGCGACCGCCGCCCCCTCGAGTTTGCGGGTGGAAGGCCCGTTAGTCGCCCGGTCCCTGCTTCATCCGCCCGCCTTGCGAGGCTGGCCGCAGGCGGATCTGCTTACCAACAGCATTGTGCATGTTCTGGTGAACGCCGACGGCAACGTGCTTTCCGAGGTTTTGCTGGTTTCCAGCGGACTGCGGGAGGCGGATGAGGAGGCGCTTCGGCTGGCCGGCGCTGCGCAGTTTGCCCCACTCCCGCATGATCCGGAAACGCACCGTCCGGTTTCGCGTCTGGCATGGGGCACTTTGGTGTTCGAGTGGCAGACTTTGCCGCCGGTGGACGATCAACCTGCGGCGAAGCCCTGATCATGTCGCCGGACGCACTCATCTTTGCTTACGTGGCCGGTTTGCTGGCGGCGTTGACCTTGTTGACGCTGTACACGGAGGCCCGCCGGCGACGATTTCGTCCCTCCCGGGATGAGGACCGCATTTTCCGATGCGTCAAATGCGGCCACGTTTACACCGATGATGCCGACGTGGACCGTTCGCGCTGCGCACAATGCGGCACGTTGAACGAGCCCATCCGGTTTTAGCGCCTTTCCAAAAGTCGAGGGTGACCAGAAAAGCCGTTGGGCCGGGAAACGCCGGGCGACAGTTCAGTGACCCGAATTGCCGTCAGTGTCCGGTCTTTAATTCCACCACGTCGTGGGGGACGGCCTCTTTCATGCCGGCGGCGCTGACGCGGATGTAACGCGCTTTATCGCGCAGTTGGGCCAGGTTGGCCGCTCCCAAATAGCCCATGCCGCTTTGCATGCCGCCGATCAGTTGGGCCAGCACGCGGTCCACCGATCCCACCGCTTCTTTCAAAGCCTCAATGCCTTCCGCCGCCACCTTTGCCGTGGGATTTGGTGTGTGGCCGTACCGGGTGGCGGAACCGATCTTCATGGCCGCCAGACTGCCCATGCCCCGGTATTGTTTGTAGAGTTTCCCGCTGATTTCCACCACCTCGCCCGGCGCCTCGTTGCAGCCGGCGAAGAT
>MWDV01000102.1 GCA_002070715.1 Verrucomicrobia bacterium ADurb.Bin118
TCCGTGCCGGTAATGAAGAGGATCGTCATGAACGCCAGCTCCGTCGCGAAATCTCCGGCCTCCGATCGTCGTCCTGCCCCACCGGCGGCGCCGCGCTGCTAGATTTTCACCTTGAACTGTTCACCCGCCTTGAGCGAGGCGGCGAAGGCGGCCAGCAATTGCGGAATCTGTTCCAAGTCCGCCAGGCTCACGACTTCCACGGGGGAATGCATGTAACGGTTCGGCAGGCTGATCAGCGCGCTGGGAATGCCGCCGCGCGTCCAGAAAATCACGTCGGTATCCGTGCCGCTGGTTGAGGACATGGCTTCGTGTTGGAGCGGGATCTTCTTCGTCCGGGCCACCGCTTCAATGCGCGCGACCACTTCCGGATGATTGCATCCGCCGTGCGTGATTGTCGGGCCTTTGCCCAGCTTCACGTCGCCGTGCTGCGCCTTGCTCACGGTGGGATAATCCGTGGCGTGGGTGACATCCACCACCAAGGCGATGTCCGGTTTGAGCGTGTAAGCAATCTGCCGCGCGCCCAGCAGCCCCACCTCCTCCTGCACATTGGAGACCGCGCAAACTTCCGCGCGCAACCGGGTCTTCGATTCCTTGAGCAGCCGCAGCGCCTCGGCCACGGCGAACGTGCCGATCCGATTGTCAAACGCCCGCGCCACCGCCAGGTTGTTCCGCAACAGGTCGAATTCATCCGCGAGGGTGATGGGATCGCCGATGCGCACGAGCTTTTCAGCTGTGCTGCGTTTGCCCGCGCCGATGTCAATGAACAGCTCGTGAATCTTGGGGGGGTTACGGTTGTCGTTGTCCTTGCTGGTAAGATGCGGGGCGACGTTGCCCACCACGCCCTTGACCGGACCTTTGGCGGTATGAATGACCACTCGCTGCGCCTTGGTAATGGCCGCATCCACGCCGCCCATCCGCCGCACGTAGAGGTAGCCGTGCTCATCAATGTAATTCACCGCCAGGGCGATTTCGTCCGCGTGCGCCGCCAGCATGAGCCGGGGTGACCCGCCTTGATTGAGCACGGCGACACAGTTGCCGTAGGCGTCGGAAAAAGTTTCGTCGGCAAAGGGGCTGACGTAATCGAGCCAGACCCGTTGGCCCCGGGTTTCGTGGCCCACCGGACTGGGCGTGTTGACCAGCGTTCGCAGAAAATTCAGGGATGCTTCGCGCATGGCGGAAAACGTAGGCCGGGCCGCGACCGGAGTCGAGCCGCGAGTGGCCGCCGGGGGTGCCGTTCGCGTTCTCCGCCGATTTCAGTGTCGCGCCAGGTAGGCTTCCATGGTGTCGGGGCCGGCGTCCTTCTTGAAATGCCGGTCGTGCCGCAGGATGAATCCCAGCGCCCGGGCCGCGCGGAACGGATTACGGTAGCGCGGCCAGCGTCCGTTCTTCACGCCGTAGGGGATGTTGCAGAAATGGACCCGGTCGAGCGCCAGATTGATCAACGTATTCATGCGCGGCGACAACGCGCGGCATTTCGACCAGCCGTAATAAAAGGCCCACGTGTATTGCAGCCAGTATTGCCAGCGATCCTTCTTGATCAACCGTTCGGTCAGGCTGTTCGGGGTGGAACGCGCCACCACGAGGGGGTCGCCCACTTGCACCAGCTCGCCGGAGCGCAAGCCCATCTCACTCAGAAACGCCACGTCGTTGCCATACGCCATCCGCGCGTAGTCGAAGCCAAACGGGTTCTCCAGTTGAATGTAATTATCGAACACCTGTTTCACGGCGGCGGTGCGGAACAGATTGCACATCTGGGTGACCGGATAAACCTTCGCAAAAATGCCCAGGGCGTAGGCGTCGCCTTTGATGGTGGCCGTGGCGTAACGTTCGTTCAACAAACCCCAGCTCGGGTCCGGCGGGTCCAGGGTGGCGGGCGGCACGGGGAGGTTGGGGTCGGCGGAATAATAGTAGCGGTAGGCGTTGCAACCGGCCAGCCAGTGCGTCGGGTTTTGCACCAACGCACCGCGCAACACCTCCACATAGCGGGGCAGGAGCAGGTCGTCCGACCAGACCCACGTGCAATACTCGCCCCGCGCCTCGTACAACAGTTTCCGCCAGGCGCGCAACGGCCCGGAGTTTTCGTCGCTGGTCATCACGCGGAGACGCGGATCGGTCGCCGCCAGCTTGTGCAAAATTTCGCGGGTGCCGTCCGTGCTGGCCTCGTCGGAGATCAAAATCTCCAGATCACGAAACGTCTGCCCAATGCAGGACGCGATGGTTTCGGCCACAGTGCGGGCGTTGTTATGCGTCGGGATCAGCAGGCTCACCTGCGGAGAGGCGCTCATGGGCGCACAACGTAAGGATGCCCACGCTGCATCGTCAAACTCCAACTGGCCACCGGGAGGGCGGCGGCGCGCGCGCGGGCCGTCGCGGGGGTCGGGAATCAGGCCGTATTCTGACTGGGATCGTGAGCCAGAGACACCCAGCCGTATCCGGTCGGCCTCACCAGCTCTGATTGTGCTCAGCAGTTAATTGCCGGCGATGCGGAAATACTCCATTCCTTCCGCCGCCAGCGGGCAGAGGAATTGAAACATCCCGTCGCCCAAGTCCACAGGCGTCAAGTCCGTCACGGGCGTGAAAGGTCCCTGGCAATGCGCGGCGCGCTCCAGCCGGAACGTCGTCCACGGGCCGCTGTTCTGGAAACGAATGGCCACCTGGGTGCCGGCGGCGACGAGCTCGATGGCGGTCAGCCGCACTTGGGGAACCGGCTCCTGCAGCAATTCACCCAGACTCCGTCCGGCCTGTCCGCCCGCGTAAATGCGCGCCACATCACCTGGCGTGAGCGCCCGCCGCCAGAGCGCCACGTCATCCACAAAGCCGGTGAAATAATTCCCGCCGGTCGGGCCCTCGCGTCCGAGCGAAGCGAGCTGGCCGGGCTTGACATTGCCGGTCAATCCCGAAGGAGGCGCGCTGCCGTCCCGGCCGGTGTGCGAATCGCGCGGCCGGCCATTGAGGTAGATGATGGCTTCGCCCGCACCCGGTTCGGCGTTCCCGGAATATGTCGCGGCCACATGCACCCACTCTTGGGTGGGCAGCAGCACCTCGGCGATGCCCGGGCGGGCGGCGTGTCCGGCCACGTCCGTGACCTTGAACCGCAATTCGCGATTGCCGCGGTCCAGATACAGCACATAGCAATCGGCCGCGGAATCCAGGATGGCGCCGAAGCTGGTCGTCAGTTCGCTCGGCAATTGCGGCAGCCAGAGCCAGAGGGAAAGGGTCAGTTCGTTGGTGTTGATGTCCAACGCCTCGGTGGGCGGCAGGTTGATGTAGGCGTTGGTGCCTTCCACCTTCACGCAGCCGCCCAGCTTCGCCACCTCGGAAGGAAACCAATGCGAGGCGGCGTCCGTGCGAATCAACGTGCCGTGGTTGGTGCCAACGGCGTCCCGCACATGGGTGGCAAAAGGATTCGCCAAGCCGTCGTCCAGATTCCAATACGCCACCAGTTCACGATTGAGATCGGTCAGCAGGTTGGTGTTCACGCCCTGTTGCACCTGCCGCACGCGGGCCGGATCGTTGGAGATGATTCCGTCCACGCCCATCTCAATGAAATTCCCGATCTCCACGCCGCTGTCCACCGTCCAGACAAAGAGTTTCAACCCCCGGTCATGCACCAGGGCCACCTCCGCAGGGGAGACATTGCCCTTGGCCCACGCGACGGTGTCCGCGCCGGTGTTGATGATATCGGTCAGATGGGCGGACGTCAGCGTGCCACTGCCGAGGGCGCACAACCGAATGCCCGGTTCGAGCGCGCGCACGCCGGCTAGAAACGACCAGTTGAACGATTGCACGACCACATTGCTCACCACATTCAACCGCCGCAACTCCGCGACATAAGCCGCCGCGCTGCCCGCCTTGTGTTCAATGAGCGGCGTGGCATGGGGCAGAATGCTGGACACCATTTCCTCGAAGGTGGGCACGCGTTCCCCGATGAAATCAGGGCTGAACCAGAACCCCGCGTCCAGCGCCTTGATTTGCGCCAGGGTCAGGGCGGAAATGGCGCCGGTCCCATCCGTCGTCCGGTTCACGGTGGCGTCGTGCATGATCACCAAGTGCCCGTCGTGGGTCACATGCACGTCGGATTCCACCAAGTCCGACTTGCCCCACGCGGCGGTGAAAGCGGCCACGGTGTTCTCCGGGGCATACAGCGAGTTGCCCCGGTGCGCGATGCTCAAGACTTCCGCCGCAGCTGACGAACCAACGAACCACACCCCGGCCAGCGCGCTCAGGCAGCGCCACATCCGGGCGTAGTATTGATCGTTCCGCGCGGGTGAACCCGGAAACTTCGGTTTGCTCAAGCCAGCGGCGAATGGGAGGTGCCCCAGACGACTAAAGAGAGAAATCCACCGAGCCCCGCCCCAATAACCATGATGAACCATGCGCACACTAAACGCGTGAATGTGTGGACTGTCAACTGGTTTGCCGGTCGCGACGCCTGCGGAACCGACGCGGAACGAACCATCCAACGGCCGGGTTTCCGGCTGGTTGATCCGCCAGATTCGATGGCGCTCCCGCGGTGGTGTGAAAGGCGGGAGCGCCGGTGCTTGGAACTTACTTCAACCGATCCGGATTCAGCGGCTGCAGGTCTTTGGGCAGGAAGAGGCCGTCCTTGCGAATGAGTTCGCCGTCGAACCAGATTTCCCCGCCGCCCCAATCCCGGCGCTGAATGAGCACCATATCCCAATGAATGGCGCTGCGGTTGCCGTTGCCGCAAATCTCGTAGGCCTGGCCCGGGGTGAAATGCAGCGAGCCGGCGATCTTCTCATCGAACAAAATGTCGCACATCGGATTCAGAATATGGGGATTGAATCCCAGCGCGAACTCGCCGACGTATCGCGCCCCGGCGTCGGTGTCCAGGATGGCGTTCAATTTCTTGGTGTTGCTGCTCGTGGCTTGGATGATCCGGCCCTCCCGGAATTCCAGCCGCACGTTTTCAAACTTCGTTCCGGCGTAAATCGTGGGCGTATTGAACTGGATGACGCCGTTCACCGAGTTTTTGACCGGGCAGGAAAACACTTCGCCATCGGGAATGTTGAGCAGGCCCTCGCACATTTTCGCGCCAATGCCTTTGATGCTGAAGGAGAGATCGGTGCCGGGCGATTTGATGTGCACGCGGTCCGCGTTTTGCATGCGCCGATGCAGCGGAATCATTGCCCGGGCCATTTTGCGGTAATCCATCGTGCAGACGTCGAAGTAGAAATCCTCAAACGCCTCGGTGCTCATGTTGGCCGCCTGGGCCAGGCTCGGCGTGGGCCAGCGCAGAACGCACCAACGGGTTTTGTTTACGCGCCAGTTGAGGACCGGCCGGGTGATCCGGGCGTACAACGCCAGGCAATCGCTGGATACGTCGGCGTTCTCATTCATGTTGTCCGCGCCGCGGATGGCGATGTATCCCTGCATTTTTTTCATCCGCGCGAGTTCGAGGTCGCGGAGCAGTCCGGCATGGCGGGGGTTGGTCCCGCGCAGGATTTCCCGGGTGACGCGCGAATGCCGGACTTCGACCACCGGCGTGGCCCGGGCCGCCCGCACCGCGCGCATCAGCGCCACGGTCATGGCGTCTGGCACGTCAATCATGTCGAGCAACACATGGTCGCCCGGTTTGACGCGGAGGGAATACTGGACCAACAGGCGGGCCAATTTGGTGTAACGTGGATCGTTCATATTGCGAATGCAGGTCAACCTACGGGTCCGGGGCGGTTTGTCGAGCGGGTTTGCGGGGGCGCCCGAAGAATCCGCCTTTGACCCGCGCCCATTATCGCCGATAATTACTCCATGATTCAGACGCAAAACTTGCACGTGCGCGCTTTGGAGCCGTTGCGGCCGCCCAAAGCCATCTGCGGCGCGCTGCCGTCGCCGGAAACCGCCGCGCGTTTGGTGGTCGCCACCCGCCAGGCGGTCGTGCGCATTCTCGAACGGCAGGACCCGCGGCTGCTGGTGGTCGTCGGTCCCTGTTCCATCCACGATCCCCGGGGCGCACTGGACTACGCCGCGCGGCTGGCGCGGGTGCGCGCGGAACTGGCGGACCAGATGGAAATCATCATGCGCGTTTATTTCGAGAAACCACGCACGACGATTGGCTGGAAGGGATTGATCAATGATCCGCGGCTGGATGGCAGTTATGAGATTGAAGAAGGGCTGCGGCTGGCGCGGCAACTACTTTTGGATATCAACGGCCTGGGGTTGCCCGCCGGCACCGAATTTCTCGACCCCATTGTGCCGCAATACATTGCCGATCTGATCTCCTGGTCCGCCATCGGCGCGCGCACCACGGAATCCCAGACACACCGCGAGATGGCCAGCGGCCTCTCCATGCCCGTCGGTTTCAAAAATACCACCGACGGCAGTCTGCAGGTGGCGATTGACGCCATGGGCGCGGCGCGGCATTCCCATAATTTTCTGGGGGTGGACGAATTCGGTTTCACCAGCATCGTGCGCACCACCGGCAACCCCGCCGGTCATCTCGTGTTGCGCGGGGGACGCGGCACGACAAATTACGATGCGGCCAGCATCCACCACGCCGAACAACAACTGACCCAGGCCGGGTTGCCGTGCGCGTTGATGGTGGATTGCAGCCACGCCAATTCCGGCAAGGTGCCCGCGCGGCAGGAGGATGTCTGGCGCAGCGTGATCGAGCAGCGCGTGGGCGGCACGCGGTCTTTGATCGGCATGATGGTCGAAAGCAATCTCCACGAAGGCAACCAGCCGTTCCCTCGACCGGTCAACGAACTCCAGTACGGCGTTTCCATCACCGATCCCTGTATCAACTGGGAAACCACCGAACGCCTCCTGCGCTGGGGCGCGGAACAACTGGCCCGGGCGAATTAACGCCGCGGGAGGGGATCGCGAAAGTCGGGAACGGATCTTACGCCGCCAAGCCGGGCTTCCGGTTCATCTCCCACTGCGCAAAGGGACTGTGCCGCGCGCCCCTGACTCAAAGCCCGCGCGGCGGTCCGTCACTGGCGCAATCAGGAGCGTCGGCGCGAGCGGGTGGGGGTCGCCCGTTTGGCCAGCGGATGCCCGTAGTGACGACGGAAGTTGTGACAGGAATCGAAGTCGGTTCGCGCCTCGTCGTTTTCCCAAACTTCATCGTATTGCGGGAGGCGCGGCGGACGACGCAACGCCCGCTGCTGGAAAATGTTGCCTTGGGCATCGCAAACCAGTTCCAAGAACCGGGGCGGTTGCATCCGGTTCCAGCGGTTGGAAAGAATGACCAGTATTTTGCGCTTCATGCGGGGATGGAGTATGGCCCGGCGGCCGGGATCCCGCCACAGTTTTTACCCACCGCGATAAAGAGCACATGGACGGTTTTCAGGACGGGAAACCATTTGCCTTCTCCCGCATCCGCCCACTGCCACCGGGCCGCCGGAATTCAGGTAATGCGGCAACGGGCCCGTACCCGCGTTCGCCGTCACCACGGCTGCTTCATTACCCGATAAAAGCCTTGAGGTTCGGTTATGAGATTCGAGTACGACAGGCGTGGGACTTGGCAGTAGATCGTCTCCAGCGGCGTCCAGTTGGGATTGCTGGGATCGGTGTTGGATTGCACTTCGTAATAGCGACCAAGAATCGCGTCCCAAGAGAAGCCCAGCATCTGGTTCGTCGGGTTCCAGGTGAGCCGGTGGATTACGGGTCCCTCCTCCGGAAGCGGTACCGCAGTGACCCAGATGTCTATTTCGACAAAACGGGTTTGCCAATCTTTGCCATCCACCTGCGCGCCCCGACTGTTAAGCCGCAGGAAACGGAAACCCATGACCGGATACCGGTCATTATCCGGTTTATTGCCCAGAATAAATTTATCGGGAAAATCATAGCGGATGTGATTGAACTGGTCATTTTGCTTCAAATCCGCCCAGTGCATCGAATTGGGGATGATCCAGAAATCATCAATGAATCCCGAGAGCGAGACCGAGAGATCCGCACGGTAACCCTTGCGCAGGTTGTCGCCCCCTGCAATCCACGCATCAAAGCGATCCAGGCGCCAGACATGACCGGCTGGTGGATCGCCAAAATCCCACGCAATCCCCACCCAAGTGTTCTCCGGCCCCACAATCACACTCGCCGTCGGGGAACTGGCGGAGACGGCATCCGTCAGACTTTCAATCTGACCTTCGATCACTTCGTGACTCCAGAAAAACGGCAAAACGCCATTGACCGAGTCATCCGTCGCCTGGGCCAACGGCACGTTAATCTCTTGGGTAACATACGGCGAGGTCGCAGCAAACACGGTGGGCGCCGTGACCAGCCCCAACACGACGGCCAAGGCCAGGCTGCCAGTCAGGGAAGGACGGAGGG
>MWDV01000103.1 GCA_002070715.1 Verrucomicrobia bacterium ADurb.Bin118
ATTCTTGCCCGGGTAGGGACGTCGGGCCGCGACGCACGACGCCCGGTCAGGGGACCGGGCCTACAACACCTGTAGGCCGCGTGCCCTCACGCGGCGCAACCTCCGTGCTACGTGCATCCCGTCTGGCTGGTTCCGCCCGCTGGACGCGGGCGGAGCATCCCGGCGGAATGTCCCTCCCTTGCCAATGAGAAAACCCGATCCAAAGAGGCTCGCCAAACCGAAGCAGGGTCAGATCACGGCCTCGTCAATCGTTGAGGGGGGCGACAAAAATCTGGTTGGCTGTCACCCCGCCCTCAGTCAGGCGGCGCACGAAGGCAATCTGGCGGCCGTCCGGCGAGAAGACGCATGCCTCGGGGCGGGGGGCGAGGGCGTCCGCGGTGCGCGGGGTGATACGACGCATCTCGCCGGTGCGGGCATCGGTCACGCAAACGCTGTTATCCATGACGTGCGCCAGATGGCGGCCATCCGGGCTCCAAGTGAAGGCGGACGCGATGGGATGCGGATTGCGGGTGAGTTGGCGGGGCGGGCCGCCGTGGGGAGAAACCGTCCAGAGCTGCACCACGCCGGCGTCGTCTTTCATCAGAAACGCGATGCGTGAGCCGTCCGGCGCGCTGCGTAACCAGTGACGCGGCCCTTGCAGACCGGGAAACTGGCGTTCCGCCGTGAAGGTGAGACGCCGTTGGGTCACGCCGCGCGGCGGAAAGGGCGCGCGCGTTTCTGTGCCGGCGAGCGGCCCGTCGCCCGGTTGGGTCAGGTTTTCGGGCAGGTCCACGATGAACACTTCGGCCATGGTTTGATGGTTGGCCGTTACGACCTGCCCTTGGAACGCCAGGGCGCGGCGTTGGCGCGAACCATCCGCGCGCACATAGCCGTTGGTGCCCACCCAGCCCTCCTCAAACGCCCGGTTGATTTCATCCGAGCCGGGCCGGGGTTGCGCCGTGGTGCGCGAGACCAACACCGTGAAGTATTCCCCATCGTGATTGCGTGGATGATCCCGGTCCACCCGCACCCCGCCGACGCGTGGCACGCTCACGCCGAGGTTGCGGAGATTGAGGTCGTGGGTCGCCG
This sequence comes from Verrucomicrobia bacterium ADurb.Bin118, assembly GCA_002070715.1. Lineage (GTDB taxonomy): Bacteria > Verrucomicrobiota > Verrucomicrobiia > Limisphaerales > MWDV01 > MWDV01. The sequence continues at coordinate 1,069 of MWDV01000103.1, forward strand.
ACGCTTCCTTGAATTGCGCCAGCACGTGGTCCTCGTAGGTGAAGCTGACCCATTCGCCCGCGGCGTCCCACACATGGACATGCGACCCGCCGCGCAGCGCGCCGGCTGTGAACGGCGGCGTGAGGTCGCGCGCATCAAGATTCATCACCGTGCCTGGGCGCGACGTGTCCACAATCACACCCTGCCGGTGGAAGGCGGTGTATTGCCAGTCGGGCGTGGGATGTTCCGGGCCGCGAATGAAAACGACCTTCGCTGCGCGCGGATGGAAGGTGGCCACGCCGCAATGCGCCCCGTGGCGCGCCCGATATAGTTCGCGCACCTCGCCGGTGTCCACGTTGACCATTTCAATCGTGGGTCCATCGAAGCGGTCGCCCGCGGCATCGCTGCGCGTGTCGTACACAATCCAGCGGCCATCCGGCGACCAGACGCCCGTGTTGGTGAGGATGCGCCCGCCCGGGCCGCGGGTGATTTGCCGTTCGCGGACGAAATCATTTTTTGCGGAGGTGGCATTCGCGGTCATGACGAAATCAGGGGCAACCCAAACCGCCGTCAACAACAGCGCGACCAATCGGCGGGGAAACGGGGACGGGCGCATGAGGGATCGCGGTCACGGATTCAAGCGAGCAAACCGGTCCGCCGCAGGATGGCGCGGACCTTTTCCCGCTCCGGTTCGCGGAAGCGCCGGAACGGTTCAGCCATGAAATCGTCGCACAACCCCAGCAACGCACAGGCGCATTTCATGCCTTTGACCACTGACGAGGCGTGGTGGCCCACGGTATACAACGCGCCGAGCGCGAGCACCTGCCGTTGCAGTTCCGCCGCGCGCGCCGGATCGGAGCGGGTCACCGCCTCGAACAATTCTACGAAGAGCCGCGGATGATAATTGGCACCGCCGGTCACGCCGCCATCGCCGCCGCGCCGCAGCGTCTCCGCCAGCAGATGTTCCGGGCCCACCAACACGGACCAGCCGGAGCGTTGACGTTTCAATTCGAGCAGCTGGTCAAAGTAACCCAGATCGCCGGAGCTGTCCTTGATGCCGACGATCTTTTCTTCGGACAACACGCGGCGCACGGTTTCGAGTTCGAACGACACCTTGGTCATCTGCGGCATGTTGTAGAGGAAGAGCGGCAGCGGCAGTTCCGGCAGCAGACGGTCCAGGAATTCGAGCAGTTCGGCCTGCCCCGGGGGAAAGTAATACGGCGCCGCCAGCACCAGCGCCGCCGCGCCGGCTTCCGCGGCATGGCGCGCGAGGTTCAGCAACTCGACGAACGACGTATCCGTGACGCCCACCAGTACGGGCACGCGCCCGGCAACCTGGCGGCAGGTGCGATCAATCAATTCCCGACGCAAGCGATAGCTGAGACTCGGCGCTTCACCGCTCGTGCCGAGAATGAACAAACCCCGCACGCCCCCGGCGAGGATGTGCTCGATGAGCCGCTCCAAGCCGGGCACATCCAGTTCGTCGCGCGCCCGGAGCGGCGTGATCATGGGCGGCACGATGCCGCGCAAGGGACGCGGCAGAGAGAGGGCAGGGGAGTCATGCATACGGTTACTTGGGCGGGAGCAACACCAGTCGCCCGGCCCAGTTGTCCTGGGGAATTTCAATTTCCTCACTGGCGGACAACGGGCGGGCGAACACTTGCAGCGCGGTGCGATGGCGGTCGGTGTAATGGAAACGGGCGTCCCCGACCGGAGTCCACCCTGCGGCCGCCGCTCCCTGCGGCGCCGAAGTGGCCGCGAGGTGCAGGACCGCCTCCCGCTTGGCGCGCACGCGGATTTGGGCGTGCTCACCGCCGGCGGTTTGGGTGTAATCATAACCGGCGAACGAGGGCGGGATTTCTGCCCAGACGTAATTGCGGTTGGCAAATGCCTTGGCCCCATTCGTTAGTTTGGCCAGGGTCCACCCAAAACCGGTGACGAGGAAATCGTCGGTCTCGACGATGACCGCTCCGGGCAGTGGCACGGAATCCGCCAGCGTCAGGGCGCGGAAGTTTTTCCAGCGATGAAAGGTGAGGTAATTGGCGTCGTGATTATTGCGCGCCCCGCCCCGGCCATCCTCGTACGCGGTGCGCACCACGGCAATCAAATCATCACCGTCGAATAACCAGTCCGGGTATTGGAAACCATGTTTGGCCGTATCCGGATGGTAAAGCAGAAGGCAACGCGTGGTCCAGTGGCGCAGATCGTGCGACGCCATCAGCGCGAGCGTATTACGGATGCCGCCGGGCCGACCCGCGTTTTGATGGCGCGGCGGCACGAGAGTGGCCAGCGACCAGTACAGATCCCCGCGCGGATCGGGACGGATGGTGAATTTTTTCGCGCCGCCGGGGAAATCAATGATGCCGGTGGCGGGATCGAACGTCGCCGTCCGGCCATCGGTGCTGATGTTCACGAGCGCCATCTTTTCTGGACAACCCGGCGTGTCCACGCGCAGGAGATTGACGATACGCCCGTCGTGGGCCACCACCGCGTTGCCTTCGAGCCAGGCGCGGAAATCGCCGTTCAGCCAGTTCGAATCGCGTGGCAGAAAATTGCTGAACGTCCAGTTCGTGGCTTGGAGCAGGTCCGCGTGCGCTGGCACGGATAACATGCCGGCGCGATAGCGCATGCCCCAGAGCAGCCCGCCCATGGCATCCTCGAACGCGCGCCACAACCGGCCCTCGTGCTCGACCACGGGCACCGGCGCGGTGTGGTACTGACCTTGTGGCGTGAGCAGTCCGCTCGTGGCATCGCGCGGTTCAGTCCAGGTCATGCCGTGGTCCGTGGACCGGCGGATGACAATGCGACCGTGATGTTTGTCGGTGCCCATCAGATACACCGCGCCGCGATGGGTAAAGAGATTGGCCCAGAACAGACAGTTCAACCGCGCAATTTCCTTCCAGGATTCGCCGCGGTCGGCGGAGCGAAACACGGCCACCGTCGGGCATTCGTGTTCGTGGCTTTGGGGCCCGAAGAAATCATGCGAAGCGAGGTAATCGCCATTCGGCAGCACGGCCAGACTGGGTGATCCGAGATAAAGGCCGGACGCCTGCGGGCGATAATCCACCACGACGCCCGGCACCGAATGCGTGGCCGGAGCCGCCGGAGCGGTGGCGGTTTCCGCCAAGGCCGGCGCGGCGAGCAGGGACAGGAGGAGAACCCCGGCCCGTCGCGGGCGCGAACGGCTTTGCTTCGGGGGCATGATGGGTTTGTTTGTTTGTATCCGCATGGATCGTGAGCGTGATGCGGCAAGACTGTGGACTCCCCCGCCGGGCTTTTCAATCGTGAACTTGTTCCCGCCCGGTTTTGCGCCATGATTGCCCCATGCACACACGGCTATGGTTTTTCGCGGCACTGCTGGCACAGGCGGGTTGGACACCCTTTTTGCTGGCGGGTGGGAGCGGTTTGAACGTGGTTGTGGTGGTCAACCAGGCCAGCAGTAATTCGGTCGCGCTGGGCAATTACTACCGGGAACGCCGGGGCGTGCCGCCGCAAAATGTGGTGCGGATCCATTGGCCCGGCGGGCCGGTCGAATGGTCGCGTGCGGATTTTGAATCGCACTTGTTCACGCCGCTCACCAACGCCCTCGCCCGGCGCGGGCTGACGAATCAAATTGATTACGTCGTGCTTTCCATGGATATCCCGTATCGCGTGCTCAGTACCAATGCGGCGCCGGACGGCGGGCGCAACAGCACCACCTCGGTGTTGTTTTACGGTTTCAAACCCGACGACCCGCCGCCCGTGTCGGGGTATCCCGCCTCGTGCAGTCTGCCCGCCGCGTCGTCCAACCGCTACGCCGGAGGCGAGCTTCCCTTTCGTAGCGTGACCCAGGACGCCGCCTGGCTGACCACGATGATCACGGCGTCCAACCTGGCGGCGGCCAAGCAGATTGTGGATCAAGGCGTGGCGGCGGACGGCACCTTTCCCTCCCAGCCGGCATTGCTTAGCAAGGGCACGGATGTCGCCCGGAACATCCGCTACCGGCAGTTCGACGATGCCATTTTCAACACCCGGGTGCGGGGCCGTTCCCAGTTGCTGCGCACCAACGTCGGCCTGTACAAACTGACCGGGCTGCTGGGGTTTCAGAGTGGCGCGTACAATTACAGCGTCACCGGCGCGTCCTTTGTGCCGGGCGCCATGGCCGACAACCTGACCTCGTTCGGCGGACAAATTTTCGAGACGGGCGACCAGTTGAAGATCCTGTCATTTTTAGTGGTGGGCGCCGCCGGGGGGTACGGCACCGTCGTGGAACCGTGCGCGTGGTTGGAGAAGTTTCCCTCGCCCCAAAATTATTTTTATCAGGCGCGCGGGTTCACGCTGGCCGAGTGTTTTTATCAAAGTGTAACCAATCCCTACCAAGGACTGCTCGTGGGCGAGCCGTTGGCGGCGCCGTTCGCGCAGACGGCATCTGGTGATTGGCTCACAGAGCTCGAGGTTCTCGGGCTCAGTGGTCTCGCCGAACTTGACCTGCAATTCAACGCGCCGGATGAGGCCCACCCGATTCAGCAGGTGGACTTGTTCCTCGATGGTTACTACTGGCAGACCGTCACGAACCTGGCGCCGGCCCAGCACAATCGTCTGGAGGTGACGGTGAACGGCCACGCGCTGAGTTACACCGTGCCCGCGAATGCCACGCTGGCTTCCGTGGCCGCGGAGTTGGCCGGTGCCCTCAACGAGCCCGCTTACACCAACCTCACCCAGGTTCGCGGCCGCGCCGTTGGCGACCGCATCGAACTGCAATCATTTCTCCCGGGACGGCGGGGCGATCAGATGACATTGACCACCAGCAACTATCCCGGCGACGCCCCGGCGTTGACCATTTTCGTCGCGCCGGCGCGCACGAACTTCCTGGACACCACGGCATGGGGCTGGCGCAGTTTTGCGGTGACGAACACAGTGCAAGACGACAGCGTCCTCGAATTGCAGATCACCAAAACCAATGGTGCCGCGTTGACTTTGTCGGTCACCAACACGCCGGGCAACACCAACACGGCCACGCTCGTGCGGGCGCTGGTGGACGCGGTCAATGCCCATCCGGATCTCCAAACGGCGGACGGCCTGGTGGCGGAGGATTTTTTCTCCTATGACCTGTATCTGAACCAACCGGGGGCCGAGTTCAATTTACGCGCGCGCAGTCCCGGTTGGTCGGAGGCGGATATTACGGTGGAATTGACCGCTTCCGCGCCGCTGGCCGTATTTCCCTCCGCGCCGAGTCAATTGGATGAACAACCCGCGGATCTCATGCCGCGCAATCATCTCTATGTCACGACGGGCGCAACCAATCTCCCGCTGACGGTGTGGCTCGATACCACCGCGCTGCCCGACGGGTATCACGAACTCACCGCCGTCGCCTACGAAGGCAGCCATGTCCGCACCCAAACCCAACGAACGCGAACCGTGCGCCTCACCAACTCTCCGCTGGCTGCCACGTTTTCAATCCTGACGGGCGGCAGCAACACACTGGTTACCGCCACCCTGGAATTTGCCGTGACTGCCAATACCGGCAACATCTCGCGGCTAGAATTGTTCAGCACGGGCGGATTACTGGCGGCGGCGACCAATCAATCGGCGGCGGTGTTTGCCGTGGCCGGTACCAATTTGCACATCGGGTTGCATCCGTTTTACGCTCTCGTCACGCGCGACGATGGCCGTCAATACCGGACAGAAACCCGCTGGGTGCGGCTGGTCAGCCCGGATTTTCCCGAGCCCCCGATTACGCTGGCCGTTTCCACGCCGCCACCCGTGTTGACCTGGCCGGCCACCGTGGCGCGCACTTATGAAATCCTGGCCGCCAGCGATCTTCACGCTCCTTTTCTTTCGCGCGCCACCCTCACGGCCACGCAGTCCCCGGCGATCTGGATTGATACCAACGCCCCCGCCGCCCAACAGTTTTATCGCGTTCGCTTTGTGCCCTGACCCGTTGCGGGATAGATTTCGAATGAACTGTCACGGGTTTGGGTCTAAAATCGCATTGCACCGATGAAACGGTATTGCCTTAACATGGGCTGGCTGATGCTGGCGTTCTGGGTCTGGCTGGGCGCCGCCGGGCTGGCTCAACCCGCCACCAACGCCTTGGTCTGGCGCGCCGCGCAGGAACGGGTGGATGCCGACCTGCGCGATTGGCCGCTGGAGCGGGTGCTCAAGGAAATCGCCGCACGCAGCGGCTGGCAAATCTTCATTGAGCCCGGCATCCAACCGACCATTTCCGCCAAGTTCAAAGACCTGCCGCTTGGGGAAGCCCTCCCCCGGTTGCTCGACCAACTGAACTTCGCGCTGCTGCCGCAAACCAATCGCCCCCCCCACTTGTATGTCTTCCGCACGTCCCTGCAGGAAGCCACCCAGCCCGTGCGGGTGACGCCCGGCGACGCCAACGCCGCCGGACACGACAAGCTGATTCCCAACGAACTCATCGTCAGCCTGAAACCCGGCGCCGATATTGACGCGCTGGCCCGGGCGCTGGGTGCGGAAGTCGTGGGGCGCATCGCCGGTTTGAACGCCTACCGTTTGCGCTTCAAAGACGAGGCCCAAACCGACCTGGCCCGCCGCACCCTGGCTGAAACTCCGGAGGTGCAGGCCGTGGATAACAACTATTTCATTGATCGTCCGCCGGGCACCCGGCAGGTCTTAAGCACCTCGCTGGGCCCGCCGCAAATCCGTCCCCGCGCGCCCGGAGACGGCGGTGTGGTGGTGGGATTGATTGACACCGCCGTGCAGCGATTGGAGGGCGGGTTGGATGCGTTTCTGTTGCCGGGCGTCAGCGTGGCGGGCGAACCCGCCGCCGGCGGTGATTTGACGCACGGCAAGGCGATGGCGGAAACCCTTCTGCGCGGATTGCAAACCGTTGCCGGCAACCAATCCGGGGTGCGGATTCTCCCGGTGGACGTGTATGGGGCGAATCCAACCACGACGACGTTCGAGGTGGGCCGCGGGGTTTATGAGGCGGTGAACCAACACGGCGCCACCCTGCTGAATCTCAGTCTGGGCACGGAAGCGAACAGCCCTTTTCTTTTCAACCTGTTGCGGTCCGCCAGCGAACAGGGCGTGCTCATTATTGCCGCCGCCGGAAATACGCCGGGGACCACGCTAACCCTGCCCGCCGCCTGGCCGTGGGTTATTGCGGTGACCGCCGGCAACCGCGCCGGCCAGATTGATCCCTGGGCCAATCGCGCGGATTTCGTGGATCTCGTCGGTCCGGGAACGAGCATCGTACATCACGACGGCCAGGCGTATTATGTGACCGGCACCTCGTCCGCAACGGCCCACGCCACCGGACTCGCCGCCGGCTTGGCGGAGACCAAAAACAAACCCCCTGCGGAAATCGAAGCCGAGTTGCGCAAACTATTGCCGGCACCCGCCAAAACGGCTCCGTGATCCTCCGGCAAACGGAGGGCGCGCCTATTTCTTTCACGAGCCGTCGGTGAGCCCGACAGGGCCCGCGAAAATTTTTTGTGGCGCCGCGATGCAGCTTTGATTCGGGTCCCCTGCGTGAACTACCCAAATTTCTTGCCGCCGGGACGCGCTTTGCCTAAACAACATCCCATGTCTGTGAAAACCGCATCGTCGCCCGAAAGGGATCTGCAACGCTATATTTCCGCCCAGGTCACCGCGGTCAATCGCGCGCTGGATAAGTTGCTGCCCTCGAGTCGGACCAAGCCCGCGACGCTGCACAAGGCCATGCGTTATTCCCTGTTTGCCGGGGGCAAACGGATGCGTCCGGTGCTTTGCCTGGCGGCGGCGGAGGCGTGCGGTGGCCGGCCGGAAGCCGCTTTGCCGCTGGCTTGCGCGGTGGAATGCATCCACACCTATTCGCTGATTCACGATGATCTGCCGGCGATGGATAACGACGATTACCGGCGCGGTCGTTTGACCAATCACAAAGTGTTCGGGGAAGGCATCGCCGTGCTGGCGGGGGACGCGTTGCTGACGCAGGCTTTCGAGATTGCCGCGCAGTGCGCCGGCTGGCCGCGGTATCCGCACGCGCAAATCATCCTCGAACTCGCCCGGGCCGCCGGCTCCCGGCAACTCATCGCCGGTCAGGTAGCCGACCTCGAGGGCGAGGGACAAAAAATTTCGGTCCCCCAACTGCGTTACATCCATGAACGCAAAACTTCGGCCCTGCTTGCCTGCTCGGTGCGTTTGGGCGGCATGAGCGCTAATTGTTCTCCCGCGCAACTACGCGCACTCACGGATTTCGGCTACCACGTCGGGCTCGCGTTCCAAGTCATTGACGACATCCTGGACGTCACGCAAACCAGCGAGAAACTCGGCAAGACTGCGGGCAAAGACACTCAAGCGCAGAAAGCGACCTATCCGGCCATCGTGGGGCTGGCAGCGTCGCGCCGGATTGCGGAACAACTCACCCGCCGGGCCTTTGCCGCCTTGAAACCGTTCCGGGGGCGCGCCTGGGCCTTGGCCGCGTTGGCGGATTACTTGTTGCGCCGGGATTGTTGACGCGCTGATGGGAAGATGGTTTTACCCGCCGCGATTGGCTTTCCACAACAACCCGGCGCCGACGCCCTGGAACAGGAAATTGGGCAGCCAGACGATGAGATAGGGCGCAAATTCCGGTTGGGTGGCCAGGGATTCGCCCAGCAGAATAAAGCCGTAATAGAGCAGCACCAGCACCAGGGCCAGGGCAATGCCGATGTTCGTTTCGCGCCGATGCACGCGGATGCCCAGCGGAATGCCGACGAGGGTGAAGCCAAAACAGGCCAGGGAAAAGGCCGCTTGGGTATGCAGACGCACCAGCAAGGGCGTGGCGTCCACGCCTTCGGCCTCGCGGGCGCGTCGTTCCGCCTCCAGTTCGGGGAATGTCAGGTCGGTGATTTTCGTTTTGCGCGTCTTCCGTTCATCGGACCGGTAATCGAACTCCTGGAGCCAATCCCCTGAAAAACCGGGCAGCCATTTGCCGTCCACGAACGCGGCGGCGTGGGCGCCGAACAATTCGAGCGTGAGCTTGTGCTCCGTCGGATGCGGGGCGATGCGGCCTCGCGGCGCGCGGATCTTCAATTCCACCCGGTCGTCAGCGTTCAGTTTGTACACGATGACATCCTGCAACTCGGAATCGCGATTGCGGCCCACGTAGAAGATGTATCCCTTGAAATCCTTGATGAACCGTTGTTCCGGCAGCAAGGCGCTGGAAACCTGCACCCCCACGCGGAAGAGCAATTCCTTGTAGGCGACGTGGCAGCGCGGTGCGAGGTAGGCGTTGGTGTAGGCGCTCACGCCGCAAAGCCCGACGCTGAGCAGAAGAATCGGGGTGACCAGCGAGACGAGACTCACGCCGCTGGCCCGCGCGGCGGTCAGTTCTTGGTCGGCGCTGAAGCGGCCAAACACCAGCAGCACGGCGGTGAGCATCGCCATGGGCAGCGCGTACACCAGCACGTAGGGAATCAGCAGGCCGACGACTTCCAAGACCAACCGCCAATCGGCTTGTTGATTGACCAGCAACGCCAGCACCTGCCGGAGCACATTGCCCAACAACAGCACAAAGGTGAACACCGCCAGCGTTAACAGCAGCGAGGCCAGGACCTGGCGGAGCAGATATCGGTGCAGCGTTTTCAAAACAATTCAGCCGGCGGGGTTGTAACGGTTTGTCGCCGGAGGCACAAGCGCGGCGTGCGGAGTGGGATTCAGTGGCAACAGCCGCCGGCGGGAGAAGCCGTGAGGTCGGGGCTCAGATACGGAATGCCGAGGGACAATCCGCGCAGAATCAACAGGACCGCAATCACGGCGAGGCCGGCCGGAATCAACTTTTGCAGCCGCCAACGGAGCGCCGGAGGCAACGCCTGTCCGGCCAAGCCCAGCGCCAACATCATCGGCACGGTGCCGAGTCCGAACACGAGCATGTATTGGACGCCGCCAAATCCGCTGCCGGTCGCCGCCGCGCCCCAGCAAGCCAGGTAAACCAAACCGCAGGGCAGGAGGCCGTTCAGGATGCCCAAAACAAAGAGGGATCCCAGACCGGGTTGGCGGAGCCGCCGGCCCAAAGCCTGTTTGAGCCAGGTCATGGGGATGACCAATTGCTGGGCCAGCCGCCGGATTTGGGAAATCATCAACCCGAGTAAAATTGCCACTCCCAGCGTGATGGAAACCCACCGCTGCAAGCCGGCCAGCGAGAGCCCGCGCCCAATCAAGCCGAACACCACGCCGAGCAAACAATACGTCGTAACCCGCCCGGCGTTGTACAACAATCGTCCCGGCACGAGCGCCGCGCCGCGCCGGCCCCCCGTGGGCAGGGCCAGGGCCAGCGGCCCGCACATGCCGGCACAATGCGCACTGCCGGCCAGTCCGAGCATGAAGGCGGTCCAGAGTTCCATTGGTTTTCAACCGGGTTGCCGGGCGCCGATCACCAGCTTTTCATCGAAGGCGAAATCTTCGCCATCCACCCGCCAGTGAACGCGGAGCCGCCAGAGGCCGGCGCTTAACTCGCGCGTGTCCAGCGTTTGTCGTCCCTGGGCATCGGGCTGGAGCGCAATCCGGCGGTCGGACGCCGCTCCCGCCGGCCGATACAGATGAATTTCCCCGGAAACCGCGCGGTGCGCATGAGCGGCTGGCAGAGTGATTGTAAGCGTGTTCTGGGCGGCATCGTAAATGGCGGCGACAGTCTCGGGTAACGCCTGCGTGCGCTGCTGGCGGTGGATTTCCTCCTGATACCGGATTTCCCGGTCGTAGTAATCGGTGCTGACCAACTCCATATCGTTGCGCACGCTCAAGAAAACCAGACCGAGAGTGAATACGGCAAAAAGAACCAGAAAAATCCCAATGCCGAGCGGCCAGGGATTGCGGCGGGAGACGGGGCGGGCGGGGTTCATGTCACCGATTGGCTGCGGGAAGACGCGGGCCGATGAACGAGGTCTTGATGCTCTGCACCCGGCGGCCGTCCCGATAAACCCCCACCCGTACCGGAGTGGTCCGGGATTTCAGCGCGGCGCGCGGCAATTCAATCAACACCGAGGTTTGATGCAGTTGTTGGGCGGGCACGCGGGCTTCGCCAAAGACGGTGAGCTTTCCCTCCGGATTTTCCAGCCGCAAATCCACCGTCAGATCGCGCGAGGATTTATTGATCAGTTTGAGCTGATACAGATTGCTGAGTTTGCCATCCGCGGATTGCTGGTACAAAGCGCCGGGCGACCGCAGCAAAGTGACGTCCACGTCCGACCGGGTGAACAACAAAGCCGCCAACCCGCCCGCCAGCGCCAGCAGCACCGCGGAATAAATCAGGATGCGCGGGGTGATCCGCAGGGGTTCGCCGCGTTCGATGCCGTTCAGCGAGGCGTACCGGATCAATCCGCGGGGACGACCCACCTTGTCCATCACGGCGTCGCAGGCGTCCATACAGGCGGTGCAATGAACGCACTCCATCTGGGTGCCATTCCGGATGTCAATGCCGGTGGGACACACCACCACGCATTGGAGGCAATCCACGCAATCGCCCCGGCCGTCCGCCTGGCGTTGAGCCGCGGATTCCTGCCGCCGGAGTTTGCCGCGTTGCTCGCCGCGTTTGTGGTCGTAGGCCACGACGATGGAATTGTCATCCAAGAGGACGGATTGCAGCCGGCCATAGGGGCAGATAAAGGTGCAGGCCTGTTCCCGGAAGCGCGCGAAGATGCCATAAAACAACAGCGTGAACAGCAGCAGAAAGCTCAAGCCCGGCAGATGATGCCGCGGGTCATCGGTAATGAGGATCTTGTAGGCGTCAATGCCGATGACATACGTCAACAGGGTGTTGACGACGATGAACGAGACGAGCAGAAAAACAGCGTGTTTGAGTAGTTTTTTGCCGACTTTGGCCGCCGTCCAAGGGGCTTTGGCCAGGGCGCGTTGTTGATGGGCGTCGCCTTCAATGGCGTATTCAATGGGCCGGAACACCATCTCCATCATTACCGTTTGCGGGCAGGTCCACCCGCACCACAACCGGCCAAACGCCCCCGTAAAGACGGCAATGCCGACGAAGAACAGCAACAAACCCAAAGCCAGGATGGCGCTGTCCTGCGGCCAGAACATCTGGCCGAGGATGGAAAACTTGCGCTCGACGACATTGATCATGAGCAACGGGTTCCCGTTGATGCGAATGAACGGGCCGGCAAACATCACGCCAATCAACACGTAACTCAGCCAGCGCCGGGCGTTGGTGAAACGGCCATGCGGCTTTTTCGGGTACAGCCACATGCGCCGGCCTTTCTGGTCCGCAGTGGACAAGTAATTCCGAAAATTCCGGCCGGAGACGCTTTTTGCCGCGTCACCGGTCCCGGACGAGGTGGTCTTGGGTGTTTCGGCCATCAGCGGGTAGTTTAGCCGAGGTTGCGGACTCGGCAATTACGGAACTGAGCGGAATTAATTGGGGACTCTCCGAATCCAGTGAGAAGCCGTTTCATAAATTGCCGCCGCTGCCAAAAACCTGAAACGTCAATCCGCAGAGGACGCAGATTTCACAGATTTTTCTGGTTTTTCATCGGTGTGGATCGGCGAAACCGGTGGACCATAGCCTTTATGGGATGCCTGCGAGGGCCTTTCCGGTTGATGAATTTCGAGCGGTCGCCGTCCCGGTTGCCGGGGAGCGCCCTTGATTCGGCAAACATTCCTGTTCCACCGACACCTGTGGCTTGGGTAAAGTCGGGGCGTGAAACGGGTTGGGTGCGTCATGGCTTTGCTGGGGGCGTGCCATCTGGTTCTGGCGACCGAATGGGTGCGCCCCGGCGTGAATACCAACACCCCGGTGTGGGGGGTGCGCGGTGGATTGCTCTGGGCGATTCCTCCCGGGGAACTGCGACCGCGCGGTGGTCCGCGGGGATTGATTCGCGTTGGGTATCCGGTCCTGACCAACGGCGGGTATAGTTTAATCAACTTTATCGCCGTGGAACCGATTGTGCGGGGCCGGCGCGGGTTCAGCGAACTGGAACCCTGTCCGACGGACGGGCGTCCGGGTAAACAGTTTTGGGCCGTCCGCGACGGGGCGGATACGAATCGTCATGAATTGGTGCCGGGGACCTTGTCGCGCTGCGGCGCCGGGGCGGAAGAACTGGCCGTCACGGTGCGCGTGGCCCCGTTTCAGAATGGCGCCCACGTGCGGCTCGTGATTCGGCAACGCAGCGATGCGCCCGGCGAGATCAGGCTGGCCGTTTACGCCGAACCGGACAGCGCGCCGTTGGAGGCCTGTATCCTCACCGCCACGATGGGGAATTTGGTGCGCGCACGACAGCTCTGGCTGCGGGGCCGAGTGGTCCACTGCCGGGAACTCTACCCGCAGCATCGCGGGGATGGATTTGCGCCGCACTGCTTTTATGCCGTGGATCAATTGTCGCGGGGGCGCGACGGAGACGTGCTGGTGGCGATCACGTCGGACGAAGCGGTCCCGGCTTCAGTTTTTCCGTTTCCGTTCACCCGCCGCTGGTATTACGGCGGCGTGCCGGTTACGCAATACTGGAAAAAATCCGCCGCCGCGGTACGGCCCGGTTTGCGCGCGGTCGTTAATGCCCGGTACACGTATTGGCAGACCCAGCGGGCCATTCCCGGGGGCGTGGCTTTCGAGAATTTTGAATTCCACGAACCCTACCACGCCGGACAGGAATTCATCTTCGGCATCACGCATCAGTCTCCCGCGGAGCTTGGCTTGGCGATCGCGCCGTAATTCGGCGCGCGGGTTTTTTGGGTTCGCGCCGGTCCATTTCCCTTGAACCCCTCCGTTTCGAAAGGCACAGTGCGGACCGTATGTTCGGTCCGAGCCTGCTCCGCTTGATGGTGGTGTTGGCGGTGCTCGCCTTGGCGCCGCCCGCTCCCGCTGCCGCCCGCCGCGAAACCTTTGGTCATCCCACGCGTCCCACGATGGTGCGGGTGCGCGATTGGGCGCGGGCCCACGGGTTGCTGGTGAAATGGGTGGAGCGGGACAAGGTGCTGCAAATCACCAAGGGCGATTTCAAGCTGGTGCTCAATGCAAATTCCCGCGAAGCGCGCATCAACGGGGTGCAAGTCTGGCTGTTGAAAGCTTTCGAGTATCGTGACAACGCCGGTTACCTGTCGCAACTGGACGTGGATCACACGATTAATCCGCTGCTTTATCCGCCCCGCAATGTCGGTAAAAACAGGGTCCGGCGCATTTGCTTGGACCCGGGGCACGGCGGGAAAGACCCCGGCTTCCAGGTTGGTTCGCATCCCGAGCAACGTTACACCTTGTTGCTGGCCCAGGAATTGCGCCGGCAGTTGGCGCAAGCCGGTTACACGGTGATTCTCACCCGGACCACGGACAGCACGGTAGATCTGCCGGCGCGTCCGGCCTTGGCGCGCAAGGTGGGGGCGGATCTGTTTATCAGCCTGCATTTCAACGCGGCGGATAAAACCCGCGCGACGGCGCGCGGCACGGAGGCGTATTGCCTGACGCCGGCGGGCGCGAGTTCCACCGCCGCCGGCAGTGATGGGCCGACCCTCGGCTCGTTGCTGGGGAATCGTCATGACGCGAAGAATTTTCTGCTGGTGTATCATGTGCAACGGTCGCTGGTGCGGAAACTCGGCTCGGAGGATCGCGGCGTCCGCCGGGCGCGTTTCGCCGTGCTCCGCGACGCCACCATGCCCGCAATCTTGGTTGAGCCGGGTTTTTTGTCCCATCCCGTGGAAGGACGCAAGATTGTGGAGGCGGCGTACCGGCAGAAGATTGCCACGGCCATCGTGGATGGGGTGCGTGCCTACCGGCGTGTTGTCGAGCGGCAGAAATAATGGCGAGGGGCCCGGCGGCGGGCGCCGTGATGGCGGCTCAACGCCACAACAAGCCGAGGATGAGGAGCGCCAGGGCGATGCGATACCAGCCGAACAGGACGAAGGTATGGGTCTGCACGTAGCGCAACAGCCATTTGACTGCCACAAATGAAACCAGCGCCGAGACCACAAACCCCAAACTGACCATCCCCCAGTTTTCCGGCAGGGCGTCCGGCGGCGGACGATACAAGGCTTTGGCGATTTCGTACGCTCCGGCGGCCAGCATGGTGGGGATGCCGACCAGGAAGGAAAATTCCGTGGCCAGCGGCCTGTTCAATCCCAGAAGCAGCGCAAAGAGAATGCTGGCGCCGGAACGCGAGGTGCCGGGGAACACCGCCGCCACCAACTGGGCCACGCCCACCGCCGCCGCCACGCGCCAAGTGACTTCGCTCGTCAAGCGCCGGCCCTTCAACCAGCGTTCCACCAACAGAAAGGCAATCCCGCCGAGAAACAGGGCCGAGGCAATGGGCCAGAGCGTCTCGGGAAACTTCAAGCCGCCCCATTTGAGCGCCAAACCGCCGATCGCAGTGACAACAAACGCGAAGACGATTTTATACGCGTAATCGCGCGTGGCCGGCTCGCGCCAACGAAAAAGAAATTGCCCGACGCGCTCCCGGAACACCGGCAGCACCGCGAGCACGGCGCCGCTTTGGATGACGATGTTGAACAGCTCGCTCTGCGGCGGGAGACCGCGGGGATGTTGCACCAGCAGGAGGTGGCCGGTGGAAGAAACCGGGATGAACTCGGTGAGTCCTTCAATGATCCCGAGCAAAATAATGGCCAGCCACTCCGGCATAGATCATTCCGGGAACGACCGAAACCCCGGGGTTCGGCCGGATGAGCAAACGCAAAATAGGAAGGACATGAGGCCGTTTACGCCCGCTTTTTGCCGCCGAAGAACAGAAAGGAGGGGGAATCTTCCTTGCGTTGCCGGACCTTGACCTGCCCGAGGATCGAGTGCCAACCGATATAAATTTTGTGCCACTGGGTTTCCAGATGGCGGAGGGTGTTCTCATTCATCTCGCTGAGATAACGCAACGACGGCGCCAGGCCGAGAAGTTGATGCACCTCTTCCTTGCTGGGCGATTCCACCTCCACCGAGGACAGGATCAATTCCAGTTCCTGCACAATCAGGGTTTTGACCTCGAGGAACTGGTTTTCGTCCTCGGGACTGAATTTGTGGCTGCGCGCCAGGTTGACGAAAACGTTGAACTGTTTCCAGCACTCGAGGTAGTTCTCCATTTGCTGGATGAGTTGGTCCAGTTGTTTGTTGGCCATAAAACGTCAGGGGTTAAACAAGGGGGGATACCATCAGGGTGGAATGCGGCGCGAGAAACACAATCGCGCCGCCCCGCAGTTCGCGCGCGGTGATTTTGAACGCGGAATAACGAACGATGAGTTCCGACAAAGGCACGCCGGCGTCCGCCGCCTGGCGAAAAGCGGCGAGGACCGCCTGGGCGATGTCCTGCAGCAGGGCGGGCGAAACGGTGGAAGCCAGCGTGGAAACCAGCACCTGCCCGTCCCGTCCGACGGTGAAGCTGCCCGACGGCAGTTGTTGCAGCGACAGGATGGGTTTGCGAAAAAGTCTCAGGAGGTCCATAAGGCTGCGACTTTCTTCATGTTTTCGTCCACCTCGTCGGGGCTGAGTTTGGAATCCCAGCCGACGACGAGCTGGTCCGAACCGAACGGGATCAAGGCGAGATGGCGTTGCGGCCCCAACCCGGTCATTTGGGTCAACGGCCCCGCCGTCAGTTGGTCGCCCAAGGCGCGAAAGGCCTCCAGCGTTTGGCGGGCCCAGGCCGCTTTGGGGCCGGGATCTTCCAAGCCGTAACTGTCGAAGGAGGCTTTGGCGTCGGCGGAGAGGATCAGCGAAAATTCCACGTCCGGCACTTGCGCCAGTTGCGTGGCGCGCGGCAGTGACGGGGACTCGGCGGGTGGAGCCTGATTTGTCGGAACGGCTTTTCCGCCGATGGATTCGTCCAACGCCTGG
This sequence comes from Verrucomicrobia bacterium ADurb.Bin118, assembly GCA_002070715.1. GTDB lineage: Bacteria > Verrucomicrobiota > Verrucomicrobiia > Limisphaerales > MWDV01 > MWDV01. The sequence goes on from MWDV01000103.1 coordinate 17,786, forward strand.
GCGATTTCCAGCAACAGGGCGTTGGCGGGCTTGAAGATGGTGCGCGGGCGCTCTGGTTCGGCGGGTAAAATTTCAAAATTGCCGGCTTTCCAAGAGAGGATGCGCTGAAAGGCCAGTTCTCCCTGGAGGTCATTGGTTTCGGCATCCACGAGGTCGCCGCCGTTGATCCAGATCCGGCCCGTAAGCGGGCCATTAGTGATGCGCAGGACGGTGAAACTCCGGGAGAGACATTCCAGTTGGATAATATCCACCAGGCTCTTGCTCTGGACGCCGCGAAAACCCGGTTCATCTTCCCGCCCCAGCAACGATTCCAGGCAATGCATGAACTGCCGGATTTCGTCGTCGGTGCTGGGCTTTTGCCAGAACAGGTCCGCGCCCAGCGCATAGGCCCGCGAGCGGAACTGCTCGTCGGCGACGGCGGTCAACACCACCGTGCGCAGTTGCGGATGTTTGCAACGCACGATGGATAACACCTGCAAGCCGTCCATCTTCGGCATTCTCAGGTCGCAAATGAACACCCGGAACGGTTCCGCTTCCAGCAACGCCAGCGCGCGGGCGCCGCTGGACGCGGTGCGCACTTCCGGTTTGCTGGGCAGTTGCGCGAGGATATCGCGGTACGTGTCCAGCACATCCGGATCATCATCCAGCAACAAAATCTTTGGCCTTTTTTCCATACTGGCGGCGGTCCATCCGTAGCTGTCCGTGCCTCGGAACTCAAGTACGAATTTCTCCCGCGCTGGCTGGGTAAGCAGGACGCGTTCCGCCGTTGGTCTTTTGGTCATCTGTTTTGAAATAAATTATGAGGCGCGGTCATTTTCCAGAAAGACGGCGCATGAGTCAAAGTCCGCCCCGATCCAGCTGAGCAGAAAAAGCCAAACCGAGGACAGCCCAGTCCACGGACAGGACATTCGTTTGACGGCGGCCGGGCCGAACGAGGGGATAATTCCCGCTTAACTTAGGCGGGATCGGGTAAATCGGTGGGGTGGGGGAAACTGGCACGGTTCCTGCCCGTTCTGGAGGCGTTACTGGTTTACGAATGAAACAATGATGCAACAGCGTATGACTCCACCCTGTTGGCACCGGCCACGCTTTGTGCCGTCCGCTACTGCGGATTCGCGGGGAGAGACGCGCCAACCCAGACCCCACCGATGAACTCTTCACTCTCAGGCATGAAATTCAAGGTGGGCGGTTTGTTCAAGGCCGCCTATCGCTGGTTCTGTGAGGAGGAGACACCGCCGCCCCCGCAGACGGCCGTCCCTCCGCCACCCGCTCCCGCACCGCCACCTCCACCACCGGCCGAACCCCCGCCGCCTCCGGTTGAAACGCCGGTCGTTGCCTCGGAGGACTCCATACAACTCCCCTTGCAACCGGTGCTCGATACGTTGCCGCCGCAGTTGAAGGCTAAATTGCGCCAACCGGTGCCCGGGAATCTGACGTTCCCCGTTCCGGTTGCCAAGATTATGGCGCAATTGCCGCAAGGCAGCGTCCAGATCACGTTTGGCGAACTGCGTCTGGCGGCCACCGGGGTGTTCCTTTTGAGCACGGATTGCGACCAGATGATGGTTTCGTTGCCGCTGGCCGAGATTCTGCCGCGGATCAACCTGGCCTGTTTTGCCCGGCGCGATGATCAAAAAGCCGTGGAGGTGCCGCCCGAGATTTCCAGTCCCTTTGACGGACGGGGTCAGGGATTGAAGATCACGGAAACGACCCCGGGAACGCCGCCGGCAGCCCGGACGGCGATGCGGGGAAGCGTGTTCAGTTCCCTTCAACCGCCGTCGGCGCGACCTGCGCCAACGCGTCCAATCGGGATGCCCCGCAGGGAGGCTCCACCGCGACGGAGCGACTTGTCCCCGCCGCCGGTGCAGCGGCCGGTATCACCGCCGACGCCTCTTTCGCCATCGCCGTGCCCGCCATTGCCATCCGCTGTGGCTTATCCGGGGACGGAGCGGCCGCCCGCCGGCACGCCCGTGACCCGCCCATCCGGAGGCAATGGAGCGGCTGGAGCCCATCATCCTCCCATCAACCGGATGGCGGCGACGCCGTCCGCCGATGCCGGCGCGATTCCGATGCCCGGGACGCCCGCCGTCGCGCCCGTGTCCCTGCCGTTGTCCGCGTTGGCGCAACATTGGCCCCAAGCGGTGCAGTCGGAGATCGTTCAACTCAATTTGACCGACGCAACCGTGGTGATGCCCGCGGATCTTCTGGAACAAGGACTGCGGCGGGGGAAACTTTGTTTTCCTTGGAAGATGCTTCGGCATTGGGTGCAACCCGCCGTCGCTTCGCCGGAAACGGCCAACGACGATACCGTTTTGGAATTGCCGCTAAGTATCGTGGCGCCGCTGTACATGGCCCGGCGCTCGGCGCTCGAATCCCGCCAACGGAAAGTGGCGGTGGACGAATCCATTCCCAATCTTTTCTTTGGTTTTCCGCAGCCGGAGGCAAGCCCGGGAATTGGCCCCGTCACCTCCTCGGCCGCATCTGTCCCCGCG
>MWDV01000104.1 GCA_002070715.1 Verrucomicrobia bacterium ADurb.Bin118
GGCAACGGGCGCCGGTGAAAGATTCAACCGGGACGCCCGATTCCGAAACCTCCACAACGACGATCCACTGATGACGCCCGCTCCCCGGAGAATGGTTTCAAGGCGCCGCGGCAATCAGCTTGCGGTACAACTCGAGGTCGCCCAGGTCCTCCTGGAAAAAACATCCCTTCCGGTTGGCGCTCCAGCCAGCGATGAAATACATGCGCTCGAACTTGATCCATTCCGCCGAGCCATCCACATAGACCTGATTGCCCCCCAACGGGGCCGTGTTGCCCTTGTTGGGATGGGGTAATTTAGGCGGGCCGGGCGCGTCTTTGCCCCAGCCCTCCGGGATGTATTTGACGTTGGCTTCGGCGGCCAGCACCCAGCGGGGTTTGGCGATGCCGAGTTTGACCGGACTCCGCGAGGGCACCCGGGAGCCGCCGACCGCGAAATTCAGCCAGTTGGTAATGCCTCCCATGTATTGATACCCCAACGCGTATTGATTGTAAGAGTTGACCCACGGCAGCCCCGGCCGCGATGGGCAGGCCCACACATTCGCGGTGTTGGTGGTGTTGGCCAGTCCCACCGTCTTTGCCACCTCCGAGTTTTCCGGGCTGATGACGAGTTGAACGAAGCCGCTGGACTGCCACCACGCCGGCAACACCCGGTCCGCATTATCCAGCGCGTAAACATTCATGGCAACCGCGATCTGGCGCAGGTTGCTCAGGCATTGGGTTCGCCGGGCCTTCTCTTTGGCCGAAGCCAGCGCCGGCAACAACATCGCCGCCAGGATCGCGATAATGGCAATGACCACCAACAATTCAATCAAGGTAAAGCCCCGGCCGGCCCCGGGGCGGGGGCCGGCCAAGGGTGTGGTTATCTGGGATTGTCCGCTAAACATGACGTCACTTCATACTTTTCCCCGTCCGCCCGCCCCGGGAAGAGGCGGGCGGCCCGTGGGGAAGAATAGGTTACGGGTCTGCTCACGGGGAAACCAAGCGGTAGAAGACACTGCCATTGGCGGGATCAATGGGAATGAAGTGCCGATTGGTGGTCCCGGAATCAGGCACCGGCACCCAATTCGAGCTCAACCCAACCTCCACGCTGTTGGTTTGCACCAGCAAGAGCCACCCGAGGTGGCTTTCGGGCCAGGTCAATTCCAAGGTGTTGCCGTCCACCATGCCCACCGTGATGTTAGTGCTGGTCGGCGGTTCCGTGCCGCCGGCCACCCGCAGGACGCCGTCCGTGGCCAGGGTGCTGGTGTCCCAGCTCAGGCCGGGGCCCGGATCGGGAACGATCGCGGCAAATTGCCCGCTGTAACCGTCGCCGGCGTTGAACAGTTGAAACGCATCCCCGACGGCGAGGGCGGGGCTGGCGGTCACGTTGAGCTGGAGGGTGCCGCCGTAGGCGAGGGCCCCCGAGACGTTGACTCGGTCACTGGTCAACGTGTTGCCGGCTTTGTTCAATTTCAATGCCACCGTGCCGTTGTTGGCGAAATTACCGGTGATGTTGAAAGTGCCGTCCCCGGTCAACGTCTGGCCGGGATTCAGCGTCAAGGTGGTGTCGGTGCGCAAGGTGACGTTGATCGTGGCGCCCGCCGCCAGGCGGATGGTGGCGCTGTTGCCGATGGCGCCGTTGATGAGCAACTCCAACGTCCCCGCCTGGATGAGGGTATCGCCCGTATAGATGTTGTCGCCGCCCAGGGTCAAGGTGCCGCCGGCCAGGGTCAACCCGACCTTGCGCGTCCCGCCGCCGGTGGCGTCCCGGATGGTGCCGTTGAAAAGAGACGGCTCGTCAGGATGCACGGTCAGGGTGCAATCGGCGGTGGTGCTGCTGCTGGCGATGACGCCCACGCCGGTCAGCGTGCCGATCTGCTGGTCAAAGCCCGCCAGATCAAGCCGGGCGTCGGCGGTGGTCACATTCACCCTGGCGGTGGCGGGGAACACATTGGGCGCGCCCATCCGCAGCCGGCCGCCGGCGACGTCCGTTTGCAACCAGGAGTTGCCGGTGGAGGTAATGGTCCAGGTGCCGCCGTCCGTTTTGCTGACTTTCCGACCCAGACGGAGCTGGCTGGTGATCAGTCCGTTGCCGTTGCCGCGCAGGATCAACTGGCCGGTATAATCCGGGCAATCAATCAACGGCGTGGTCACGACAAACAGGCTCGTGTCCGCCGGACCATCCGACCAGAACTGAAGATTGCCGGTGCCCGACAAAACGATCGGACCATTAAAGGTGTTGGTCGCATCCAGCGATCTCAAGCTGGAGCGGAGGTCCGGATCGGAGGAGGCATCCAGCAAAGCGATGGTGGTCTCCGGTCCGAAGGTGATGCCCCCGCCCACGCTCAGGGTGGTGGTGCCTTGCGCATTCGGCGACGAGTTCAGGATGTAGGCCGGGGAGGCGCCTTTGGCCTCGGGGTTGACGATCCGGAGCGTTCCCGCATTGAGCGTGACCGGTCCGTTCAGGCGGTTGGTGCCGCTCAGCGTCACCGTATTGCTGGCGTCATTGGTCAGGCTGCCCGAGCCGACCAGGAGATCGTCCAGCGTGAGCGAACCGGTGCGGGCAATCACCAGGGCGCCGTTATTGGTCACCGGCCCCTGGCCGAGTGTGCCCCGGCTGGTGCCGTTGCCAATTTGCAGCGCGCCGTTTTCGATGATCGTGGGGCCGATGTAGCTGTTGTCCGTATCCACCACCAACGTGCCGGTCCCTTTCTTGATCAGCGTCATTTTGTTGACGAGGGCGCCGCCCGTTTCCGTGGTCAGGGTGTAATCCGTGTCGGCATCCATCGTGACGGACGAGGGATTCAATGGTTGCGTCAGCATGATCGTGGGCATCCAGCTCCCCACGCTGTCAAAGCGCACGGCGTCGCCGGGGATGAAGGCCGTGTCGGCCGATCCATCCTGGTCCGAATCCCAATAAACATCCGTCGTGTTCCAATCGGAGCCGTAACCCGCCCAAACCAGTTGGCGCGGTGTGCGCACCGTGACCAAGGTGGCCGGATCGCTGGTGACCGTGCCGTATTTGTTCGTCACCGTGACCGTGTAAGGTCCCGCATCCGCAAACTGGGCGTCGGGAATAATGTAAGCGGACTCGGTGGCGCCGGGCAGATTGGTGCCGTACCAACTCCATTGATAATACAAGGGCGGCAGCCCTGTCGCAGTCACCTTGAGGACGGCGGTTTGTCCCGGGCTGACCGTCTGGTCGGCGGGCGGCGTGGCGATGGCCGGTTCGGGCCGGCCGAACATCATGCCCTCGGGGGAACGAGCGACCTTGCTGATGCGCACCTCGTCAATCAATCCAAGCCAATTGCCGTTGGGCGGATTTCGCCCCGTATTCCCAATGCAAAAATCCACGGCGCCGGTGGCCAGATCGCGCGCCATCGGGCCCGCCCAGATTTCATTGGCCTCGGTCACGTCCTCGCTCATCGTGGTCCAATAAATGCGCAGATTGTCCATGGTGCTCTCGGCGCCGTTGTAGGTGACCGCGACGTGGTACCAGCCATTCGACAAAATCGCGTGCGGCCCTTCAGTGGGGATGGTGGCCACAATGCTTTGCACATCGGTACCATTGTTCACGTTGATAAATTCCAAACGGAGGGTCGAGAGTTCTCCCGGGCCGTATCCCACCGGCAGCAGCCGGAACTGCCAGGAACGCGTTCCCCCGCCGGGGCCGTCCTGTTCCCCGGTGATGATCTGCAATGCTTGGTTGCGGCCGTTGCCGCCGTTGGCCACGGAGCCGAGGTTCATAGTGGGGTCAAAGCCGACCCACACAACGGCCTCGAAGGTGAACGCGCCGGTTTCCGGATCGGCAAAACTCCAGCGCACATTGTCGCCGGCGCCGTTGACCAAGGGGAGCGGCGCCAGGTAAGCGTCCTTGGCGGCGTTGTCCGTACCGCTCTGCCCGCCATCCAGCGTGCTGAGGGCCCCACCGAATCCAGGGAAGGAATTGGGTTCGAGCGTGGCCCCATTGCCCAGGACGACCAGCGGGAGAGAGTCGCCCGCTTCATCCGGGATGGGGGCGGTAGCGGCGTCCATGTGCCATAAATGCAACGTGTCCGCATCCGGCTCGTAAGGGCCAACAATGGCCGCCAGGCTGGACAGCGCGAGGAGGGAGGTGAGACTGCCGACGATGGCCCAAGACCATCGTTGGCGCGATGCGTGGCGCGACAGTTTCATAGGTGTATAGAATGATTTAAGGTTTTAGAGAGGCAATTAGGTGGAAAGCAAGCGGGCTTGGAGGTAAGGCAACAATCTACCGGATTGTCCCGCACTCCTCCGCCGCAATCATTGACGCGGGCTGGTGCCCTCCCACTCGCCGCATGTTCACCACGAACATCCATTGACCCAATTGCCGGGACAACATACGCCACAACCGCAAAGCGTGTCAATATCGGAATAAGGGGTCACAATGAGCCCGGGAATATGACCGGGCAAGGGCCTCTTCCCAGCGGAGTCCACAGCGGGGCCTCGTCCTCCCAAGGCGGTGATGGCTGCGTGGCTGATGCCGGTGTCCCGCCGGCAAAGCGGCGACCCTTATGGCGTCGTCAGCGCCGGAGCGGATCGTTGCTTGGCGGAGGTCGCGCCCGGGCGGCCTGATTTTTTCGGTCGGGCCACGGTGATGACGGAATCCCGGCCCGCGCGCCCGGGGTAAGCGCCATCGTCCTTGTTCCCCAGCAGACCGGCGTAGAGCGCCTCAACAAACGACGGCGCGGCGGCCACGGTTTTCAGCGTTCGCCGGATTTGGACCGTCAATTCCTCCGTCCAAGCGTCCACGCGGGGGCTGGGGGCCAGGTCGGTTTCACCGAAGAACCGGAAGGTTTCTCCAATCCCGTGCAACGCGGCGGCGCGGCCCGCGGAAGTGATCGGGCCGCGGGAAAAGGCCTCGTCGGTCGAGGCGGTGGTGACCGCGTCCACGCCCAACGAGGCGCCCAATTCGGCATGCAGCGCGGTGGTGGCCGCCGATCTTACCTTCTCCTCGTCGTGCGTCATGAAGCCGATGGGTTCGCCCGGCCAGATGGGGAAATCCGCGAGGGCCTGCAACGCCCGGATTTTGGCGAAATTGTAATCCACATAATTCTGGTCCATCAAACCCTGTACCATGATGTAGGGCCCGTGGCAGAGGAGCGGTTTCAAAATGGGTTTCGCGCCGAGCCGCCGGCCGAGTTGCGCCATGATCAACATGCCGGCAAACGCCTTGTGCGGCGGCACCCCGGCCAGTTCCTCGTTGGTGGGGATGTCAAACGGCATGTCGTGCCGCACGGCGATCCGCATGGCTTCCACGCCGTCCACAGTGAGCCGCGCGGGATCGGTGCCGCCGCAAATGGATCCGTAGCCGATGTTGATTTTGGTCAGGTCGGCGCCGAGGAAACCCGCCAGCACGGCGATTTCCGGCGTGTTCAAGCCGCGATGCGCGCGGACGGACCAGAGCGTGGCGCGGTCCAGCGAACACTTGATCAGCCAGAGATTGGCATAAGTGACGGGCGTGCCGTCCTCGGCATTCGTGAGGAAACCGTCCATCAACCCTTCGGTGCGCGCGCCCCAGGCGGGGTCAAAATGCAACACCCCATCCGCACCCGCGCTTTCGGCGACTTTGATGTGCATGCCGTCCATCAGCGGACAGCCGGTGCCGTATTGGACGAACACCAACGGTTGTTTGCGGTCTTGTTGCAGCACGCGGGGATGAAAATGTTTTTTCGCCGTTTCAATCCGCCGCAGATAAGCGCGCACCTCATCCTGCGTGATCTGCCGCACCGTGGGCGGACAGATGTTCTTTTGGAAAAAGTCGCCCACCGCCGCGTCACACTGATCCAGATACTCCCGGGTGAACGGCAGGGCGGTGTATTCCTCGACCGAGCCTTGGACCTCGTGGAGTTGGGCCTCGGTGATGTGGGCGCGCCGGATGCCGGGCGAAGTCTTGTCCGCCACCCAGTCCAGGATGCCGTCAACAATCTGGTCCAGATAGTTCCGCGTCTCGGCGCAATGCACGGCGTAGGTATGCGCGTACGGGAAGGTTGGCTTGTCCTTGACCGGATGCGTGACGGCGCGGGCGAGATCCGGGTTGCGCTCGACCAGCGCGTGGATTTCCTCGATGCGCGTGCGCGGGCCGAAGCCGCCCTCGAAGCCGAGGCGGCGGGCCAGTTCGTCATTCACCGCCATGCCGCCGATGGCCACGCGGATTTTCCCGAACACCCCCTGCTGGGTGAGCACGGTCTTCACGCGTTGGAACAATTGTTCGACGCCGTAGCCGACGGTCCGGCCGATGAAAATCATCTCCACGTTTTCCCGAAGCGCCGCCTCGCCGATTTCTTCGACGGTGATGTCCGGCGGGAGCAGCACGCAGGCGTATCCCAGCGCTTCCAGCTTGCGCCGGATGAGTTTCAGTCCGGCGTCATGCACCGGGTCCAAGGGAGCCAGGAGAATTTTCATAAGCTAAAATACATCAAACCCGCAACTCGCACACCTCCGGCGGCCCCATGGCGTTCCGCTCCCGGCGCGTCCCGTCACGGCTGCAGCCAGGTGTAATGGTCGCCGGGTTGGTTCATGTAGGCGCGCACGCGAAAATGCGCGCCCGGCCCGTTGAAATCCAGCGACACAATGACGTGCCGCGCCAGACCCAGCGATTGCATCAGTTGCGCGATCCGCGTTTTCGCCTCCGCCTCGCTTTCGCAGAGCAGATAGCTCTCGATGTCCAGCGCATCCACAATCTGGTTGCGGGCGTCCGTCATCAGCGTCTCACGCCACGCCGGCGTATTTGCAGGTGATATTCATCAACCCCACCATCGCCTTGACAATCAACCGGGTTTCCTTTTCCAGCAAATTGCCGTCGGCGTCCAGGGTGCCCAAGCCCAGCGAAATGAAGATGTTGCCGTCGTAGGCAATCGTGGGAATGATCCCCATCTGCGCCATGCCCGCCTGGAAAATGTTGGTGCCGCCATACATGTCCTCGATGGAAAAGATCGGGATGCCGGGCCGGTTGGGTTTCCAGGTGTTCTCGTAATTGATCTCCACCGCGAGCGAGTTGCGGCTCTTGCTGATGCGGAGGTCCGGATGGAAGCGTTTGGGGAGGGCGCGGCATTCGTCCTTCACGATGGCCAGCAACTGATCGAGCGGTTTGGTCATCATGGCCGGGCGGTCGCGCAGGATTTTGAGCGCCGCAATCAGTCCCACGAGGGCTTCCTTGCCTGGATCATTCGTGACGTAGGCGGCTTTGCCGTAGGAATAGCCCGTGCCGAACCGGTCCGAGTGATATCCCAACGCGCGGCGAATCGGCACCATGACCTCCTCGCGGCCAATGATCAGACCGACCGTCGGCGCGCCGGAGGATTTGTCCATTGAGTAGGCCATCACATCCGCCCCGATCCGGCGTGGATCCGTGCCGATGAAAGGCGTGCCCCAGGCGTTGTCCACGATGTACGGCACGCCGTAATCCCGCGCGAGCTTGGCGATGCCCGTCTGCAATGTCGGCACGCCTTTGGCGTCCTGGTCGCCATAGCCATAGCCGGCGCTGTCGTAGCCCAGCGAGGTGAACGCCGTCAGGTTGGCGGCGTGGCGGGCGGCGGTTTTTTCGAGCCGCGCCAGGGATTTCTTGGCGTCCACGTTCGCCAGCAACACCGCCGGATGCTGTTTGATGCCGTGCAGTTCATAGCGCGCTCCCTCCAAGGGGACAAAGACCGCGTCGGTATGGTCCAGGCGCTTGCCGGAGAATCCCAGTTCGCCCGCCGTGACCCCGCGGTCGGCAAAGAGATCCTTGTACGCCAGAATTCAGCTCTCGCCGCGCCCCGTGGTGGGCGGACTGGCGAGGGTGTCGAAGCTGACCCAGAGCGCGGCTTCGCAGGTGTTCGTCGGGGCGGCGTCGTATCCGTCGCCGTAAACGTCCTTCACGATCTCGCGGATTTCTTCAATGAGGAATTTGTTCTCCACGACCTTGCGGGACGCGGCTTCGATGGCTTGGCCGACTTCCGTGGTGAGCAGCGCATGGCAACTCGACACGGCGCCGGTCAGCCCGAGCTGACCTTTCATTTCCGGCGGGACGCCGATTTCATCCGCAAACTTTTTCGCGTCGCGGTAAATCGCCGCGAGGTTCTGGTGCAGGCCCTTATAAATTTGGAAACGATATTTTGCCGACATGGGGTAGAAGGATGCCGGAGCGGGATCAGGAATTCAAGACCTGATGGCACGCGGCCTGGATGCTGGCGGCGTCAATTTGGTATTCCCGGTACAGGTCGGCCACCGTGCCGGACTGGCCAAAGCCGACCACCCCCAGGGGGAAGGTCCGGGTCCGCAGCGCCGCACCGATCCACGCGAGGCTGTGCGGATGCCCGTCCACGACCGTCACGACCGGCGCCGACCGTTCCGCCGGGGGCACGAGTTCCTCCAGCAAATGGCCCGGCGGCGGGTCGCCCGCCAAGGAGGCGTGGAGGGCGCTTTGAAATTCCCGATAGAGCGGGTCGGCCCCCGTGACGTTGAACACGTTCGCAAACACGCCCCGTTCCTTGAGTTCGCGGCTGGCGGCCACCGCTTCCGGGACCAGCGCGCCGCAGGCGAACAAATGCACCACATTTTTTCCCGGTTGGTAACCCGGCTCGGCGTGGTAGTCCACGAGGCGGTACGCCCCCCGGATCACGTGTTGCCGTCGCTGCTCGCGGCCTGCCGCGTCCGCGGGCAGGGCAAGGAGCGATTGGTCCACCGGTTTGCTGGTCAACCGGAGATACGTGGAGCGGGTGCGTGTGCGGATGTTTTCCAGGCCCGCGAGCAGAATCCATTCGAGTTCCACGCCGAAACACGGTTCGTAGGCGTCCAAGCCGGGCAACTCGATGCCAATCGAGCCGGTGATGATGGATTGATGCGCGCCTCCCTCCGGAGACAGGGTAATGCCCGAGGGTGTGCCGACGACGATGAACTTCGCGCCGGAGTAAAGCCCGTAGTAAAACGCGTCGAGACCACGCGGCACAAAGCAGTCGTACAACGTGCCGATTGGAAACAGTAAATTGCCGTTGATTTCCTGGGAGAGACCCAACTGGCCGAGCGCCATGAACAAATTGATCTCGGAAATCCCCAGGGCCAGGTGTTGGCCGGTGCCGGTTTCCTTCCAGACGAACACCCCTTGTTCCGCCTCTTCCGGGAGAAACTCTTTTTCCCCGCGGCGCCACACTTCCATCTTGTTGATCCAGCCGCCGAGATTGGTGGAGCTGGCCACGTCCGGGCTGACCGTGACGATGCGCCGGGCCACGTCCGGCAGGACGCGCGCGAGGGTGGTCAGAATGCGCCCGAAAATCTGCTGGGACGAAAGCGCGCCGGCATAATCGCCGGCCAACTGGGTCGGCACACGCAAATCAGCCGCCGCGTTGGCGGTCACCGCGGTGGGTTGCAGCCGGCGCCGCGCCGCCGCGCACAACCGTCCCGCGTCACTGTCGGCGGCCACGCCGCTCCAGGCTTCGGCTTCGGGAATTCCCAGCGCGATCCGCAGTTCCTCCATCTGCCCCGCGTTGAGGAGCAGGGCGTGGTTTTGCGGATGCCCCACCGAGGGCAGCATCCAGCCTTTCAAGGTGTAGGCAAAAATCACGGTGGGCGCGCGCCGGGCGTCGGCGCGGGTGAAGGCATCGCGTAATTCTGCAAAGTCGTGTCCGCCCAGATTGCGGAACAACGCCTGCAGCTCGAGGTCGTCCCACTGACCGATCAACGCGGCCACGTCCTTGGGATAACGGCTCAGGCGGGGCAGCCATTCTCGCAGCCGCCGGGGGGAGAGCCGGAGCAGGCGTTGGTACGCCTCGTTGCTCAAATCATCAATACACTCGCGCAGCAGTTCTCCTTGGGGCAGTTGGAACGCCGCCTGCAATCGCTTGCCGTATTTGGCTTCAATCACATGCCAGCCGTTGGCCTTGAACATTTCCCGCCAGCAATGCACGCGGATGCCGGGGATCACCCGGTCGAGACTCTGGCGGTTGAGGTCCACGACCCACAACAGGTTTTTCAAATCCATCAGGGCCGGCTCCGCAATGGCCTCCCAGACCGCGCCTTCGTCCAGTTCCGCGTCCCCGACCAGACTGACGTAACGCCGTTCGCGGCACCCGGCGGCGCCGAAGTGCATCCGGGCGTATTCCTCGGTGAGCGCCGCGAAATTCGGCGCCGCCGCCCCCAGGCCCATGGAGCCGGTTGAAAAATGCACGCCGTCCGGGTCCTTCATCCGGCTGGGATACGATTGCAATCCTTGAAACGCGCGTAACGATTTCAAATGCTCCGGCGCCAGGTTGCCCAGCAGAAACTGAATGGCGTGATAAACCGGGGAGGCGTGCGGCTTGACCGCGATCCGGTCGTCGGCGCGCAGATAGACGAAAAAGAGATACGTCAAGATCGTGACGATGGAGGCGCTGGACGCCATGTGGCCGCCCACCTTCACGCCGTCCGGGCCGGTGCGCGTCTGGTTGGCGTGCGCGATCATCTGCATCGCCAGCCACAACACGCGATTTTGGATTTGATGGAGCGTCGCGTCCTGCGCCTCCGTTTCGGAATTCAACACCGCACTCATAAACCTTCCACTCTGAATGTCGCCGCCCCGGTTGCCGGGCCCGAGTGTGTAGCCCCGGCCGCAACCGGCGCCGGAATCATTTCCATCCGTTTACTCAAGACTGGGGCGCCCGCTTTCCGCGCCGGACGAAGCGAATGTTTTGTCCGACGGAGAACCGCAATTGCCGCCCGGTTTGGCGCCGGTCCACGCCGATAATGATATTGATATGATTCGGCTCGTGCGTTTCGTCAAAGCCAATCACCGTGCCGACCGCTTTGCCGTTCCAAAGCAGGGT
>MWDV01000105.1 GCA_002070715.1 Verrucomicrobia bacterium ADurb.Bin118
GGAAACGGAGTTGCAGCAGGCTCTTAACACGGCCCAATCCCGCCTGCAGGAACAAGTCGAAGCGCTCACGGCGGAACAAGGAAAACTGGCGGTTCAAAAGGAGGATTTGCAGAGTCTGCAGGCGACGATCGAAGAACTCCGCCAGGCCAAGGAAGCCCTGGAGCAGCAGGTTCAGGATCAACTTGCCGAATTGACGCGGAGCGCCGCTACGTTGGCAGCCGAGCGGGAGGCTTTGCGCGCGGCGGAAAAAGTCCGGGAGACGCTCGTTGCCGAGCAGAAACATCTGCGTAAGGAAGTGGAAAACTTCACGCACCAGGCGACCCGGTGGCGCGAAGAACAGGAGGCGGCGCAACAAAATCTGCGGAGGGAAATCGAGGAACGCGAACGGGTGGCTGCGGAGTTGGCGGCAACCGCGCAATCGCAGGATGAAGCCGTCGCCCGGGCCGCGACGGCGGAGGCCAAAGCCGCCGAGCTGGCTGCGTTGCGGAGTTCGCTGGAGCAGGCACTCGCGGAAAGCGCGGCCGGTGAAGCGCGGCTCCGCGACGAATTGGCCGCCCGGCAAACCCAATTACAGACACAAACAGAAACCCTCGCAGGTGAACACGCCCAGTTGGAGGCGAAGCATCAGGAATTGCAGGCGGCGTGGGATCAAGTGGCCGCGTTGGAAGAGCAGTGTCAGGTGGTGGATCAACAGGTTCAGACCTTGACCGCCACGCTGGAACAAACCCGCGCGCAGTTGAAACAAGAATCTGCCGACCGGGCCAAGGCCGAAAGCACGGTTGCCGAATTGAACGGCACGCGCTGTTCATTGGAAGAAGACCTGGCGGCCCGCGAGTTGGCGGAGGGGCAATTGCGTGAGGCTTTAGCCGCCGAGCAGGCAAAGTTGACGGCGCAGGTCGAGGCGTTCCGTGACGCGCAAACGAAGCTGACGGCGCGGACCCAGGAATTGCAGGCCACGCAAGACAAAGTGGCGGCGCTGGAAGAGCAGCGTCAGGTGGTGGATCAGCAGGTTCAGACCCTGACCGCCACGCTGGAACAAACCCGCGCGCAGTTGGCACAAGAATCCGCCGACCGGACTAAGGTCGAAAGCACGGTTGCGGAATTGGCTGATGTGCGGCGTTCGCTGGAAGAAGACTTGGCGGCCCGCGAATTGGCGGAGGCGCAATTGCGTGAGGCTTTAGCCGCTGAGCAAGCGAAGTTGACGGCGCAGGTCGAGGCGTTGCGTGACGCGCAAACGAAGCTGACGGCGCAGACTCAGGAATTACAGGCCACGCAGGAGAAAGTGGCGACGCTGGAAGAACAGCGTCAGGCGATTGACCAACAGGTTCAGACCCTGACCGCCACGCTGGAACAAACCCGTGCGCAGTTGGCGCAAGAGTCCGCCGCCCGGACCCAGGCCGAGAATACGGTTAAGGAATTGGCCGGCGTCCGGCGTTCGTTGGAAGCAGACCTCGCCGCGCACCAGCAAGCCGAGATCGAGTTGCAGCAGACCCTGGCCGACGCAAAGGCTCGTCTGCAATCTCAAAGCGAAACATTGACCGTCGAACAGAGCCGGTTGGATGAACGGGCGCGGGAGTTGGAGAGCGCCCAAGCTTCGGTGAAGGAACTGCGCCAGGCCAAGGAGGATCTCGAGCAGCAGCTTCACCAACAGGAAACCGAACTGGCGCGGATCACTTCGGCCTTGGAAGCCGAACAAAAGGCGTTGCGCGAGGCGGAGCAGAGCAAGGCTCAACTCGTGGCCGAGCAAACCCGGTTGCAGCAGGCCTTGGCCGATGCCACCCGCAAAGCCGGACAACTGGAAAAGGCCCAGGCGGAGGACCGGCAACGCCTGCAAGTGGAAAGCCAGGAACGCGAACAGTTGGCGCGTCAGCTTGCCGAAGCGCGGAAATTGCACGAGGCCGCGGAAGACAAAGCTCAATCCATTAAAACACACCTGCGCCAGGAGCTGACCGCAGAAAAGGCGAAGCGGACGGATCAAGAGCAGGTGTTGCGCGACGAACAGAAGAAGCTGGAGGCGCAGACCCAAGAATTACAAGCCACGCAGGAGAAAGTGGCGGCGCTGGAAGGGCAGCGTCAGGTGATGGACCAACAGGTGCAGAGCTTGACCGCCACGCTGGAGCAAACCCGCGCACAGTTGGAACAAGAATTCGCCGACCGAGCCAAGGTCGAGAGCACGGTTGCGGAATTGGCTGATGTGCGGCGTTCGCTGGAAGCGGAACTGGCGGCTCGAGGGAAAGCCGAGGCGGCGTTGCGGACGTCCTTGGCGGCGGAACAGGCGAAGCGGGTGGATCAAGAACAGGTCTTGCGTGACGAGCAGGAGAAGCTGGCGACGCAAACTCTGGCATTGCAGGCTGTGCAGGAGCAGGTGGCCGAGTTGAACGCGCAGCGAGAGGAAGACGCCCGATCCCGCCAACGGCTGGCGGAGAAAGTGGTGGCCGCCGAAAATGCGCAAACCGAATTGACCAAACAACTGGAGGCGGCACGCGCGCAATCGGCTACGGAACAAGCCCGGATCGAAGCTTTGGAAGCCGAGGTCAAACGCCGCCAGGCCGTTGGGGAGAAATTGGAAACCTCCTTGCTGGCCGAGACGACGGGCCATCGTCAAACCCAGCGGCGGGCCCGGGAGTTCGAGGCGAAATGGCGGGAAGCCGAAGGTCAGTTGGAGCGAAAAATTGCCGCTGAGCAGGCGTGGCACGAGCGGGAAACTGCCCTAGAAGTTCGCCTGCAACGCTTGCAGCAGCAAAACGCCGAGTTTGGCGCCACGCTTGCCATTCGGAACACCGAATTGCAGGCGACGAAGGAACAGCTCGAGCGCCAGGGAGTTGTGGAAAACGCCTTGTGCGTGAAGATCAAGGAATTGACGGCGACCGAAGAATCGCTATCCGAAACCTTGAGCGAACGGGAGCAGCAAATCCAGACGGCGGAAGCCCGGATCAAAGAAGAGCAACAGACCCGGGCGGCCTTGCACTACGCGGTGCTGGAAGCGACGCGGTGGATGGGCCAACTGGCCCGGGAACAATTCCAAGCCGCCCGCCGGGATGCGGAAAGTTTGAACCAGACGGTCGGCGCGCTGTTGAACACGCCGCTTTCCGGAGTGCAACGGGCGCTTGCTTCGGCGCTGCAAGAGGCGCTGGAAAATTGGATGAAACACCAGGCTCACGCCCTGAACACACTGGATTTCCGCGTGGCCCCGCCCAACTTTGCCACCGCGGAATTCAATGTCGCCGAGGCAACGAAAGTGGCTTTTCAAGTGATCCAACGCACCGCCCAAATTGCCGGCATCGAAGTGAAAACCGCGATTGCGCCCAACACCCCGGAGCGCATCCAAGCCAGCGCCGCGCATCTGCATCAACTCATCACCTTGTTGACGACGTCACTGTTCAAGCTGGTGGATACGGATCGGGTGGATTTGCGGGTGGCGGTGGAACCCGGGGACTCCGGCCCGGCGCAGTTCGCCTTGGATGTGGTGCTGCACACCAACGGCCATTCCCAAGCGACGAGCGAACGATTGGCTTCGCTCACTGACGCAGCGGGGGCGACGCCGTCCGTTGCCGCCTACGGCGAAGCGGAGTCCGGCATGGCCGTGTGTTCCCAACTAGCCCGGGCACTGTGCGGCCAAGTGCGGGTCGAGCCTCCCGATAATGGCGCGGTGCGGGTGCGCGCCACGCTGCCGGTGCAAACCGTCGTTTCCCCTGCGGTCGCGGGGCGCAACGGAACGCCGCCGATCGAGAAGGCGGCCGCTCCGGATTCTTCGGCGGAAACATCCACGACCACGCCGGCGGCGCACGTTCCGGCGGCCCATTTAGCGGAGGTTGCTTAAATTGAACAATGCGTAAGGAGATGAATCATCATGCCTGAACTACCCGGATTTGAACTGGTGTTCCCGCGGGAATACCTGCGCGCGGCCCTGCTGGTGTCGCTGTTGAGCGTGTGGGTGTTGGTGGGCCTTTTTCACTACCTCAATCGCTACACGAAACGGAAGTATTTCACCATTTGGACGGCGGCGTGGCTATTCTACGCGCTTTGGTTGACGATCGGCATCAGCTTCCCCGACGTGCCCCCCCGTTCCTTCCTGGACATTGTCCGGCAATGGTGCGTCTCTGTCTCCGCCGTATTTCTGCTTTGGGGGAGTTTGTCGTTTCTGGAAATTCACACCCGCCAGATCTTGTTCGGCCTGTTCATGGCGTTCCTGCTGACGTGGAGTTACGTGGGCGCCCAAGTCATTCAGAGCACGCTGTTGATTCAGTTGCCCATCTTTCTGCTGATTGGGATGGCGAGTTTCTTTGCGGCGATGAGCTTCTATCAGCACCGCCAGCGGCGCAAATTTGTCGGGGTGGGCATGTTGTGTCTGGGATTTGCGTTGTGGGGCGTGTACCTGGTCACTTATCCGTTTTCCCAAGCCTTTGATACGCTGGTGGTCGCCGGTTTTCTGTTTTCGGCAGTGCTGCAACTGTTCATTGCGGTGAGCATGATCGTGTTGGTGTTGGAGGAGGCCCGCCAGCTCACCGAGCAGGTGACCCAACAGATTCAGGCGGTGAACACGGAAAAACGCGAACTGGAATCCAAAATCATCTCGACCGAGGCGCAATGCGCCAGTCTGTTTCAAGCGGCGCGGTTGCGCGACGATTTGCAGAAGGCATACGACAGCCTGCGCGAGACCCAGCAATCCGTGGTGCAGCAGGAGCGGTTGCGCGCGCTGGGACAGATGGCCAGCGGCGTGGCGCATGACCTCAACAACGCGCTGTCGCCCATCGTGGCTTTCGCGGATCTATTGTTGAAAAAAGAGCCGCAACTTAAGCCCGAGTCCCGCAAAAATCTGGAGCACATCCGCACGGCGGCCGGCGACATTGAGCATATCGTGGCCCGGATGGGGGAATTCTATCGGCGGCGGGAGGATGACGAGAGCCTGCAGTTGGTGAACCTGAACAACCTGGTGCAACAAGTAGTGGACCTGACCCGCCCCGGCTGGCATGACATTCCGCAAAGCCACGGCCTGGCGGTGAACATCGAAACTGTCCTCGCTTCTGACATGCCCGCGTTGTATGGCAACGCATCAGAAATCCGAGAGGCCCTGACCAACCTGGTCTTAAATGCCGTGGACGCGCTCCCCGAGGGCGGGCGGATTCAGATCCGTACCCATCCCTTCAATTCGCAGGACCCGTCCGGCAAAGAGGCTCCCAATCACATTGCGTTGGAAGTCCGCGACAATGGCACCGGTATGAGCGAAGCCACGCGGCAGCGGTGTTTGGAGCCGTTTTTCTCCACCAAGAAACAGAGCGGCGGCGCGGGATTGGGACTCGCGATGGTTTACGGCACCTTGGAGCGGCATCAGGGGAGCATTGAGGTGGAAAGCAAATTGGGGAAAGGCACCACCATGCGTTTGATCTTCCCGCTCCGCACTCCGCCCGCCGTGGAAACGACCCCGGCCCCGACCGACACGCCGGCGCAGATTTCCTTGCGCGTGTTGTGCATTGATGACGAGCCGCTCCTGCGGGAACTGCTGCAGCAATTGTTGAGTTTTTGCCACCACGAAGTCGAGACGGCCGACGGGGGCCAGGCGGGATTGGACACGTTTTTCGTCGCCCGCCAGCGCGGCCGGCCATTTGACGTGGTGATCACGGATCTAGGGATGCCCCACATGGACGGCCGGCAAGTAGCCGAACGCATCAAAGTGGCTTCGCCGGAAACGGCCGTCATCATGTTGACGGGGTGGGGCACGATGCTGGATGGCGGCAACGAAAAGCAGACGTCCAAGGTGGATGCGCTGGTCAGCAAGCCGCCCCGGTTGGAGGAATTAAATCAGACCATGGCCCGCACCGTGGCGGGGCTGCGCAAAAAACGGGCGGCGCTGAACACCGCGGCGGCGGTCAACTGAGCCGCGCCCCGCGCCGGCCAAGTGACGGGGCGTGTGATCCTGGCGGGGATCAGAGGCGCGTTGCGGTTGCGCCGGATGTTACCGGCCAAACCCGCGCTGCTTTAGCCAATACTCACAGTCGCGTGTCCACGGATGGCGGCGCGCCGGATTCCATTCCGTTGTCCCCAAGCCGAGGCCGTGCGGGCCCCGTTCATAGACGTGCAGGTCAAACGGGACGCCGTGCCGGCGCAGGGCGGCGGCGAACAGCAGCGAGTTTTCCACCAGTACACCTTGATCTTCGCCCCGGTGCCACACGAAACACGGCGGGGTGTCTTTGGTGACCTGTAAATCGCTGGAGAGTTCCCGCGCCAAGGCGGGCGGTGGATTCGTCCCGAGCAGATTGCGTTTGGATCCTTGATGGGTGAACTCGCTGTCCAGGTTGATCACGGGATAACAGAGAATGCCGAGATCGGGTCGTGAGCTGTGGCGTTCAATGGGATCGGCGGCGTCCGGCTGGCCGGCATCGAAGTGGGTGAGTAAGGTTGAGGCGAGATGGCCGCCCGCGGAGGAGCCGATGATCCCGACGCGTTGGGGATCCAATTGCCACTCGGCCGCCCGGGCGCGCACCGTGCGCACGGCCCGGGTCGCATCCTGCAACATTGCCGGATGCCGGTACCCGGCGGAGGCGAGGCGGTACTGGAGCACGAAACCGGCGATGCCCTGCTCGTTGAGCCAGCGGGCGTAATGATCCCCTTCCAGTTCGGCCAGATGCACGTAGGCACCCCCGGGACAAATCACCATGGCCGCACCGGTGGCGATGGCCGGATCGGGCAGATAAGGAGTGAGGGTGGGAATGTCATTCGTGGAATTCCCCAACGCCCCGGGTGCACCTCCGGCCCAGAGCGGAATGGCGGCTTGCCGTTGTTGTGCGGCAGCCACTTGGGCCAGCAACGCCAGTGCGACCAATAGAATTTTCATGGCCGCAGCCTAACTGGGGAACTCTCCCAATCTCAACCCTGAAACCAGCACGGACAGGCGCATCCCCAGTTTAACTGCAGACCGCGCGTTACCGATTTCCTTGCTGCAGCCCCTTTACAAAAGGCAATGGGGCAAACCGCATCACGCCTGTTTGTCGCCGCTACGGACGACAACCAATGCGAATGCAAGGATGACGCCCGCTCGCCGCCTATTTACTTCGGGGCCGGGATCGCGGGCGGTGGTGTGGCCGGGGCGGGAATGGGTGTGGCTGTCCCCGCGCTCGCCGGCGTGCTTTGGATATTGTATTTGGCGAGCAGCGGCCGGAAATCCGGATGCGTTTGGGCGTAGTCGGTGAGTTGTTTGAGGAACGAATTCATCAACGGCCGGGTCACCCGCTCGAAATCGCTCGCCATTTTTTTCACCTGCGGTTCGACCACGGCAATCTCTTTGCGCAGGGTGGTGAACTGCCGCAACAGATAAAGATTAATCGCGCCACTCAGGATGATGAGGATGATCAACGTGGTTTGAAATTGCCGGCGCAGCGTTTCCACCGCCTGGGCGAGCTGGTTGGAATCCGGCGTGACAACAGGGGAGAGGAGGTCGGGAGTATTATTCATGGCCAATCAACGGGTGGCGGGTCGGGTGGCGGCCGGGGCGTTGCTCGACTTGAGCCCCAGCGAAATCAGGATCGGATCAATCGCGCGGTTGGTCTGGCTGTAAATCAACGTGTCCTTGGCGAGCGAGTCCAAGACCATACGGGTGTTGTTCATGGCGGCCGCCTGAAACTGGAGCGAGCGGCCCTTGCGCGAATATTGGATGTTGAAATAGGTCAGCGCTAGCGCGCTCAAGGCACTGACCAGCAACACCGTGATCAAGATCGGGATGGCGAGATTCTTGTTCATAAGCTGGGACGCACTGTAGCGCGTCTGGGGGCCATGTCCACGTGTTTTTTCAGCCCGCAGCGTGCCTCGGGGCGCGCCGGTTCCGTCGGAGGCAAAAACGGCGGAGAAAAAATGCGGGGTGGGAACGAGCGCGACGAGCGCGACCGAGGGCTTGCCGCCGTGTTCTTACAATAAAATGCCCGCGATAGTGGCGGTTAGATAGGTGGCCAGCAAGCCGCCGATCAGCGCGCGTCCTCCCAGCCGGGCCATGTCGCCGCGGCGTTCGGGGGCCAGGGAGCCGATGCCGCCAATCTGAATGGCGATGCTGGAAAAGTTCGCGAAACCGCATAGCGCATAGGTGGCGATGACAAAGCTGCGTTCCGCCACCACGGTGTCCGGATGCGTCAGCGCGAGGTAGCCCATGAACTCGTTGAGCACAATGCGCTCCCCCAGAATGCCGCCAATGGTCACGCAGTCCGCCGCCGGGATTCCCATGAGCCAGGCAAAAGGGGCGTTGAGCCAGCCCAACAGCTTTTGCAGGGTGATCGGCGTCGTTACACCGAGCCATTCCTGGGATCCGGTGAGCAGAAAATTGACCAGTGCCACCACGGCCACAAACGCAATCAGCATGGCCAGAACATTGATCGAGAGTTGCATGCCGTCGCCGGCGCCCCGACAAAGGGCGTCCAGGCTGTTGACGCTGGTGCGCGGCGGGTTCGCCGGGGCGCGTCCGGCGGTTTCGCTCACCTCGGTTTCCGGGAGCATGATTTTGGAAATAAGCAGCGCGGCGGGGGCGTTGAGCACTGAGGCCGTCAACAAGTGACCGGCAATATCAGGGTGGCCGGCGTCCACGCCCATTTTGGTGTACACCGCCGCCACGCCGCCGGCGATGGTCGCCATGCCTCCGGTCATCAGGCAAAGCAGTTCGCTGCGGGTCATGCGGGCGAGGTAAGGTTTCACCAGCAACGGCGCCTCGGTCTGGCCCATGAAGATATTGGCGGCCGCCGCCAGCGTTTCGCTGCCGCTCGTGCCCATGGCCCGGCGCATCACCCAAGCCATCGCATAGACCACTTTTTGGAGCACCCCCCAGTGATAAAACAGGGACGCAAGCGCCGAGACGAGGATGATGGTGCCGGTCACGAGGACGGCGAACACCAGCGGCTGCTCCGGGAACACGCGTTGCAGCGCGGCATCCGCGGCGAGTGGGCCGAACACAAACTGGCAGCCTTCGTTGGCGAATTCGAGGAGCTTGCGGATCACCGCGCCCGCAAAAGAAAACACCGCGGCGCCCCACGAGGTTTTGAGAATGAGCAGCGCGAAGGTGAATTGCAGCCCCAACCCCCACCCCACCGTGCGCCAGGGAAACAGGCGGCGATGGCGGGAGATCGCCCACGCAGCCGCCAGCATGGTCACCAGTCCCAGCAGACTGATCCAGCGAAGTTCCATGACGGAAACGGTAGCGGGCGGCGCGGCGGCCGTCGAGCCGCGAGTCGGCGTGCCGGGCCGTTACGCCGGTGCTTTGATGAACGGCAGGGCGTCCTTCTTGCGGTAGGCCAGTCCTTGAAACTGGGCGATCAACTCTCCCGCGTCACTGCGGACTTCCACGGCGTAACTGCCGAGTTTGAAATTTTTGGCGATCTCGCGCGCCTCGGCGTGGAGCGTGCCGGTGGCAATGCCTTTCATGAAAGTGATGTTGGCGTCAATGGCCACCGCCACGGTGCCGTGCGAGTTGCAGGCGGCGGCGAAGCAGAAATCCGCCAGGGTAAAGAGCGCGCCTCCTTGGACCGTGCCCAAGGCGTTCAAGTGATGGGGTTGCAGGGTCATGCGGGCTCGGGCCCGGCCGTCCGCGGCGTCCACCAGTTCAATGTTGTTGTGGGCGGCAAACTGGTCCTTTTTGAAATAGTCTTTGATGGTTTTCATGGGGGAAACGGTCGGCGCCCCGTTCGCGGTGAACGGCGGGGCGCCAGCGTAAGAAGAAAGCAAGCGTTCCGGGATTCAGCCTTTCAGACGTTTGGACAATTCCTCGCTGTCCACGGCGCTGATCTTGTGGCTCTTGAGGATCTTGATGGCGCTGTCGGGATCATCAAACCGGAACACCAGCAAACCGTGCCCCTGATGCTTGGTGGTGAAGGCATAGGCGTATTCGACGTTGATGCCGGAGCCGTCCAGCGCATCCAGAATGGCCGCCAATCCTCCGGGGACATCGGGCACTTCCAAGGCAACGACCTCCGTGAGCTTCACGGCGAAGCCGTTGCGGATGAGCAATCGCCGGGCGCGGTCCGGGTCTTCAACCACGAGCCGTAGGATCCCAAACTCCCGGGTGTCGGCGAGGGCGAAGGTTTGAATGTTGATGCCGGCCTTGGCCAGCAGACGACAGGGAGCGCTGAGCGCGCCCGGTTTGTTTTCGAGAAAGACGGAGAGTTGTTTGAGTTTCATGCGCGTATGCCTTGGGGTGGAAAATCGCCGGTTACATCAGCCGTTTGTCCATGACTCGTTTGGCCTTGCCTTCGCTGCGCTGGAGCGTGCGCGGGGCGACGAGTTTCACCGCGGGGCGCAGGCCGGTGATGCTTTCGATGGAATGGGCCAGCCGTTTTTGCAATTGCTCCAGAGCGCCGACCGTGTCGCTGAACGCCTCGTTGGTGACCTCCACCTGCACCTCCAACGTGTCGAGCCCCTTCTGGCGGTCCACAATGATTTGGTAATGCGGCAGGGTGCCCTCCACCCGCAGTAACGCGGCTTCGATTTGCGACGGAAACAGGTTGACGCCGCGGATGATGAGCATGTCGTCGCTGCGCCGGCCAATCCGGCAGATGCGCCGGAGCGTGCGCCCGCAGGGGCACTTCGCCGAGGTGACGGCGGTGATGTCCCGCGTGCGATACCGGATCATGGGCATCGCGCGCTTGCACAAGGTGGTGAGCACCAGTTCGCCTTCCGTGCCGTCGGGCAGCGGTTCGAGGGTCTCGGGATCAACGATTTCCGGGTAAAACAGGTCTTCAAAAATGTGCGGGCCGGTCTGATGCACACATTCCATTGCCACACCGGGACCGACGATTTCCGTCAGGCCGTAGATGTCGTAAGCCCGGATCGCAGTGCCGGCTTCAATGCGTTCCCGCATGCCTTCGGTCCACGGTTCGGCGCCGAAGACGCCCGTGCGCAGGGGCAGATCCTTCAGGTTTACCCCCGATTCCACCGCCCGTTCCATGAGGTGCAGGAAATAGCTCGGCGTGCAACAAATCACCGTCACGCCAAAATCCTTCATGAGCATGATCTGGCGTTCGGTGTTGCCGCCGGAAATCGGCACCACGCTCGCCCCGATGCCTTCCGCGCCGTAGTGCGCCCCCAGGCCGCCGGTGAACAGGCCGTAGCCGTAGGCGTTCTGAATGACATCCCCGGCATGCACCCCGCACGCCGCGAAGCTGCGGACCATCGCCTGGGTCCAATCCTGAATATCCTCCCGGGTGTAACCGACGACGATGGGCTTGCCGGTCGTGCCGCTGGAGGCGTGGAAACGCACCACATCCTGCAAGGGACTGGCCAGCAAGCCGAACGGATACGCATCGCGCAAATCGGACTTCACCGTGAACGGCAGTTTCACGATGTCATCCATGGAGCGCAGATCGGCGGGCTTGAGCTTGCGTTCATCCATCCGCTGCCGGAACAGCGCCACATGATCATAGGCGCGCTGGACCATGTCGCGCAGGCGGATGAATTGCACGTCCCGCAGTTGCGCGAGCGGCAGAAAATCCATGGCGCTGGCGGGATGCATCGGCGGAATGTCGTGGTTTTTGCTCATGCGGGTAACAAGTTTTCAGGATTGGGAAACGGCGGCACGCCCCAAACGGAACGCTTCCCGGTTGTGCGCGAAAAAGGCCGGGGGAAACGCCTGGCGCAGAACTTCGAGCCAGTCGTTTTCCGGCAACGGCAAATGTTTGCTCAGGGCGCCCAGCAGCGCCACGTTGAGCGCCTTTTTGTTCGGCAATTGGTCCGGGTTGATGACGTCCGGGGTGATCAACGTGCCGCCGGCCTTGAGGTAATGTTGGTTCGGCGTCACTTGAGTGGCTTCCAGGACGAGCAGATAATCCGCTTCGCCCGGCGACACCATCGGGCTGAAGACGGCGTCGCCAAACCGCACGTCGCTGCTGACCGACCCGCCGCGCTGGCTCATGCCTTTGATCTCGCTTTTCTTCACCTCAAAGCCGGCCCGGACGGCCACGTCGGCCAGAATATCCGAGGCTTTGAGCACTCCTTGGCCGCCGAGGCCGGCGACCACCACATTGGTCAGGCGGTTGGACATGAGCTTCCTTGGATTTGGCAGGCGCGTTTCTCGTATTCGCGCAATTGTTTGACAATCAGAATGCACGGACGGCGCGCGATGATCACGCAGAGTTCCCGGCTGGCGAGGCACTCATCGAGCACCCGTTCAAATTCCCCCGATCCGATCCGCGGTTCGACGACGTGGACGCGTTGAATGCCCAACGACCGCGCGAGGTCTTCCATCACAATCTTGTTCGTGGGCTCATGCGCCAGCGAGCGGCCCGTGCCGGGATGCTCCTGGTGCCCGGTCATCGCCGTGGTGGCGTTGTCGAGAATGATCAATACATGCCCCTCGGGCGGCGGGTTATACACCATCTCCACCAGACCGGTGATGCCGCTGTGCATGAAGGTGCTGTCCCCGATCACACTGACCACCCGGCGCGCCTGGTCGGACGGCAGGACGTGCCGCATGCCCAGACCCACGCCCAAGCTGGCGCCCATGCAAACGCAGGTGTCAATCACCTCGAACGGCTGCAACACGCCAAGGGTATAACAACCAATGTCCCCCGCCACGATGCAGCCCCGCTGGCGCAGGCTCTCAAACACCACCCGGTACTGGCAGGCGTCGCACAGTTGCGGTGGTTTGCCCGGCGGCTTGACGGGTTCGGGGCTGGTGTCGTTATTCAGGATGCGCCGTACGCGGGGCACATCGAGTTCGCCGAAGCGGTACATTTCCGGTTTGCCTTCGACGGGGATGCCCGCCGCCCGGATGGCGTCCACCAGATAGGGATCACCTTCCTCCACGACCAGACAGCGGTCCACACTTTTGGCGAACGCAGCAATTTTGCGCAAGGGCAGCGGATAGGTGAACCCCAGCTTCAACACGCTCGCGTGGGGGGCCGCCTCGCGCACGTGCATGAACGAAATGCCGCTCGTGATGATTCCGAGGGATTTGTCGCCGGGCACAATTTGATTCAGCGGCGCGCTCTCGTTCCACTCCTGAATCTCGGCCAGCTTTTGCCGCAACCGCCGGTGCGCGGGGCGCGCGTACGCCGGGATCATGACCAGCGTGCGGATATCGCGCTCGAACTTGGGGGTGACCGACGCTCCGTTCGACCCGCGCGGTTGCACCAAGGTATAGCTGTGACACACGCGGGTGGTGGGACGGAGAATGACCGGGATGCGCCAGCGCTCCGAAATCTCCAGCGCGGCGAAAACAAAATCGTAGGCTTCCTGGGAATCGGACGGTTCCAACAGGGGCACCCCCGCCGCCACCGCGTAGCGGCGATTGTCCTGCTCGTTCTGGCTGGAGGCCATGCCCGGATCATCCGCGGAAATGATCACCAGCCCGCCCACCACACCGGTGTAGGCCGCGGTGAACAGTGGATCCGCGGCGACGTTCAGGCCAACGTGTTTCATCGTGGCCATGGCCCGGGCGCCGGTGAATGCCGCCCCCAAGGCGACCTCCAACGCGACCTTTTCATTGGGCGACCATTGGCCGCGCCCGCCGAGGGCCGTGAAGCGTTCCAAGATTTCCGTGGAGGGAGTGCCGGGATAGCCGGCTCCGAGTGCCACGCCGGCGTCGCGCGCGGCAAGGGCGATGGCTTCATCGCCGCTGAGGAGTTGTCGTTTTTCAGTGGACATGCTTGTTTGCGCTGACCCTCCGCGCCTGCGGCGGTGGGAAGTTCCGCAGACCAGTCGAACAAAATTTTTTTTCCAAGACAAGCCGCTTTTATCCCGGCCATCCAATCAAATTTATGGGGGATCTCACCCTGCCCAGCCTGAAATCAGCGCGGCGTTCCGCCGTGATGAAGAGCGCTTTCATCCAGCAAAAAATCGCAAAAAGCCCCATTTTCACGAGGTTTTCCCGAACGGTCGTGGGGAGCAATCCAGCCGGATAAGGTTCGACGTGACGCGTTTTTCTGTAAATCAGCCAATCTCATGCTTTATATTTCTTATACTAAATTCTGTCAAAAATTACTCTCCGGACTGGACAGGTGGGGGTGATTTTTTAGGATGGCCACGGTTGGCGGCCCGGATGGCTTGAAGTGGTCAAGCGGTCCCGGCGAACCGGAGCCTCGCGACGAGCGCGGGCCGGTGACGCAAGGCTGCTGTGGATGGATAGTGAACCTCAAATAACAACATGCGCATGAATTCCAAAGTCCTGATCTGTCTGGCGGTGCTGGCGACGGCTGTCTCTCCGCTGACCGCTCAAACTCCGGCGACGACCAGTCCGCCCCCGCCCAGCGGTTTTGACAAATGGGCGGACGCCATGAAAAAGCCGGTGGACTGGCTGACTTGGGGCGCGGATCTGCGGGTGCGTGACGAGTATCTGGATAGCGTGGTCAGCTTGGATGAGTCCGTGCCGTATTCTGAACAGAATGTGGTGCGTTTTCGCGGCCGCTTGTGGGCCACCGCCAAATTATCAGAGGACATCAGCATCAACGCCCGTCTTTCCGCCGAGCCGCGTTATTGGACCAAAAAGGCCGGGTTTGGGCCTTACGGCAAACCCAATCTCGGCACTCCGCGCGAAGGCATGGAATGGCGCTATGGCATTTTTGACAATCTGAACTTCAAATGGAGCAATCTTGGCGGCCAACCGTTGACCCTCACAGTGGGGCGGCAGGACATCATGTTCGGTGATTTCTATGATTGGTGGCTGATTTCCGACGGCACGCCGGGGGATGGTTCGTGGACATTTTACTTTGACAGCGTCCGCCTGACCTATGACGCGCAGGACATCAAGACGAAGTTTGACCTGATTTACATCTACCAGACGGCGCTTCCGGACGGGATGTTTCCCACGCTGGGCCGGACACGTTATTCCGATTCACCCAAGTACCGGGGCACGGATTACAACGTGACCGAGCAAAACGAGCAGGGCGTGGTTTTTTATGTCTCCAACAAATCCATCAAGAACACCACGATTGACGGCTATTTCATTTACAAGGCGGACGAGCCGGAAACCCTGAAGGCCGGGGGGGCAAAAACCCGGCCCGGCGATTACGCGGACATCTACACGCTGGGCGGCAAGATCACCGGGACTCCGGCGGAGCATTGGCTATACTCCGTGGAGGGGGCTTACCAGTTTGGCAGCAAAAACGATCCGACCGTGAAATTCCCCGCCGGCGCCGCCAACCACCGCCGCGACATCAGTGCGTACGGCGGCAAGGCCAAGCTCACCTACCAGTTCAAGGACAGCCTGAACAACCAACTCAGCCTGGCGACCGAATACCTCTCGGGTGACGATCCAAAGACCGGCAAGGATGAGATGTTCGATCTGTTATGGGGCCGCTGGCCGCGGTGGAGTGAGCTTTACATTTATTCGTATGCGGCGGAGACCAGCGGCAAAGTCGCCCAGATCAACAACCTCTGGCGGATAGGTCCCAGTTGGAGTTTCAATCCCATGAAAGGCATGAGCTTCAGCGCGACCTACAATGCGCTGTTCGCGCCCGAAGACACGTCCACCCGGGTGATGGCCACGCCGCGTTTCAGCCGCGACGGCCATTTCCGCGGCCATTATCTGCAAACGGTGCTCAAGCATCAGTTCAACAAGCATTGCAACGTTCACCTGTGGGGGGAATTCATCTGGCAGGGCGATTACTACAATCAGCGCGATCTGATGGTGTTCATTCGTCCCGAAATCATGTTCACGTTCTAACTGCCGAAATCCCGGGCCCGCAGGCGGCGGCGTGTTCCTCCCCGTCGCCGGCGGGGGCCGGGAGGCGGACCGGTTGATGGCTGGCTTAACCTGAAAGGATCATCATGAAACACAGCGCTCTCCTAGCTGTGGGGCTTTGCGGGCTGGCCCTCTTCTGGGGCTGTTCCCGGCCTCCCAGTGAAACCGTCAAAATCGGCGCGATCTTTTCCGTGACCGGCCCCGCTTCCTTTTTGGGGGCGCCGGAGGAAAAAACGGCGCGCATGCTCGTGGATCAAATCAACGCCCAGGGCGGCATCAACGGGCGGAAGATTGAGTTTATCGCCAAGGACAGCGGCGGCAATCCCGAGAAGGCCGTGTCGTTTGCCAAACAGTTGATCGAGGAGGACAAGGTGCTGGCCATTATTGGTCCGTCCACCAGCGGCGAGACCATGGCCATCAAGGATCTCTGCGAACAAAACCAGATGATCCTCGTCTCCTGCGCCGCAGCGGAAGTGATTGTGAACCCGGTGGCCCGGTACGTCTTTAAGACTCCGCAAAAGGACAGTCAGGCGGCCACTTGGATTTACCGCACGATGAAGGACCAAGGCATCACCAAGGTCGCCGTGGTAACCGGCAACGACGGATTCGGCGCCGCCGGCAAAAAACAACTCGAAGACCTGGCCAAGGTGGAGGGGATTGAGATTCTGGCGAACGAGGTGTACGACAAGGCCGCCACCGATTTGACCGATATTCTGACCAAGATCAAAGGCACGCCGGGCGTGCAGGCCGTGGTCAATTGGTCCATCGTTCCCGCGCAATCCATCGTGGCCAAGAACATGAGACAACTCGGCATGACTGTGCCGCTCTTCCAGAGCCACGGGTTTGGCAACCTGAAATATGTCGAGCAAGCCGGTGTGGCAGCGGAAGGCATTCTGTTCCCCTTGGGGCATTTGATGGTGTGCGAACAACTTCCCGACACGCATCCACAGAAAAAGGTCCTGACCGCTTACCGGCAGGCGTATGAATCCCGCTATCAAGAAGACGTCAGCGCGTTTGGCGGTTATGCCCATGACGCGCTCATGATTGTCCTTGAAGGCCTGCGGCGGGCGGGCGAGCCGGATCGGAGTAAAGTGCGCGAGGCCATCGAGCATCTGAGCAACTACGCCGGCGTCACCGGCGTCTTCAATTTCTCGCCCACCGACCACACCGGGCTGACGTTGGACGCCTTTTTGATGCTGGTCGTGAAGGACGGTAAATTTACCATCTACCAGCCCTAACGGGGGATGGTATTGCAGTCGGTAGGATCACCAAGCCCCGGCGGGTTGACTGTCCGGGGCTTTTTCGCACACTGAAGACCTCATGGAAAACGGCAGCATGGCCTTGCAATATCTGCTCTCGGGCATCACCAAGGGCAGCATCTACGCCGTGGTCGCCATTGGGTTCAACCTGATTTACAGCGCGACCGGCGTCTTGAACTTTGCCCAGGGCGAGTTTGTCATGCTCGGGGGCATGGTGGCCATCATGCTGGCGCAACTGGGGCTGCCCTTGGTCGTGGCCGTGGGCGCGGCTGTGATCGTCGTCAGCGCGGTGGGGTGTCTGCTGGAGATCACCTTTTTCCGCAAGCTGCGGCATCATTCGATTCTGCACATGATCATCATCACCATCGGCCTCTCCATTGTGATCCAGGAAATCGCGTTGCATATCTGGGACGAAAAAGTCCGTTCCCTGCCCTATTTCACCGGCAACGAGGTGTCGTCCCTCAAGTTCTTCGGCGCGGCCATTTCCCCGCAGGTCTTGTGGGTGCTCGGCGCCATTGCGGTGTCGGTGGTCCTGCTGCATATCTTCCTGCGGTACACGTTGCAGGGCCGGGCCATGCGCGCCTGTGCTTCAAATCCCGAAGCGGCCATGCTGGCGGGCATCAATATTCCCAACATGCGCACCCTCTCCTTCGGTTTAAGCGCGGCCCTGGGCGGATTGGCCGGATGCGTGATTTCGCCCATCACCATGACCCATTACGAAATGGGCGCACCACTGGCCATCAAAGGGTTCGCCGCAGCAATCCTCGGCGGACTGGGCAACCCGATGGGCGGGGTGATCGGCGGCTTGACAGTGGGGATTTTGGAAGCGTTCGCTGTCAGCCGGTTGCCGGCCGCGTTCAACGATGTGGCCGCATTTGTCGTGCTGTTGCTGGTGTTGTTTGTCCGGCCGCACGGATTATTGGGCCGGCCCGGCGGGGAAGCGGTGCGGGAGCATTGAACCATACTTGAGGCCATGCGTTTTCTTCAGTGCAACACGCCGTTCGCCACCTTCGCCGTCCTGGCGGTGGTGACGCAGCTCGTATTGCGCGCGGCGGGGATGGAGTATTGCCTGACGCAACTGACAATGGCCTTGTATTACGCCCTGGTCGTGCTGGGGCTTTGCCTGGTGACGGGGCACGCGGGTCAGGTGTCGCTGGGGCATGCGGCGTTTTTCGCGATTGGCGGCTATACTTCGGCGTTCCTGACCACGCACGATTTCGGGCCGCTCCCGGAGCCAGCGTGGGCCACCGGCTTGAAACAAGCCCGCGTTCTGATCGAGCACTCGGATTTATACGGGGGCACCGCTTTGAGCGTCTCTCCGTGGGCCGCTGTGGTGGTGGCGCTCTTGTTGACCTTTGTGGTTGCGCATCTCATTGGCTATCCGGCGCTGCGGTTGAAAGGGCATTACCTGGCCATGGCGACGCTCGGGTTCGGTCTCATTGTCAGCAAAATTGTAGTGGGCACCGCCCAGCTGGGCGCCTCCGACGGCATCACCGGAGTGCCGGAATGGCCTTTAGGCTTCGGGTTGACTGTTTCCGGTCGGCGGACGTTGCGCGTGGAGAATTACTATATCGCCTGCGGTTTGTTGCTCCTGACGTTGGTGTTGCTGCGAAATCTGATCCGCTCACGGGTGGGGCGGGCGTTGCAAGCCATTCATGACCGGGAAACCGCCGCCAACGCCATGGGCATCAACACCGCGGCTTACAAGCTGGGCGCCTTCGTGCTCAGCGCGCTGCTGGCGGCCTTGGCCGGCGTGTTCTTCACGCATTACACCGGCAGCATCAGCCCGTCCGAAGCGGGCGCGCTCAAGTCGGTGCGTTACCTGGCGCTTGCGGCGGCGGGCGGCATGGCCAGTCTCTGGGGCGTGACCGCAATGAGCGTGATTTTGAATTATCTGTCTTTACGCGGTTTCTTTGGGAGCTACGACAACGCGGTATTTGGCGCCATTCTGATTCTCATCATCTCCCTGGCCCCGGAAGGGCCGCTGAAACCGCTCGGCCAATGGCTGCGCCACGGCCTTAACCGAAATCACCACCCCCGCGACGAAACCACCGGCGCGCCGCCGGGGGCCTCCGATGGAGCGCCCCGCATTCACTGATATGGCATTCCTCGAGGTGGAAAATGTGCGGCGCAGTTTCGGCGGCTTGGTGGCGCTGGATCGCGTGAGTTTCACGGTTTGCCGGGGCCAGATTAAAGGATTGATCGGTCCCAATGGCGCGGGCAAAACCACCTTGTTCAACATGGTGTCCGGGCTCCTGGCGCCGGAGGTGGGGCAGATCCGGTTCAAAGACCGGACGATCACCGGCTTGAAACCCTTTCAAATCGCGCGGCTGGGCATCTCCCGCACCTTCCAAAATCCGAGTCTGTTTCTGCGCATGACCGTCCTGGAAAATGTCATGGTGGGACGGCACCTGCGCAGTCGGGCGAGTTTCCTGTCCAGCAGCCTCCGCCTGCCGGGACAGGTCCGGGAGGAACAACACATCCGGGCGGAGGCCTGGCGGCACTTGGAACCGCTTGGGTTGGCGGCGTTGGCCGACCGCCCGGCGGGGTCGCTGGCCTTTGGTCAACGACGGATGGTTGAACTGGCCCGCGCCCTGGCCACCGAACCGGAGCTTTTGCTGCTGGATGAACCGGCCAGTGGACTGAACACCCGCGAAAAAGCCGACTTGAACCAGGTCATCCGGCGAATCCGCGCGAGCGGCGTTACCTTGTTGCTGGTGGAACACGATATGGCCCTGGTCATGGACCTGGCGGATGACATCGTCGTTCTGCACAATGGCACGCCCATTGCCCACGGACCGCCCGCCACCATTCAAAACGATCCCAACGTCATTCAGGTGTACTTGGGCGGTGAACCCGACGGCATTCCGCCCGCCGGCGAACTCAACTTGAAATGGACGCGACCCCGATGAATCCTCCGCGCTTGATCCTCCTCGACGCCCAGCGGCGGCCCGGCTCGGGTTCGGCAACGCTCAACGGACGATAACGATGTTGCTTCAAGTCAAAAATCTACGTTCCGCCTACGGCGCCCTTGAGGTGGTGCGGGGCGTGAGTCTGCACGTCAGCCGGGGGGAGATTGTCGGATTGCTCGGCGCCAACGGGGCCGGCAAGACCTCGCTGCTCCGCTCGTTGGTCGGCCTGCTCCCGCCCCGGCACGGCGAGATTCTGATGGATGGCCGGTCCACGCTCGGGCAACCCCCGTGGCGGAGCATCAGCAACGCCACCGTGCTCGTTCCCGAGGGCAAAATGATTTTCGCCGACCTCACCGTGCGCGAAAATCTGCTCATCGGCGGCTACCATAATCCCGATCGCCTGCTGCAATTGGACATTGTGCTGGACCGTTTTCCCCGCCTGCGGGAGCGCGCGCGTCAATTGGGCGGCACCCTCTCCGGCGGCGAACAGCAGTTGCTCGCGTTGGGTCGCGCCCTGATGGGTCGTCCCCGGCTGCTCTTGTTGGATGAACCCTCGCTCGGATTGGCGCCGTTGATGGTGTTGGAAGTTTTTGCCGAGATTCGCAAGCTGCGTGAGTTGGGCGTCACCGTGCTGTTGGTTGAGCAAAACGTCACCGCCACGCTGCAAATCGCCGACCGCGCGTACGTGATGGAGACCGGGGAAATCATCCTCGAGGGGGACGCTGCCGAACTGTTGCACAATCCCGAAGTCAAACGCGCCTACCTCGGCAGCACCGGCAGGGAGGCCTTACTATGAATGTGTTCGATCATCGCCACGAATTGATGCCCCGCGGGGAGCTGGAGCAACTGCAACTGGAACGGTTGCAGGCCTTGCTCGCCCGCTTGAAACGCCACGTCCGCCGTTACCGGGAAAAACTCGCCGGCCTGAACGTCGAGTCGGTGGCGGACCTGGCGCGGCTGCCCTTCACCACGCCGGAGGAAATGGCGGAGAGTTTTCCCTACGGCTTCTTCGCCTGCCCGATGCGCGAGATTATCCGCTTGCACACCACCCTGGGGCCGCAGGGAAAACCGCTGGTCATCGGCCACACACGCAATGATCTCAGTCAATGGGGCCGGCTGGCCGCGCGCCAGCTCGCCGCCAGCGGGGTCACGGCCAATGACGTCATCCAAGTCTGCTTCGGCGGCGGGGCGTACGGTTCGGCGGGTTATCTCTTTGGCGCACAGGTGTTGGAAGCCTCGGTGATTGCCGAGGAACCCGCGCATGCGGATTACCAGATCGCCATGCTGCGGAACTACCGGCCCACCGTCTTGATCACCACGCCCACCATGGCGCTCGAACTGGCCGAAGTGATCGAGCAACGCCGGCTCGACCCGCAATCGCTCCAGTTGCGCACCGTTTTGCTCTCGCGTCCGGTGGATCGGGAAACCCGCGACCGTCTGGCCGCCGGATTGTCCGCGCCGGTGCAATGCAACTTTGGTCTGGGGGAGATTCTCGATCCCGGTTTGTGCGTGGCGTGTCCGGCCGGTACCTTCCACCTTCACGAGGACCAATTCCTCGCCGAGGTGCAGAACGGCGAACTAGTGCTCACCACCCTGTGCCGGGAGGCCCTGCCGCTCTTGCGTTATCAAACGCGCGTGGCCTGCGAACTGGTCCAGGGCAAATGCGCCTGCGGTCGCAGCGGCGTGCAAATTGTGCCTGGCCCGCGCTTGGATGGCCGGTTGCGGGTCAAGGAAACACCCTTTTACGAAACCCAGATCGCGGAAGTCCTGGCGCACACGCGGGCGGCCGGCCAGCCGTTCACGCTCAAGGTTTCCGAGCGGCACATCGTGGTTTCCTTGGAACTGTCCGAGGCGCTGTTCGCTGATACGGTGTGGTTTGTCGAAAATCTCAAACGCCAGATTGAATCCGACTTCCTCGCCCGGCTCAATCTGGTGGCGGAAGTGCGTTTTGTGAATCCCCGCTCGCAGGCGGTCCCCGATGAGACCGGCGGCCCGACCCTGTCCCCGCCGGAAACGGGGCGTCCGCTAATCCAGTCTTGATTGCCGGATGAATTTGCGAAATCCTGCGGTTGACCGATGAAAAATGGGGCACGCAGCGCGGGTGTTTTTTTCAGTCTGGCCCCCCGGACAGGGACCGCTGGAACACGCCAGGCGCCCTTCGATCAGGGCGCGGTTATGGCGTCCGCGCTTGCGGTTGGCGGCCCCCGGTTCCTGAATCAATTCTCTCCGGTGCCGGCGACGTTGTTCCGCCCGCCGTCCGCCACCCGGTTGCCTTGACGCACATCATGTTTTGGGACGAAACCCACGAAACCCTCCCCCGCCCGGACTTGGAACGGCTGCAATTGCAGCGTCTGCAAGAAACCGTCCGCCGTGTCTTTGCGCGGGTCCCCTTTTACCAGCGGAAGTTTAACGACCTGGGTTTGACGCCGGAGGCGATTCGTTCCCTTGCTGATCTGCGGCGGCTGCCCTTCACGACCAACGCCGATTTACGCGCGAATTATCCCGCCGGATTGCTGGCCGTGCCGTATGATCAAACCCTGCGGTTGCATACTTCCAGCGGCACGACGGGCAAACCCAAGGCCCTGTTCTTCTCGCGCCAGGATGTCAACAACGCCGCCGAACTGTGCGCGCGCGCCTTCATTGCCACCGGCGTCCGCGCCGGCGACGTGTTCCAGAACATGATGACCTACGGCATGTTCACGGGCGCGTTGGTGACACACTACGGTGCGGAAAAAGTGGGGTGCCTGGTCATCCCGGCCGGCCCCGGCAATTCCGAGCGGCAAGTCATGTTGATGCGGGATTTTGGCAGCACGGTGATTCACCTGACCCCCAGCTACGCCCTCTATCTGGCGACTTTTCTCGAAAAACACGGCGTCGAGCCGCGGCGTGATCTGCAACTGCGCAAGGCCTTCGTCGGAGCCGAGCCCTACACCGAGGAAACCCGCCGGAAGATTGAGGAGGGGCTGGGTTTGGACGTGTACAATTCCTACGGGTTGTCCGAAATGAACGGCCCCGGGGTCGCCTTTGAATGCGAACAAAAGCAGGGGATGCACCTGTGGGAGGATCATTTTCTGGTTGAGATTCTCGATCCCGAGACCGATGAACCCGTGCCCGAAGGACAATCCGGGGAGCTGGTGCTTACCACCTTGTGCCGGGAGGCCATGCCGTTGCTGCGCTACCGCACGCGCGATGTCACCGCGCTGATTACGGCGCCCTGTGCCTGCGGACGCACGCACCGGCGACTCCACCGCATCACCGGACGCGCGGACGACATGCTTATTCTGCGGGGCGTCAACATCTACCCGCAACAGATTGAGCGGGTGTTGATGGCCCAACCGGGGATCGGACGCAATTACCTCATCGAACTGACCGGTCTGGACGAAATGACTGTCAAAGTGGAACTGGCCGAGGCCGGCTTTGGCGGCCAGGTGGAACAACTCATCGCCCTGCAAAAGAAGCTCGCCGAAAAATTACGGGCGGAAATCCTCTGCAAACCCACCGTGCAACTCGTCCCCCCCGGCGACCTGCCCGTCAGCGAGGGCAAGGCCAAGCGCGTGGTGGATCGTCGCCAACTCTAACCCCGGAGAGCCCCCATGAACGCCGTCAAACTGGTCGCCGTTTTTGCCGAAAACAAACCGGGCCAGACCGCCCGCGTGACCCGCATCCTCGCCCACGCCAACCTGAACATCCGCTGGGTGACCATCGCCAGCGTGGGCGCGTTCGGTGTGATGAAGTTCCTGGTGGACAACGCACAACTGGCTTACGAAGCGCTGAAACACGAGGGATATGTCACCACCCTCTTGGAAGTGCTGGCCGTGGAGGTGTCCGACCAACCCGGCGCGTTGCACGCGGTGGCGGAATGTCTGGCCTTCCACCAGATCAATCTCGAAAACACCTCCGGTTTTGTCGCCAACCAACGCGCCATTCTGGTCCTGGAGGTTTCCGACCTGGCGCGCGCCCGCGAAATTCTTCAGCAGCAAAATCTGCGTGTGCTTACCCGGGAAGAGATGCTGACGTTGTGACGTTTGGCATTGCCAGCCGGCGCGCAGGCGGCGGCCGGAGAGATTGATTGCCGCTGCTCCGTCCCGGCGCGATTGGGTGCTTACAATTTTTCCGTGGCTTTGTAACTGCGCAACCGCGCAACTTCTGCTTAGCTTAACCCAGCATGAAACGGGCACCACGCATCCCGCGCCCCCGGCGCTCGATTCCGCGCCCGCCGCCGGTCCCCGGCCCGTGGCGGAGCGGTGGTCCGGCCCGCATTCGGACTTGCCAGCGGGCGGGAATGAGCTTTAATTATCGCGAAACAACGGACTGAGGTTTTATGGATTCACTCATCTACGGCATCTGCTTGGTCCTTGGACTGCTTTTCTCCCTCATCAGCGCCATCGCCGGCCATTTTTTTGGCGGGGATGACGGGGGTGATGTGGGGACCGGCGGGCACGCGGAAGCGGGGGCGGACAGCGCGGGATTGCCCGGGATTTCGTTCTTCAGTCCCACCGTTCTCGCCAGCTTCATCACGGCGTTTGGCGCGTTTGGATTGATTTTCACCCGCATCGAAGCCACGCGCAGCGTGTGGTTGAGCGCGCCGTTGGCGGTCGTTTCCGGCGGCGCGATTGCCGCAGGCACCTTGTGGTTTTTCAACACCATGTTCAAGAAGACCCAAAGCTCCAGCGAATCCCGTGTGGCCACGGTGGTGGGGCTGCCGGCGTCCATCATCACCCCGATTCCGGAGAATGGCGTTGGCGAAATCGCCTATGTGCAGGCCAACAGCCGTTACACCGCGCCCGCCCGCGCGGAAGGGAACATCGCGATTCCTGTCGGGCAACCGGTCAAAATCACCCGCATTGTCGGCACGCAGTTTTTCGTCGAACCTACCCAGTAAACCCATTAACCACTCCTTATCATGCATACTCATCCCCTCCTCGCCCTCGGCGATATTCCCTGGATCCCGGTGATTGGCGGCGTTGTCGCCATCCTGATTGTCTTTTTCATCTTCATTGGCATCTGGGCCAGCCGCTACACCAAGGTCGGGCCGAACCAGGTGCTCGTCATTTCCGGACGCAAACACCGCGTGATGGACCCGGATGGCACGATCAGCCAGGTCGGCTTCCGCGTGGTCAAGGGCGGCGGGGTGTTCGTCTGGCCGGTGTTCGAGAAGGTGGACGTTCTTTCCCTCGAATTGCTGACCATTGATGTCAACACGCCCGAGGTTTATACCAGCAAAGGCGTGCCGGTACGGGTGGACGGGGTGGCGCAAATCAAGGTCAAAGGCGATGACATCTCCATCGCCACCGCTGCCGAGCAGTTCCTGAGCAAAGGCACCGACGAGGTCAAAAACATCGCCACGCAGACCATGGAAGGTCATTTGCGCGCCATTCTCGGCACGCTCACGGTCGAGGAGATTTACCAGAACCGCGACGCCTTTGCCACCAAGGTGCAGGAAGTGGCCGCCGGCGACATGGCCAACATGGGCCTGCAAATCGTCAGTTTCACCATCCGCGACATCCGCGACGCCCAAGGCTACCTCGAAGCCCTCGGCAAACCGCGCATCGCCCAGGTCAAACGCGACGCCCAGATCGCCCAGGCCGAGGCCGACCGCGACGCCATGATCAAGAGCGCCCAGGCGCAACAGGCCGGGCAGGAGGCTAAGTTCGCCGCGGATACCAAGATCGCCGAGGCGCAACGCGATTATGAAAGCAACGTCGCGCAATACGTGGCGGCGGTGAACCAGAAGAAGGCCGAAGCCGATCTCGCCTACGACCTGCAAAAATTCAAGACGGGCCAGTTGGTCAAGGCCGAGGAAGTCCAGGTCAGCATCATCGAAAAGCAGAAGCAGATCGAGCTGCAACAACAGGAAATCCTGCGCAAACAACGCGAGCTGGAGGCCACCGTGCAGAAACCGGCGGACGCCGAGCGTTACAAGGTCGAAACCCTGGCCAACGCCACCAAGTTCCAACTGGAAACGGAAGCCTCTGGGGCCGCGTCCGCCGCCAAGGCGAAAGGGTTTGCCAACGCTGACGTGCAAAAGGCCACCGGCATCGCCGAAGCCGAGGCGAACAAGGCGCGCGGGCTGGCGGAAGCCGCCGTGATCGAAGCGCAAGGCCGCGCCAATGCCGAAGCCACCCGGCTCAAAGCCGAGGCCTTCCAGAAATACAACGAAGCGGCGGTGATCGAACTGCTCGTGAAGGTGCTGCCGGAACTGGCCGGCAAGATCGCCGAGCCCCTCAGTAAGACGGAGAAAATGGTCATCATCAACTCCGGCAACAGCCCCGGCGGCGCGAGCAAGCTGACCGGTGACGTCACCCAGATCATCGCCCAACTGCCGCCGATGCTGGAGAGTTTGACCGGCGTGAAATTTGAAAAATTGTTGGAACAAGTCCCCGCGCTGAAAAGGGCGATGGAGAAGGACAACGTAAAGAACGGCTGATTACAGGCCTGGGTAGAAGGTCATGACCGGCTGCCCTTGGCGGTCACGAAGGGGCCGAGTCTGAATCGCCGTGGGTGAACCCCATGGACTCGAGTCGGCAGTTTCCCAACCGTGGCGACCCGCCTGAATCATTGGGGAAACACGTTATGCCTGAAACCAATCGTGAGACCGGCAAATCCGTGGTTGTCACCATGGCGAACGAGCAGGTGAAGATTGTCGCCGGGCAAGGTGGTTGGTGGCGAATACGCCTTGTGGCGGGCGGAGAGAAGCCATGAACAAGGACGCGGTCCAGCACTGGCTGAAGCGCAAGAAGACTGCGGATGCGGTGCGCAACAGCCTGCTGGCCCTAGTCGCGCTGGTGGCGGGACTGGTCGTCCTGTTAGCAACCTTCTGGCTGGCCTATGCGGTGATCTGGGTGGGGTGGCAGGGGATTGCCGCGGTAACGGAGCTGCTTTTTGGCCGGCGGTTTTCGTTCCCGCACGGTGGAAGGTTGATTGGCAGCGGGGTGTTCATCGTATTGTTGTTCCTCCAATATTTCCGCACCGATCCGTGGCACTGGGGTGAGTATCCGAAACGCAAGTATCCGGGTCCGGTGGGACTCGTTCTGGGGCTGGGAGCGTTACTGGTTTACCCGGGTGCCGCGAGCAATATGACTGCAGACATCCTGTTGAACGGCCCCCGGCTGATCGCCGGTGCCGCCGCGTTGGGGCGGCAGGCTGGGGCTTGGTTACGAATGGATGCTGTCAATTGTGCCGTGTTGCTGGCTTTCCTCGCTCGCTCCAGCCACGCGGTGACTTACGATGTATTGCGGGCGGGTGGTTGGGCGGATTGGATGGATCAATTGCGGCATCTGGACCGGGTCGTGTTTCTCGAACAGGGTCTCACGCTGTCCAGCGATCTGAAACAGGAATTGTTAACCCTCGGAGCGAGCTAAACCATGCGTCTTTTTGAAGCCATTTTTGATGCCAACCATCGCGCGGTGGCGGGCGATCCCCAAGCCGGACTGCGCCCCGCCGAATATGCGGAGGCGCTGCCGATTGCGGCGTTGACGTGTATTGACGTGCGCCTGAATCCACTCCTGCCCGCGGTGATGGGCCTGCCCGGGGACCAGTTCATCTGGCTGCGCAACGCCGGGAACATGGTCACCGGACCGTTGTCCAGCACGCTGCGGTCACTGGCGCTGGCCTGCGCGGTGGAAGGCGCGGAGGAAATCTGCGTCATCGGCCACACGGATTGCCCGGTGTGCCGGACCACGCCGCTGCAGTTGCTGGAACGGTTCAAGGATTTGGGGGTGCAACGCGCGTTGCTGCCGGAGAATGTCCATCAATACTTCGGGCAGATTGCCGGCGAGCGCCAGAATGTTCACCAGGCGTGCGCCCTGATCCGCGGCAGCCCGCTCATCGGACCGCAGACGCCGGTGCATGGGTTGTTGCTCGACTTGGAAACCGGCCGGCTCGAATGGTTGGTCAACGGCTACCAGACGACCACCCCCTTGAGCGACCGCTGGAACGAAGCCGTGCGCTCCGCCAGCGAAACGGTGGACAAATTACGGGCGCTCGGCGATTTCCAGATCGGCCACCTGAAATTACCGGAAACGAAAATCGGCCAGACCGTGAGTTCCACCGCAGATTGGTTGTCCCAGAAGGTTGGCGCGCTGGAGATCTCCCCGCCAGCCCCCCCGGGACCGCCATCTCCGGCGCCGGCACCCGCCGTCCCGGAACCGCCACCACCACCGCCGCTGCCGCCGCCACCCGCCGCACGGGTGATCCATGTCGCGGAGAAGGTGATTCAATTTACGGACCAGCACTGGCCGAAACCAACCGAACCGCCGTCCGTGCCCGCACCGCCGCCGTTGCCCGCCCCGATTCCACTGCCACCCCGGATTGGGCCGGGAGACCCGCGCCGGCGGCGCAAATAACGGCGTCAGTTCGCCAGCAACTGTTGCACGGA
Source organism: Verrucomicrobia bacterium ADurb.Bin118 (assembly GCA_002070715.1). Lineage (GTDB taxonomy): Bacteria > Verrucomicrobiota > Verrucomicrobiia > Limisphaerales > MWDV01 > MWDV01. The sequence continues at coordinate 28,195 of MWDV01000105.1, forward strand.
AATCCCGCGCAATTCAAACAAGCGGCGGATGACGTCTTCGATAAGATTATTGGGGCAGGACGCGCCGGCGGTGATCCCGACGGTGACCGGCCCCGCCGGCAGCCAATCGCGAGTTTCCACCTCGCGTTGCTGATGCAAATTGTAATGGAGGATCAAGGCTTCGCTCCGCATCTTGCCGGCGTTTTTGATGAAATATGTGGGCAGCCTGGCCTCGCCCATTTCCGCCAGGTGCGACGTGTTTGAGGAATTGTAGCCGCCCACCACCAACAGCAGATCGAGCGGTTCGCGCAGGAGTTTTCCCAGCGCCTCCTGCCGGTCCTGGGTGGCGCCGCAGATGGTGTCGAAAAAACGGAAATGCTGGTTTAGATGGGCGGCGCCGTATTTCTGGATCATGGCCTGCTGGAGGCGCCGTTGCACCTCCTCGGTTTCCCCGCGCAACATGGTGGTCTGATTCGCCACCCCGACAGCCCGCAGATGCCGGTCCGGATCGAAGCCCTCGGAATACGCGCCCTTGAATTTTTCCAGCAACGCGGCCTTGTCGCCGCCCCGCACGATGTAATCGCAGATGTAATCGGTTTCCTCGAGGTTATACACAACCAGATAATGACCGGTGCCGGTGGCCGTGGCCTGTGACGTGGTCGCTTTGGTTTCCTCGTGCCGCGCCTTGCCGTGGATGATGCTGGTGACGTTCTCCCGGGCATATTGCCGCACGCGTTTCCAGACGCTCATCACGTCGCCACAGGTGGTATCCACCAGCCGGCAGCCGCTGGCTTCCAGTTTCTGGCGTGTTCCTACTTCCGTGCCGAAGGCCGGAATCAGCACGACATCCTCGGCGGTGAGTTGCAGACCCGCCAGTTCCGCGTCGGTGGGTTTGGGGGAAATGCTCACAATGCCCAGCGCGCGAATCTGATCGTTGACCTCCGGGTTGTGGATGATCTCTCCCAACAGGAAAATGCGTTGTTCGGGAAACGCCCGGCGGGCCGCATACGCCAGGTCAATAGCCCGCTCGACGCCGTAGCAGAAACCGAATTCCTTGGCGAGCTTGATGGTCAATTGGTCGGCAGACAACACGTTGCCGGTGGCCCGGATGCGATCCACCAATTCGCTCCGGTAATGGGAAAGCACCTGCGCCTGCACCGCCGCCATGATGTCGGGACGGCGCAGATTCACTCGTTGCGGCGTTGCGGGAGCTGGGTTTGGCATACCGCACCACTTTAGCACGGGTTGGGGAGGCGTAAAGCCGGGAAAAGCTTGCCTGCCCCCGCCGGGGTGACATCATGCCCCCCGGTATCGGAGCGTAGCTCAGCTTGGTAGAGCGCCAGCTTTGGGAGCTGGATGTCGCAGGTTCAAATCCTGTCGCTCCGACCATTGACTCATTCGGAGGGCGGAGACGAATGACCCGGTCAATGTGCCTTTGTGCTTGGGGCACGCCGGATTTTTCCACATTCACATCGGTTTTCGGCGCTTCTCCATTCGGGCTCTCCCTGCCCAATTTCGCCCGGTGCTGCCTGCTCGCGACGCGGTCGGGTTGAAGTCAATTTGAGGCTTCCGATGGTCGGAGGTCCTGTTATGGTAAGCGCACCATGAAGCACCAAACGGTTGAAACCCATGCTCTGAATCGTCGCGGTTTTCTGAAAACTTCGGGCGCCGCTCTGGGCGCCGCCAGTGTCGCCGGTCTGGCCTCCGCCTGCCGGAGTCTCCAAGATTCGTCGTCATCCGGGATGACCCAAGGGGCTGTGATCCTTTTCCAAGGGGACTCCATCACCGATGCGGGGCGCAGTCGGGATCCGGCGCTCACCGCCCAGCCCAATCAGTCCCCGGCGTTGGGGTCGGGCTACGCCAGCTTGGCGGCGGCGGCACTGCTGGTGAGTCAGTCCGCCGCCGGATTCAAGATTTACAATCGCGGGATCAGCGGGAACAAGGTGTTCCAACTCGCAGAACGGTGGACAACCGATTGCCTCGCCTTGCAACCGGATGTGTTGAGCATTTTGGTCGGCGTCAACGATCTCTGGCACACGCTCGATCCCCGGATCGGTTACAACGGGACCGTGGAGATTTACGAGCGCGATTATCAAGCCTTGGTGGAACGCACCCGCCGTGCGTTGCCCCGCGTGAAACTGGTCATCTGCGAACCCTTTGTCTTGCGCTGCGGCGCGGTGAATAACCGGTGGTTCCCCGAGTTTGACCGGTATCGCGCCGCCGCCCGGCGCGTGGCCGACCGGCACCAAGCCGTGTTCGTTCCGTTTCAATCCATGTTCGATGAAGCGATCAAATTTGCCCCGCCGGATCATTGGGCGAAGGACGGCGTGCATCCCAGTTCCGCCGGGGCTTCGTTGATGGCGTATTTTTGGTTGCAGGCAGTACGGGGAAAATCCTGAAACGCCGCCGCGCGGGAATTGCGCCGGCCCGATCGGGTTCTTCCCGGTCAATCGGTCGCTGGCCGGCTTCACTCGGATGACGGGTGCGGGCCAGGCGCGCGCGGTCGCTGATACCAACGTTTTCTCCGGGCTTTCTTCTGCCGGTCGTTCGTGGTTAGCTGGCCTTTGTTATGAGCAAAACTGCATTGTTGTTTGCCGGGCAGGGGGCGCAGGTTGTGGGCATGGGCAAAGATTTTGCCGCGGCGTTTCCCTCCAGTCGCGCGTGGTTTGACCGCGCGAACACCGCGCTGGGATATGACCTGAGCGCCATTTGTTTCGACGGCCCGGAAGCTGAACTGACAAAAACCGAGCACGCCCAGCCAGGCATCTTTCTTGTGAGCTGGTTGGCCCTGGCACTGCTCAAGGAACGCGTGCCGGCGTTGTCCGGCGCGGCGGCGGCGGGATTGTCGTTGGGCGAATTCACCGCCCTGACCGCCGCCGGGGTGATGTCGTTTGAAGACGGTCTGCGGGTGGTGCGTCAACGCGGCCGATTCATGCAGGAGGCTTGTGATGTCACCCAGGGAGGCATGGCGGCGGTTATTGGTTTGGATGAAGCGCCTACCCGCGAGGTGTGCGCCGAAGCCGGGGTTTCGCTGGCCAACCTGAATTGCCCCGGGCAGATCGTCATCTCCGGGGAAGCCAATCGAATTGAACAGGCGGTTGAACTCGCCAAAGCCAAGGGTGCCAAACGCGCCATTCCCCTGGTGGTGGCCGGCGCGTACCATTCGCCGCTCATGGCCAGCGCGCAGCCCAAGTTACAGGCCGAACTGGCGAGCGTGACATTTTCCGCGCCGATAATGCCGGTCATTTCCAACGTCACCGCCCAACCCCACACCGACCCCGACGCCATCCGCGCGCGCTTGGTTGAACAAGTCACCGCCCCGGTGCGTTGGGAGGAATCCATGCGTTATCTGGTGGCGCAAGGCTTCACCCGCTTCATCGAGTTCGGCCCCGGTACCGCCCTGAGTGGGTTTATGAAACGCATTACCAAAGAGGTGCAACTGTTCAACGTGGCTGACCTCGCCAGCTTGGAAGCCACAGTCAAAGCGCTGAGCTGAAGCCCGGCGTCGTGGGCGCACTTTTTTGATCGTCGCCGGACGATGGTGTTTTTGTCGAAAGAGGTTGGATCGGGAAATCCAAACTCAAGCGGGTTGTTGCCACGGGACTTCGTAAACGCTTACCGCGGCCCGGATGCCTTTCACGGCAACCGGCGGCAGGGCGACGCAAGTGGCGGCGAGCGCGGGGGCATCCCGCTCTAGGTGGCGGTAGGTCGCTTCACTGATGACAATACGACCGCGTCCGGAAATCCCCTCCAAGCGACTGGCCAGATTCACCTCGCGTCCAAACACGGTATAGTTGCGCAGGTGTTGTTCTGATCCCATCAATCCCACAGTGACCACACCCGTATTAATGCCGGTCCCCAAGGCGAGAAGCGGACGCAACGGCAGCGGCGGCTGACCGCGGCTGGCACGACGGATATTTTCCGCCTCGCGGGCTTGGTTCTCGGCCTGGCGGCGTTGGTTGAGTTCGTGGATGGCGCGTTGGGCATCCACCGCCGCGCGCACGCAAGCCCGCGCGTGATGCGGGGAGAACGTGGGCGCGCCCCAGAACGCCATGACACAATCCCCGATGTATTTGTCGAGAGTGCCGTCATGTTTGATGACCATGTCCGCCACTTGGGCCAGATATAAATTGACTGTGGCCAGAATTTCGCCGGCTTGATTCGCGTAGCAGGCTTCGGCGGCTTCCCCGGTCAGTTGATGTTCCCGGACGTATTGCTCAGCCCGTTCCTGGCTTTGATCGGTCAACGCAGTGAATCCGCGCACATCGGCAAAAAAGACCGTCACTTCGCGGCGCGCGCCGCTGAGCGATAGATTCTGGGAGCGCAGCAGTTCATTGACCACGTTGGGGGAAACCAACTTGCTGAAGACCGACTTGATGTGTCGTTTTTCCCGCTGCTCAAAAAAGGCCTGGTAAGCCAGTACGCTGCCATGCGTCAGTGCCAATCCGCCCACCAACGGTAACACCAGCGGCAGCCACCACCGGGCTGCCAGATAAACCCACACCGCCAGTCCCAGATAAACCACACCGGCTGTTGTCACCGCCAACGAGGACCAGGGCGAACGCAGCCAGAGTGTTAGTCCGGTGGCGAGCGCGCCGAGCAGGATTAATCCCGCGATTTCCTCGGCAAGGGTGAGGCGGCGGATGAACCGGTTGTTCAAGATGGCGTGGGCCACGTTCCAATGTTTGCTGAGGAGGAAGGTTTCTTTTTCCAATGGCGTCGCTCCTAAATCTGTCAGGTCGTTTCCGGTGGCAGTGGAGCCGATAACCACGAGCTTCTCCTTCCAGAGCGCCGGAATATCGTTGGTCTGGCCGCGCGCCCAATCGCGGTCCCGGCGCAACAAGTCGGCAAAATTTTGCGCCGTCATGCGCGAGTCAAAGGCTTTGAGCGACCAATCAATGAAGAAGTATCCCTCCCGATCCACAGGGATCACGCGTTGCGCACCATCATTGCTTGGCAAAGTGATGCGCCCGTCCGCCAAATCCACCGTGGCTTTCGCCAGATCCAGTTGCAGCGCGCGCGCCGCCAGCACAATACCCATGTGCCAGACCCGTTGATCGGTGAAGGGCTTGGCGCGTGCCGGCATTCCGGGCGGGAGATTGTCCCCGATGAAATCGGCCACCGAAAAATTGCCGTGCTCATCCAGTTGAACGGGTAGGGACGAGCCATCGGGCAGGGAGAGAAGAATGCGGTTGGGCTCGATGCGGGCCTCGGCCAGGTTCACTCCGTATTCCGCTTCCGCCTGGAGAAAAAGCGGATGCCACTGGCGATAAAGCTGAAATGCCCGGGCCCGGCGCAGCACGCCATCGGGATCTTTTTCCGCCGAGATGTCTCCCAGCGCATACGCATTCGTCGCCAGCAACGGCGGCGGCAAGATTCCCCGGTCGGCGGCCAAAATCACGTTGCCGGCCGCACGGATTTGTTGGGCGAAAAATTCGTCGGATTCGATGGGCGGCTGGCCGGCAAATTGAACCGGGGCATGATCCTCCCGCAATTCACCGAACAACACGTCAAAGGCCACCGCCCGCGCCCCCTGCCGCTCCAATTCACGCAAGACCCGTCCGTAAATATGGCGCGGCCAATAAAGGCCGTAGCTGAATCCCAACGACCGGTTCTTGAGCGCGTCAATCGTGGCGTCGTTGATGTAAACGAATCCCAGCGATTCCGCCGGTGCCGATGCCTGGTGTTGCGCCAGGCGCACGCGCCAGTCAAACGTGATCGCCTCAATACGCTCCACCAATTCCAGCCGTCCGGCGGCGGCCCCAATCAGCAACGTCGCCACGCCGGCGGCGATCAGTACGGGAAAGAGACAGGTTAAGCGGCGTCTCACGCGGGCGAACTAAACAAAAAGGCCAGAGCAACTCAAGGCTGCTCTGGCCGGAAAGACCAGTGTTTTGTCAACCAATCGGTCCTAGTCGGACACGGGCGAAATGAAGTACTGATTTTGGTCCACCGTAATGACGGTCGGCTCCGAGATCAGACCCGGCACGGCGACGATTTCTCCTGCGGCCGAGGCCAATTCGCGTTGCTCAATCGCCGGAAGCGGGATCAACTGCCCCGTTCCCACGTTAAACTGGTATCCCGCATTGATCACCTGGGTGACAACCGTGCCGTCCGCACCCACGTAAGCGAGCACGACCGTGCCTTCCAACACGGAAACAACACCCTGCGCGGTGATGGAATAAATCGTGCCGCGAATCCCGGCCACGCCATTGGGCAGTTTGACTTCGTATTTGGACGCAGGCGAAAGTTTCTTCACCTTGCCGAAGAGCTTGCCCGCGCGCAGATCAAGCTGGGTCTCGCGCACTTCGTCCATGCCGGTCTTGAGCGCCGTCATCTTGTCCAAGGCCAGCACGGTGTCCCCGTAAAGCCGCAGGGCGTCCTGCTCGGCCATCGGCTGATAGCTGAGGGTGTCGCCAACTTTGGGAGTGGGCTGGGCCACCACATCCAAGTCGCCCAAAACCAAGTCCACAATCGAACCGGCGGCGGTCTGGATCACGGTGCCACTGCCGAGTTCCATGCCTACCTTGAGCGGCATCCAATTCGCCGCGTCCGTGCTGTAGCGGGCTGACCCATTTATCCGGGTTACCTTGGCTGTGACCTGTTGGGGTTGTGCCGCAACGCTGAACGCAAATGCCAGTGCCAGACCAGCGACGACGGCTGTCGGAATCAAAGTAGCCAATTTTTTCATATGTGCTCCTGATCTAAAAAGTTCACTTTCTACGCGCAAGTCTAAGCCCCTGAACAACCTTGTCAACCAATTTTTCGAGAAAAAAATGCTGGCTGCCGACGCAATCGAAATACGGGTGCAGACCCGCCTTTTACCGGATCGCCGCCCGGTTGGCGAGGATGCTTCATTGCCTTGCCGGATGCGCTTCCACTTGGCTTTTCTGCCGCGGGGCCGGACAAAAGGCCCTGCTATCTCATGCCGGTTAGGTTGCCCTGTAAATTGGCGGACGAAACCCGATTTGAGTTACTTCTGCTTGGTAAACCGGGCAAATCCAACGATTTTTCGACACGCTTGCCAAGCGGCAACCCTCTTCATTGCAAATATTTACGAATAAATGGGGGTTTTGATGCGAAAATGAGAGCTCACGTTTGAGGGCAATCTAAAAGCAGAAGGCGGCGTTGCCACCATTCCGCAGGGCTTCGGATGATCAAGCCGGTGCTGAATCAACTTTTTTCGCCAGCGCATAACCGGTCGTTCTTCAGGAAACCCGCTGGCACGTCGCGGGGCGCTGTGCTAGCCTCGGTTTGCTTATGGCTGTTCAAAACCGCATCGTCAAAATTCAGAAACGCAATCGCGCGCTCGTCACGTTCGATGGCGACCGCATCCGCCGGGCGATTCTGAAGGCGGCGCAATCCATTGGCGGTTTTGGACAGGATCATTTGCCGGCCATCAACGGCCGGTTGTTTGACGCTTACGGCGATGGCGAGTCGCTCGCGGAATTTCTGGCCGAGGCGGTGGTGGTGTCGCTCAACGCCGACCCGCATCATCTCATCACCAATTTCCCGCCCACGATCGAGGTTATTCAGGACGACGTGTTGCACGTCCTGCGGAGTTACGGTTTTCAAAACACCGCGGACGCTTACGAATGTTACCGGTGGGGACGGCATTGGCTGCGCCTGGGGGAAATCGCACCCGAACAATTCGTGGGGAATGGTTTTCCGGAAGAACAAATCCAAGCGGCGCTGGCTTGGAATCAGCAACGCAGCTGCGACACGGTGGCGGGGTTGAATGAAATCATCTGCGGCGGCCGGCTGCGTCCGTTGGTGGAAGAATCCCTGGCCGTTTACGAAGCCTCCCTGGACGAGGCAGCCGGGAAAGTCATGGCGCGGCTCCACGCGGGCGATCCCCTGCGCATGATGTGGATCAGCGGGCCGAGTTCATCCGGCAAAACGACCACGACCGTCAAGCTGACCGAGCGCTTGGAGCGCCAGGGGTTGCGCTTTTTGATGCTCAATCTGGACGATTATTTCTGGTCCTTGGTGGAGCATCCGACCGACTGGATCAACGATCGCAACTACGAAACGCCCGAGGCGCTGGACATCCAGTTGCTCAACCGGCATCTCACCGACCTGCTGGCGGGCCGGACCATTGACAAGCCGATTTACAGCTTCAAAGAAGGCCGCCGGGTGGGCAGCAAGCCCGTGCGGTTGGAGCCGGGGCAGATTCTGCTGCTCGATTGTCTGCACGGATTGTATCCGCCGCTCACGGAAGGCATTGAGGCGCGGGCGCAGTTCCGGCTTTATATCGAAACCCTGAATCCGCTTTACGAAGGCGATGGTACCAGTCAACGGCTGGTCAAGTTCACCGACGTGCGCTTGGTGCGGCGGATGTTGCGTGACATGAAACACCGGGCGCACCGGCCCCTGCTGACCCTGCTGCACTGGCACTACGTCCGGGCGGGGGAATTGTTCAGCATCATTCCACTGCGAGGTCTGGCGGATTACGTGGTGAACGGCGGCTTCCCCTTTGATCTGCCCCTTCTGCAACCGTATTTCATCGGCGCCGAGGGCCACTTGCCGGCGCCGGAGGATTTTACGCCATACGCCGGCTTCCTGGATGCGCGCATTCGTTACGAACGCGTGAAGCGGCTGCTGGAATCGGTGGCCGGGGTGCCGGAGGCGGTCGCGCGCGAGGTGATTCCCGGGGATGCGGTCATTCGGGAATTCATCGGCGGGAGCACCATCAAGATTCCCCACAATGAATAGCCGCCGCCGCGTTGCGACCGGGCGGGGGAAAATGCCTTTTCTCCCGGTTTTTTTCGCGCGGCGGGTGAAAAATATCCCGGCCTTCGTCGGGGGGAATTTTTACCCCAGACATTAGCGTATGCTTTGGGGGATGCACCGGCGGGTGAAGTTTTTGACAGAAAGATTGAACGAATCGGCTGCGGGAGGGTTTCTAACTCCATGCCCTGCTATCGCAAACGATCACCTAAACTTCGCTTCCAATTTGTCCCGGCCCGGCGGCAGTCCACTCTGGGCGGGCTGCCAGCCCTCGAAGCGTTGGCCCAACAGTTTGATCTCTGGAACAAGGTCCGCCGCCTGCCCGGCCTGGACCCGCGCACCCGCACGTCCCACGGCTACAGCCCCGAACTGATCGTGGCCCAAATCCTCTACTGTTTCTGCTCCGGCGGCGCGAGTCTGGCCGACGCCGAGCGGCTCAACGACGAGCCGCTGGTCCGCCAACTGGCCCGCGTGGACAAGTTCGCCGACCAGACCCAACTGGGCCAATGGTTGCGGGCGCAAAGTGACGAATCCATCGCCGCGGTCTGGAAACTCATCGCCGAGTTCATTGGGTGGGTGATCGCGCGGGCCGACGCCGCCCGCTGGACCTACGCCGGTCGGGCCGAGGTCTTCTTTGATGACACGCAAATCGAAGTGTTCGGTCCCACCTTTGAGGGGGCGAAGCTCAACTATAACGGCGATCTCGCCCTGTCCTGGCAGACGCTCTGGTTCGGTCCGTTCCTGCTGGCCGGGGAACTGGGTTCGCCCGGGGATGTCAGCGCGGCCTTGTCGCCCTGGCTGCGGCAACACCGCAAGTTTTGGCAAGATCGGCCCAGCGATTTTCTGGCCGACAGCGGTTCGAGCAGCGCGGCGCAGTTGCGGGACATTGACGCGGCGGGCTTCACGCACTGGAGCGTCAGTTACAACAAATGGACCACCGTGCCGGAACGCACGGCCGCCGCTTTGCCCGAGAGCGCGTGGAGTGCGGCGGAAGAAACGCGGTGGCGGGACGGGACGGCAGTGACCGAGCACCACGCGGGGATGCGGCACACGCCGGCGGATAGCGACTGCACCTTCACCCTGGCGGTGGCACGCTGGAAAAAGGCGGACGATTTGTTCTGGCGTTACAGTTTCGTGGCGCACGAGGGCCGACGCACCGACGCGGGCGCGGTGCTGGCGCGGCATCGGTTGAAGGGCGGCAAGGA
>MWDV01000106.1 GCA_002070715.1 Verrucomicrobia bacterium ADurb.Bin118
TCTGCCATTTTCAGGAATAATGGTCCCGGCAATTGCTACATCTCATCGCCGGACAAGAAGCCGTCGCCGCAGTTCCAGAGCTGCTGCAAGTTGTGGGGCGTTGCTCAAAGTGCGATCACCGCTTAGTCCCGCTCTCAACTAGATTCCGAGTGCAGTGGTCCGCAGAGGGAGCAAACTTTGTCGCAGGAAATACACTGCGGCCTCTGGCAGGAATGGTACTATGGAGTTGCATCTTTGGCGGTATGCTTTTGGTCGATATACACGACATTCAGGAACACGCCGTTGAGGTGGTCGAAATCGTGATCTGTCGTCAGGAGCGTGGCGTTGCGCACCGAACCAGTCGCCGCAATCCAGAGATCATTCTTGCCGGTATTCCGAGATGACAAGCCCGGCGGCAGTGGCTTGCCGGGTAGTTTGCCTTGGCTGTAAGCGTCAATCTCCGCATACCGGTGGATTATCCTCTCATGGTTGATGGCCACTGCCGGTATCCGACGTAACAGGGCGTCCAGTTCCTGCCGCTTCGACTCACTCTAGTTGAACTGAATCGCCAACGAGTAAATTTCGCCTATGCTGACGACGGACACGATCGGAATATTGGGCGGCTGGGATGGGGCGTATTTCTTCTCGGCGTACTCGGCGAACCCGGCACCGCGGACGTAGCCGACAAGCATTCCGGTATCGAGGAGATAGTACGTCGCCATGATGAGGGTTAGGTCTGGTGCAGTGCCGCCAACAAGTCCTCCACTGATTCATCCCCGGGCCATTTCCCCCAGATATTCTTCAACCACCCCCGGCGTTCGGACGTTTGCGCGACTGTGCGCACAAACTCTGCTTCCGTCTGCTCCTGCGGCATCGCCTCGAAGATCTCGTCACCGCTTTCCATAAACTTGATCAGGTGAGATTCCAAAAGCTGAATTTTGCCGGACGGACGGAAATAGGCCGTGCCCTTGATCGTGACTTTTCGACCCCAAAACTGCCGCATCGCTTCCGCATCCATGAACTCGGCGTCCACTCTCCCAGGCATGACTTGGCCATCGCTCAACACGAGTTGAAACCGCTTTCTGTGATGTTCGATTGAATTTAGATGGCCGGAGACAATGAAGGCGCGCGGTTCTGGCGTACGTTTTTTCAACCGCTCCACCTTTTCCATCCCGGCCAGATCCAGCATGAAATTCTCATTGCGGCGAGCTTTTGCACTCAGTTCGATGGAAGTGGCTTCCGTCTTCAAGATGGGTTTCAGTGCCAGCAATCCACTCAGAACGCCGCCGTCGTAGTATTCACTTTCAAGGTTCTCCGCTGTCGTATCGTGTACGGAGCGCGAAAGCAACGTCAACGCCGTATCGTTCGGCGATGGCGGCGTGTACCATATTTCCTGTTGTGAGATCCGGTCGCCGACAGTCTCGCCGAGCAGCGGGGCTTCAATCTTCAGAACTGTTGAGCCGCGACCCAGACCCGTCACCCTCAGATTTAGCGACTCTCCCAGCCATTTGGGCAACCTGCCGCGCTTGACGCTCATGCCTTCCACGGCCAGGCGTAGTCCACGTTCCGTACATTCGATCATGCGTCGAAGCACGTCCATGAGCACCCGTGCGGAAATGGTTCCAGCAGGCGTGGACAGTCCTTTTAGCCGCAACTCGTATTGAACGTCGCATTCGTGTTTGCTCATATTGCCGATGCACCTCAGTTCATTTTCTACCAGAACCATGCCCTGCCTGCCGATTCTTTTCTATCAGATCCTCATAAATTAACGACTTTCCCAAAAACGGCCGCTGCAAAGGGGGGCTGTCGGGCGCTTGAAATCGGAAGGAAAAAGGCAAAAAGAAATAGGCTGAAAACCGGTTTCATACCAATTCGCCCGTGAAAGCCTTCTGGAGAATGGCTTGCAGCAGGTGGGATGCGCGTTGCAGGTTGGCCGACACCACTTTCTCCAACTCCTCCACCGCGCTCAACCGTCCGACGCCGCGTGAGGACACGCGGCCTACAGCACCGGCGCGATTGCCCTTGTAGGCCGGGTCCCCTGACCCGGCGTTGATACGACCGATAATCATACCAGCTCGCCTGAGAATGCCTTCTGCAAAATGGATTGTCGCAGGCGGAATGCGCGTTGCAGGTTGGCCGACACCACCGCTTCCAACTCCTCCACCACGCGCAACCGTCCGACGCCGCGTGAGGGCACGCGGCCTACACCAGCACCGCGTTTGCCATTGTAGGCCGGGTCCCCTGACCCGGCGTTGACACGACCGATAATCATACCAGCTCGCCTGAGAATGCCTTTTGCAGAATGGATTGCCGCAGACGGGATGCGCGTTGCAAGTTGGCCGTCACCACCGAATCCAGCTCCTCCACCACGCTTAACCGCCGCTCCACTTCCGTCACTATCCGCTCCTGCTCTGCCAGCGGAGGAAGCGGGATTGCAACTTTTTGCAACACATCCAAGTTGATGTTCTTTTGTGCGGTTGCTGGCGCGAATTGCGTGAGTTTTTCTTTTGCTATTCGGATGAAAAACTCCACGTAACGCGTGATGGCAAGCGGCCCGTCTTGAACGAAACCAACTACGCTGTCGGGGAAGCATGATGGGTAGGTGAGAATTCCAGTCTCAGCGATGTTCGCCGCAATCGTGATGCAAAGAGTTCCTGCTGGCCAGAGGCGACTCTGCGCCAATCCGAATTCACTGTATGTCTGATGGTGCTCGCGAATTGTGCCACGGGACTTACGGATATCTCCTGTTTGAATGAACGGGTAAGGCCCACCGTAAAGTCGAGCCTCGTCGCGAGGGCGGTGTTTTGATTTACCACGATTCAATTCACCAAGCTGCGGCATTGTCGCCCACGTCCAGCCTTCGGGGAGGGGCGGGAGGTTGGCGGTGTCGGGGGCGGCGGGTTCTTTGTATTTGCCGCGGCCACGAACGCCGCGTGAGGGCACGCGGCCTACAGCATCGGCACGTCTCGTTGTAGGCCGGCTGCCCCCAGCCGGCGTTTGTTCCCAGTTCTTCCGGC
>MWDV01000107.1 GCA_002070715.1 Verrucomicrobia bacterium ADurb.Bin118
GCGGTGGGTTCCGTGGTCAGGAAGGTCGCATGAATCAGGTGGTGGTCATGCACGAGCACACTACCCGTGAGCGAAGGCGTTTGGTAACGATGGTCGTGTCCGTAGCCGACCGACGGGAAAACCTCCTCGTGGGATTGATCCAGTGAATCGAGGAAGGCGCGCGCGAGCGCAGAAACGTCCACGTCCGGGGTGGTTTCCGGCGGGGATTCGAGCAACGCATCGAGTACATAACTCCGGATGAGTCGCTCGTGGAGGCGTGCATACACTTCTGGCCGCGCCACCACATCGAGCCCGACCACCTTGTCTTGGATGATCACGAGGAGACCGATTTGATTGGGCTGACAGGGAAAGGCCTGAAGGCATTCGGCCAATCTTCCCCGCTGGGCTTTGAACGCGTCGTACAAGGCGTCGGTGGACGAGGAGAGCTTGGCCTTGGCCAGGAGCTCGAGAATCCCGTCCCACACTTCGCCCTGATCGGAACGAGGCGTGGCATTTTCCGCAAGCGAAGCGGAGACAGAGCGGCTCTTGAGCGAGCGAATCTTGCGTTCAAGGAAAGCATCGGACATGGCGAAGTGCGCCGAGGTATAAGCCCAGCGTCCCTGCTCTGTGCAACTGACCGGCACGACTGTGCGGGAACGTTCCTTCAACAAGATGGAGGTGTTGAGGACCCGGTTCTGCTTGGCGCCCAACAGTTCCTCACCGTCAATAATGAGCACCGGCTGTTCGCCGTCGTTTTCAACCAGCAACTGCGGGACGGAACCGCCCTGGCTAACCTCCCCAACCGTCAGCGTTTTTGCCTCCATGGCGTCGGCCAAGGCCACGAAGGCCGGTGCGTCCTTTACGGTCGCCGTCAAGGGGATGAGGAAGATATGGTGGTGCGACTGGGGTGCGCCCAATTGAAGATTTGCCAGGTAATTTTTGATGTCAGTATTCATAGTTCTGTGTCCTAAAAGCTGTTTGAAAATTCAGCCCTTGCCCCCGCGATGGAGCATGGGCGGCCCAGGGCCCGATCAACGAAAGCTCCGGCAACGTGAGTTTTGCGTTCGTCGTCGCCGGCCCGCAAGCCCCGCTGCCTTTGATGTTCAGACTGCCCGCACCTGGGGCGACCGGAGGTTGGCGCGGCCACCCGGTTGCCGTGGGCTTCAGGAAATCATCGGCAATCAAATTCCATTCGGCGTTGTTCAGATCCGTTGTATATCGTATTCCCAGCCTGTAACGGCGCTGCCCCCGAGGCGCCAGAATATCGTGGATCGAAATCACCCACCCTCCTCCCGACAGACGTTGAGGTTTTTCGCGCATGGCTTACCGACAAACGGCCGCTGGCTGGTTCAAATGCTTTTCCACAAACGGTTAGGCGGTACGATTCCCCTGGCTGCAGATGTGTTTGACCGCTAGCCCGGTCCGGTCAATTCCCGCGCTGCAGTGGACGAGGGCGGGTTTGGGCAGCGAAAGATAGGCGTCCAAAACTAGCTGCAATTGGGTTGCGGTGAGCGGTGGTGATGTATGGTCTTGGGCGGGGACATGGGCGACAGTGAAGCCAGCTTGCCGATAATACTCAATAAGACCGGACGGGAGGGTTGAATAGTAGATCAACTGGTCATCGGCGAGAAGGCAAATGATTGATTGGATGCCGAACTCCCGTACGTCGTGCAGCCAGGCATCCACATCCGTCTGCGAAACAGGTATATCGTGTCCGTGGGGGTAGCCCGGACGACGTCCCCGAGCCAGTTGACCTTCGATGACCCAATAAATATTCGTGTTCATACGCGTAGTGTGGTCTGGACAATATGCCTCAACATGAAAGGCGAATGGGTATCGGTGATCCGAGAAGGGAGACTGTGCGTCGGGGTGGGTCGGCGTTCCAAGCTCCAAAGCTGTAAACCGAAGTTCAAACAACGCTTGGCAAGGATAATCAACACCATGAAGATCGAATACTCCGGGCCCCCGACGCTGTCAAGCCGCCAACGTTGGAAAGTGGGAAAGACTGGGGACATCGTGACCCCCTGGTGAAGATTGGCGTGTTGCGTGCCCGCTGCGGTGGATTGCGGTCTTCGCTACCCGTTTCTTTGAGCCTCATCGGGTAGATTGGCGGTGGGCCGGAATCAGTTGACTTTTCCGGGGAAAACGGTATTCCGGCTCGGAGTACATAAATCTTCCGGACGGAAGATGTTCGTTAAACTAAAACCGAAACCCAAAAACGTTTATGAAAGCAGTTCATCCGAAGAAGATCTCAAGGCAGCCACGGACGGCCATCGAGCGTGGCCAAACCGAACCGCCGGTCTGGCGTCATCGCCCCATCAAACGCTGGGGATGCGTGTTATTGGCTTTAGGCGTGATGCTGGCGGGCGGCGTGACCAAGGCCCAAACGTATTTGATTGATTTTGGCGGGGGCACCACGACGACGCGCGGCCCGGCCCCGGATGATCCGGACAATTATTGGAACAATGTCACGAGCACCCTGGGCGCCACGCCCAATGCCGTGTTGGCCGGTTTGGTGACCACCCGGAATAACGCGAGCACGATCAACCTGGTCATTGTCAGTCCGTTTAATGGGGCCAACGAAAACGGCACGGTGGCGTCGCTGGCGTATCCGGTCAATGCCACCCGGGATTCGCTGTATGGCAACACCGAAATCTGGTCGGGGAAAGAAAACATCTATCCGAAGTTCAAACTGACCGGGCTGGACGCGGCGACTCAATACACGCTGACGTTCTACGCCTCGCGGATGGCCTCCAACGACAATCGGGAAACCGAATATACGGTGACGGGCGCGGCCACCGCCGTCGCCGTGCTGGATGCGGCCAACAACGTGGATGCAACCGTGACGGTGGCGGATGTCATCCCCGATGCCGCCGGGGAAATCACCATCGCCATGGCGCCCTCGCCCAACAACAACAATGCCTATCACTTTACCTATCTTGGCGTGCTCCAGATTGATGCCGTGCCGCCGCAGACTCCGTTGGCGTTTACGGAGGAGCCGGTGAGCCAGCGGATCGTCCAGTTGAAGCCCGTCACGTTTACCTGTGCCGTCAGCGGTCCGCCGCCGTATTTCATTCAGTGGTATGAGAACGGGAATCCGATCTATCAGGCGCACGATTTCAGTTACACCATTCCGTCCGTTGACCTCGCCCAGGATGGCTATACCTATTCGGTAACCGTCAGTAATTTGCAGTATGGCGTCGCGAGCAGCAACGCGGTGTTGACGGTCTTGAGCGACACCAACCCGCCCGTCCTGCTTTCCGCGGTCAGTTACGACGGCACGCATATTCAACTGACCTTCGATGAAATCTTGGACTACGGCTCGGCGCTGGATGGGCAGAATTACGCGGTCAATGCCGGCGCGGTCACGGTGGCCGGGGTGGACCATCAGTGGGAAAGCCGGCTCGTGACCTTGACCCTGGCGGCGCCCGTCAGCGGCACCTTTACTGTCACGGTTAGCAATATCAAAGACGTGGCGGGGAACATGATTACGCCGAACACCCGCGTTACCGGGCAGGCGGTGGCCATTGAAGACCAGGATTTACTGTTCGACTTCGGCGGCAACGGTAACCCGACCGAATTTGGCCCCGCCCCCCACGACCCCAAGAATTATTGGAACAA
>MWDV01000108.1 GCA_002070715.1 Verrucomicrobia bacterium ADurb.Bin118
CCCTGCTGGCTTTGACCACCCATGGGGCCACGCTCAACTTCCAACTGCTGACGTGGGACGACACCCAAGCCACTGCGGAACTCCCCTCCGCCGCGGGCCGCAAACCTTCCGCCGCCATGCCCACCGCCGGGGACTGGCTGGTTTTCACGGCGGATGACGCGTTGCTGCCGTCGGCGAACAATCCGGCGGGCGCGGTGAGCCACAATTTTGTGGATATCACGGGCGCGGGCGGACCGGGTTTTAATCTGGCGCCGTCGCTCTCCGGCACGTTGACCCTGCAATTGGAGGCGGCGGGCGGGGCCGACTGGACGGTGGCCGTGACGGCGCTGGCGTACGCGGGTCACGCTAATCCCATGCAGACGATGAATGCCTTTCTGGTCACGCCTGGCAGTCCCGCGACGACCGACGCCGGATTAAAGGTGGATGGCGTGGGGAACGCCGGGCAATGGACAGCCCGCGCGTCCCATCATTGGGGCATTCAATACGTGCTGGATTTCTATTTTGCGACCAGCGCGGATGGTGATCCCAGCGCGGAAGACATTGACGCCACGTTCAACGACAAGCCGCAAACGGGTTTTTTAATTCCGGTCAATCAACTGACGCCCGATGGATTGGCGGCGGCGGCCCTGGATGATCCGCTCGATTATTACGCGGCTGATTTTGCGCAATACCTGGCGGAGCAAATCCGCCCGCGGTTGCCGGCGCACGCGACGTACCTGTTGGTCACCCAAATGGGCAAGACCGCTCCCGATTACGCGGCGCCGGGATTGCCGATCACGACCGGGTCGTTGATTGGCAACACCACGATTGCCTATACCACGCAGACGCTCGCGGAAGCGCCGGAGCTGCTGGGGTTGCGCTTTGACAATGGCCGGCCAACGTTGCGCTTCACCGGCGGCATGGGTCAGGAGTTTGTCCTGCAACGCTCCGCCAATCTGACCGATTGGGAAACGATTACCCCGGCGGCTTTGACTTATCCCGAGCCGGGGATTGTCGAGTGGACGGATCCTGCCGCGGCCCCGGCGGTGCAGTTTTATCGGGTGGTGGCCGTCACACCATGAGAGGGCGGCGCGCACACTCCGGCGGCTTTACGTTGATCGAACTGCTGGTGGTCATCGGCATTCTCACGATCCTGGCGGGCATGCTGTTGCCGGCGTTGCTGCAGGCCAAGAGCCGGGTGGAACGGATCCGGTGCCAAAATAATCTGCGGCAGATCAACGTCGGCGTGGCGTTGTACGCGGATGACCACCACAACCGGATGCCCCTCGCCGCGCCCCAGGAATTGGGCGGTCCGCAAGGCCGGGTACCCGCCGACGATCCCTGGTTGCCGGCGCGGATGTTCGGCGGTGCCTTGCCGGCGGAGGCGCGTCCGCTGAATGTTTACCTCGATTCCCGCGCGGTGTTTTGTTCCCCCAACGACCGGGGCGAACCGCTCTGGTGGTTTGACACGGCGGATTACCAGGCGCAATCCACTTGTTACGAACTCTACGGCAGCAGTTATTTCTATGCGTCCGGTTACAACCGCATGGGCGGCGTGGTGGCGCCGATGGGCGTGGCCAAATTTGTAGGGGTGGAATTTTCATTTGAAGAATTCACCACCCAGCCGCTGCCCCTGGGCGCCTCGCTCTCCGCAAGTCATTACCGTCAGCCCGGGAAGAAAGTCGTCCTGGGCAGCATCCCGATTCATCGCACGCTGAGCGGGGTGGTGGCGATCAGCCGCCGGGCGCAATGGTACAAACCGGATCCCGAACGGCTGTGGGCCAATGCCGCGTTTCTGGATGGCCACGTCGAGTTCGTCAAGGTATTTGCCTATGAACCGTCCTACGCCGGCGTGATGACCCTGCCGAGCGCGGCGAATCCCTACTACTGAAGCAGGGCGCGATGAAAAAGGTTGTCGCCGCTTTGGTGTTGCTGCTGGCTGCGGGCGTTTGGTTCTGGCGCATGGCTCCCGGGCGTTCCCCCACCGAGGCCGATTTGCGCGAGACCACCGGCATTCATGCCGCGGTCCAGGCGAGCCGGATGACTCCGCAGGGCGTGACGGTGAGTTGCCAGGTGCGCAATGACACCCCCCGGACGGCGGCGCAAGTGGTCTTGAACGTGGTGTTGCGTGATCCCCGCGGTCAGACGGTGACGGCGAATCCGCTGGCCAGTGTGTCCGGATTGGCCGCCGGGCAAATGCGGGAGGTGGATTTCTTTCTCCCCGTTCGCGAGCCGCCGGCGGGCAGCCAGGCGCAGGTGTCCGTTTCCCTCGTGCGGTGGAAAGGGCGTTAAACCAATCTGCCCAACGGGCCGTGCCGGGGCTGCGGACGACTGATTCGCATTACGGCAAACCATCCTCGAACCGGCAGTGGATGGGATGCAGGCGCTCCGGATTTTTGAGAGGAGGGCAGGAGGTGCCGGCGAGGCAGTCGGCGGCGTTACGATCCGTATCGTCGCCCGAGGGGATGGCAATGGACGTCATGCTGGCCAAATCGTTTCAGCCTGGTCGTTGCGGGTTCGGCCAGCAGGCGGCGGATCATTTCCAGGAGAGCGGGCACGTCAATCGGCTTTTCCACCAATGTTTCCACGCCGCACGCCCGTGCCCGTTGTTCGGCTTCGGCGATCATGACGATGGTCGGCACGCCGGGATTCGCGAACATCATCTGTTCGTAGATTTCCCAACCGTTGGCCGCGTCCGGGTGGATGCCCAACACAGCCAGATCCATCGGATGCGCGTGGAAGTATTCCAGCGCCTCGCCGCCGTCGCGGGCGGAGAAGACTTCGTAGTTCCGGGCTTCCAACAGTTTCCGCAGGGATTCGCCGACCGCGCGGTCGGCATCCACGATCAACCGCTTCGGTGGCATGAGTCCGCAGCGGTCGGCGCCCGGATCACTAGCCGGCGGCGGTAAATTCCGCTTTCCGATAAACCCGATCTCGCAACGACTCCGCCAACAGCATGTCCAGGCCGCCTACCAACGCCGTCGCCGTCACCGGATGACGCAACACGAGGTCGGCCATCAAAGCCACCGGATGAGCCAGTTTGCGGTCCTTTTCGCAGACGAGGACCAAGGGGAGGAACGGATCAACGTCCGTCAACGCGGTCAGCGTTGCCAACGGCCGGGCGGCGTCGCCTTTTGGCCGGAACGGCGTTTTGAAGTCGAGCACAATGGCGCGGATTGGATTCGCGCGCAAGGTCCGGACGGCGTCCCGTCCGTTTTGCGCAAAAAGGACGGCGTAATTCGCCGCTTCCAGGATGCCGCCCAGAGATTCGCGAACGGTGAAATCATTGCTGACAATGAGAAGTTGCTTTTGCATGGCGACGTTCTTCCTGGGCGGGGGCCATCAAAAAGGGGGAATCTCCGGCGAATAAATCGCCGCCCAACTCCGGCGCCCGCCGCGCTGAGAAAAACGGGGCTGGCCGCCCGGACGTGTGCTGATACGAAAGGTGAAGGGGACGAACCGGACGCGTTGACCGGGCCGCGGCTCGGTGGCGTCCGTGATGTGCCCCGGGGCGCCCCCCGGCGGGGCAACCGGGTGAGAGTAACGCTGTTCTGTTTTCATGGTTATTGTTGGGTGCTGTCCGGTTATTCGGTGTCGGTTGTTTTTCTCCTTAGCGGACCCCGTGCCAAAGACGTTTATATCCCTTGAAGGGCGATTTCTGGGGAATTCGTAGTGCTGCGGCGCCCGTCGGCGCGTTGGGGTGGTTCAATTGGTCCCGCTGCCGGATGGAATTGTATCACCGGAATGTCATCGCCAAAACGCGCTGCGTTCTTCCAAGTTTTCTCTCGGCTTTTTCGGCGGGCGGTGAATACTGTTGGCATCATGAAGAAACCCCGGGTGATCGCCGCCTCCGCCGCCCTGCTCTTCACCATCTTCGCGCTGGGTGGCCTGGTGGCTTGGGCAGTCGCGGACGCTTACTTCATATCCCACCAGCCTCATTTCAAGCTTGTTCTGGCCGCCAGTATCGGCCTCCTCCTCCTCGCCGCTTATTGGGGGATCTTCGCCGCGGTCGGATACGCGCGTTTTTCGACTCGGAACACCCGGGCCTTCCTTATCGCATCCATCCTTATCGGCGTGCCAGCCTGCTTCTTTATCGCGACCTTCTGGTTTTAGGCTTACGCCCAAGCCGCGGATTATTTCTCACCAGCGAGGACTGACCAACTTGCGTCGTGGCCAGCCTTTGACCGCCTGACTGTCCGGCGTCCTATGCGGTCGCGGTGACGTTCGTCCGCGTCCTCCGGGGCCGCAAGCGGGGCACGTGATCGCGGGGGATCAATGAGCCGTTTTGCTTTTGGAAGACGAAATGTTCGACCGCCAAGGCGTCAAAAGCGACTTCGGAATAGGCCGACGCGTAGAGATCGCTGGCGAAATAGATGCGCGGCGACAAGCGTTCAGAAATCAGCGCTTGCAACGCGGCATCCGCGCCGACGGCGACCTGGGCGCAGGTGGCGTTGGTGCCGGTCACCTCGTGGTTGCCCAACCGATGCACGTAATACACGCGCCGGTCGGGATATTCCAGGCTCACGCCAATGATATCTTCGCCTTCGAGGGCGATGGAGGTGTTATCCCCGAGCAGGAGATCGCCGACTTCCACCCGGCCTTGGCGCCGCCATTGTTGTTCCATAAACGACATGGTCCGCGGATGGATGGCATACACATACTTGGAGGACGCGCCCAGTTTGGCGCCCAGCTTGACGTTCTCTTCGTGCAGCACCAGCAGACCCCGGGGATATTCCGGCAGGGAAATCACCGGTTGCATGATCGGGCGCAAATCCTCCCGGTGTTGGAGCGAATTGCCAGCGCACATCTGAAGCTCGCCGCGCACGACGTGTCCGGTCGCTTCCCAGACGGTTTCCGCCAAAAACTCCTGGCGCGACCAAGTGATCATGGGTTGCCAGCCTTGGGCGGGCACCGAGGTGTCGTATTCGAAATGCACGATCTCGGCGGGCGCGCCATACCGCTGGAATCCGTGCCAGACCCACAGGTTCACCACGCCCGGATTCATGCCGGACCCGAGAATGTGCGGCGCGTTCCGGGGACGGGCGCGGGTGGGATGCACGTCCGCCACCACTTCCGCCACGTTCCGCTTCGATTCATTCAACGCCGTGTTGATGTAAGAGACGCCGACGGCATCGGTGGCCGCCAGCACCGGCAGGGTGTCCAAGTCCGTCAGGTCCAGCACGACGTGGATCTGTTTTTGCCGGAGCAGCCGGTGATAATCCGCCGTATCGTGGGGGAAGCGAATTTCCCGGCGGAGGAATTCATAATCCAAATAATCGTGATCAAGATACCGGTTGCGCAGCACCTCGTCATCGGGATCCACGAGCACAACCCGGCCAAAATCTTGGCGGCGGTTGGCGAGGCGTTGCAGGAAGGCTTGAGCCACCTGGCCCGAGGCGCCCAGGATCAAAAGCTGGAGCGGCCGGGGAGGCGACCCGGAGATGACCGATTGCCAGTCAAAACAACGATCCCGGTTCCGAATCCGGTTTCGTTTCCGACCGTTGAGAACGCCATGCCCCGGACTACTGCCCACCTCCATCTCCCAAGCAGATTGGATGGAATGAGCATCGCGCGCGATCTGGTTTTGAAGAGGAGGGGCTTGAATCATGATGTTTCCTTTCTCGTGTTGGCGGTTCTCAGCAATGCCGGGGTGGGACGCCACCGGGCGTCCATGGTCATCCCGGGACGGATTGAAGATCCCGCATTTTCCCTTGCTGCCGGGCGGGGGAATCGCTGCGGGAGCGCCCTTTTTCCGGATGGCAGGATCACAGGGAACGCCCGGCGTGGGTTCGACCTTGTGTCGGGCCGCCGTTCCTTGATCGTCGGTGCGATGACCTTCACCGTTTGCATTGCTTCGTCCATGTTACTTCTTGAGGCGCACCGGTCGGGGGCTCAATGCGGTGGTTTCCCGCCGAATCCGAAATCCCCGCCGGGTCATACTCCGCAGAATGGTGGCGCGCACCTTCGCGGACAACGCTTCTGGAGGATACACACCCGCCAGATGCGTGGGCAAGTTTTCTATGAACACCGCCGCACTTTGTGCGGAGGCGAAAGCAATCGGGGCGCCGGGCATCCCGTCGCGCCGCAGTTGCCAGAGGCTGGGGAACACGCAGCAGCGGCAGCGTTCCAGGTGTTGGCGGCCCCGCCAGCCGGAAACCGAAACACACACGGCAAAGCGCGCGTTGCGCAATTGTCCGCGGCGCATGAGCTCCGCCATGTCCGCCGGCGACGCCGTGTCGGGAAACCGGCGGTTCACTCGATTGGCCGAGGGACGCAGTTTGCCCTGCCGGAACCAACGTCGCAGCCGTTGCATTTCGTTGCCGCCGATCTTGACGTCCAGATCGTTCATCGGAATGTAGCGGGGTAACGTTACCGCCTCGTCCTGGGCGGCCAACACCACGCGCGAGGCGCCGATGGGATTCGGAAACCGGAACCACTCCGCCTCCCCAAATCGTTTCCCCAGATGAAACCGGCCCTGCCGGTAGATGCGGGGCCGGGAAACCGCTTCGTCATGGGCGACCTCGGCGGACCAGGTGGAGACCGGCGTGTCGCTTTGCGTGTCTTCAAAGAGGCGAATCCGCACCCGATCCACTTTGTCCAGGGTATCCGCACAGGCGGCGACTAACAGATTGGTCAATCCGGGGGCCGCGCCCGCGTTGATCAAGGCGAGCCGGCGGCGGCGCGCAAAATCGTCGTCAAACCGAAATTGCTCGGCTTTGAACGGGTTGCGGCTCAGGTGCGAAGCCAGATCCAAATAATGCACGCGCAACCGCAAGGCGGCGCGGATCACGGTTTGGTTGTAAACCGCCGGGGCGGCATTCACCAGGAGTTGACACCCCTGCGCGGCCCGGGCAACGGAACGCATGCTACGCGCGTTGGCGGAACGGCATTCCAAATGCCGGCCCACGAACCGGTGTGCCCGCGAGAGATCCCGGTCGCCGCACCAGACGGTGAATCCCCGTCGCCGCAACAACTGGGCCAGCAAACCTCCGGTCGCGCCCGCGCCCAAGACAAACACGCGCATGTCACCCTCCTCGCGGCCCTCGCCGCGACGTTCGCCGTCGCCGCCTGCGGGGTGCCGCCGGATGTCCTCCCCGACTGGGGTTGAGGTCAACGCCACGCGTCCGAATCAGGATGTCCAGGCGCACTTCGTCCCACGGCACAATCGTGACTTTTCTGGCCGCGCCAAGGTCACGCACCGGGGCGGCAATGGAATGCGATTTCATAAAATTTTCGGAGGATCAGGCGCGATATGCCGGCGGCGCCCGTCATCCCCCTTTTCTTTAGCTGGGTTTGTGCCATGAAAAATCGCGTCCGGGACCGCGGGTTTCGTGCTCCGGTGCCCGCTGGGCGCAGGGAGTGCGGATGTTTTCGTTCCAGGGGCGGTTCGTTTTGTTTCACTGGCAAAGAGTCGCGTCGGCGACCGTTGATCGTGTGACCGCTTCCCGTAAACTGACGACATCTCCCATTCACCAAAGAAAAAAGGGCAATCGCGCGGTCTAAACGGAATGGTCTGCGGCGGAGAAATATCCGCGGCCCAACGCTTCCGGGGATCTGGCACACCGTTCGCTGGAACCACCCATGTTATGAATGAATGTACAGTCCTGACGGGAACCAGGACCGTTGTTAAGGCGCGGGCGGTGGTGTTCCCTCGTCAGTTGGACCAACGGATTGCCCGTGGATTCAGTGTTCAGAACAAACAGTGGGTCTCGCGATCCGGAGCGGTCGTTTTGACATTCACCAGTAACAGAGTGCGTGAATGCGATTGGGACCCGCCGAAGGTCGCTTGCGTCACGTCGTGCGGCCTAAAAATTGGTTCGACTCCCCGATCAGCCAGCCTTTCAGATTTCGATTTGAGGTGCATTTGATTCCGACACTTTCATCGCCGGCTTTTACTTCACCTTTGGCTCGATTCCTGACTAAAATCAGCCGGTGCAAACCCATGAGCGCGCGAATTCCATTCCAGCGCCCGATGCTGCTGACGGCGGCGGTGATTCTCGGCGTCGCGCTGGTCTGGACGGAATACGCGGCCGGACGGCAGATCCGCACTCTGCGCGCGCAGGTGACCCAAGCCCAACTCGACACGCTGGCGGACGATCGCGCCGGGCTGGAACAGTTTGTCGCTGGAATCAACGCCGCGTTGACCCGGGCGGAACGCTTCCAGCGCCTGTCGCGGTGGGGATTGCTGGCCGGCGGCGTGGCGGTGCTGATATTGATCTATCGCCGCCGGATCAGCCCTCCACCCGCCGATGTGACCGCCAGCCGGGCGCTCATTGAACGGCAGGAAAAGCTGGCGTCCTTGGGCGTGTTTGCCACGGGCATCGCCCACGAAATCCGAAATCCATTGACGGCCATCAAGCTGCGCGTGTTCAGCCTCAAAACCAGTTTGCGGCCCGACACCTCGGAATACGAAGATTTGGAAGTCATTGAAAACGAAATTGACGATCTCGAACGCATCGTGCGCGACTTCCTGCAATTCGCTCGGCCCGCGGAACCGGATTTGCAACCGATTTCCGTCGCCAAACTCCTCCGCGATACGGCGGGCCTCTTGACGACGGATTTGGCGAAGCGGGCGATCACGCTTCACTTGGATCTCGGCACCGAGGCGGTGGTGCAGGCCGATGCGGCCCGGATGAAGCAGGTGTTGATCAACATCGTGCAAAACGCCGCGGAGAGCATCGAGAACGGCGGCACCATCACCCTGCGCGCCCGTTTGGACCAGCAACCCTTGCAAGACCGTCTCCGTCCGGCGGTCGTTTTGGATATTGCTGACACCGGCAAAGGCATTCCGCCGGCGGTTCAAAAACGCCTGTTCGATCCCTTTTTCACCACCAAGGAAACCGGGACGGGACTGGGCTTGTGCATCGCGGCGCGCATCGTGGAAAAACATCACGGGGTGATTCATTATCAGACGGAATTACAGCGCGGCACCACCTTTAGCATCGTCCTCCCCCGCGCGGCCACCAATGAAAACGAAACCTAGCATCCTGCTGATCGAAGACGACGTGAACATCGCCACCGGCCTGCAAAAGGTGATGCAGGCCCACGGGTACGAGGTCGCCACGTTGAACCGGGGCGACGACGGATTGGCCCAGGCTGCGGCGCATCCGTTTGATGTGGTCATTACGGATTTGAAACTGCCCGGACTGGACGGGTTGGAACTGGTCCGCCAATTGCACCAGACCAAGCCCAAGCTGCCCATCATTCTGATCACCGCGCACGGCTCGACCGAAATCGCCATTGAAGCGACCAAGTGGGGCGCCTTTGATTATGTGCCCAAACCTTTTGAAGTGGATGAACTGCTCGACCTGACCGCCAAAGCGCTGGAGAGCAGCCGGCTCATGTCCGAACCGGTCGAGATGGGCGAACCCCTTTCCAACCACACCGCCATCGTCGGCAAAAGCCGGGTGATGCAGAGCATCTACAAGGAAATCGGGCGGATCGCGGCCACTTCCGTGACCGTGCTGATCCGCGGAGATACCGGCACGGGCAAGGAACTCATCGCCCGCGCCATTTATCAGCACAGTGACCGCGCCGGCGCGCCGTTCATCGCCGTCAACTGCGCCGCCATCCCGGAGACCTTGCTGGAAAGCGAACTCTTCGGCCACGAACGCGGCTCGTTCACCGGCGCCGATGCCCGGCGTATTGGCCGCTTTGAACAAGCCAACGGCGGCACCCTGTTGCTGGATGAGATTGGCGACATGAGCACCAGCCTCCAGGCCAAGCTGCTCCGGGTGCTCCAGGAAAAAACCATCCAACGCGTGGGCGGGCGTGAAAGTGTGCCCGTTGACGTGCGCATTCTGGCCGCCACCCATCGGAATTTGGAGGCTGCCATCCGGGAGCGCCTGTTCCGGGAGGACCTCTTCTACCGGCTGAGTGTTGTGACCATTAAACTGCCGCCGCTTCATCAACGCGCCAGCGACATCCCGGACATGGTCCGGTATTTTCTGCACCGTTATGGTCCGGAAGCCGGCGTGGCCTCACCCGCCATCAGTCCCGACGCGATCCAGTTGCTGCAAAACCAATCCTGGCCGGGGAACGTGCGGGAATTGGAAAACACCGTGCGCAAAGCGTTGTTGATTGCGCGCGACTACACCATCAGCCCGGAACACGTTCGGGAGGTCCTGACCAAGGCGCGCGAGCCGGTGGCGGTTTCCAACCAATCCCACGCCGCCTATATCACCGCCCTGATGGATCAGGTGGAACATGGCGAAGTCCAGAATGCCTTTGCCCGGATGCTGGCCGATCTCGAACCGGAACTTTACGCGCAGGCCATCACCCGCGCCCAAGGCAACATCACCAAAGCCGCCCAGTGGTTGGGCGTCACCCGGTTGAAGATGCGCGAGAAACTCCGGGAATTCGGCCTGCATCCCAGTCGGAACGAGCCAACGGAATAACACCCGGCAACCTGCGGTTCTCCAGGACGGCGGTGCCGCGCAGGGGCGGGGCGGTTCGGCGGCGAAGGCATCGCGCTTAGCCGACCTCATCATTTGACGTGCATCAGCCGCCGCCGTGAATATGCTGCCTCCCAGCTTATGGCCATCATCAAACCCTTTGCGGCTCTGCGTCCGCGCCCGGAACTGGCGGCGCAAGTCTGCGAATTGCCCTACGACGTTTTGTCGTCTGAGGAAGCGCGCCAACTGGCTGCGGATAATCCGCTCAGCTTTCTCCACGTCAGCAAGCCGGAGATTGATTTGCCGCCGGACACCAATCCGTACGCCCCGGAGGTGTATGCCAAGGGGCGGGAAAACCTCCGCCGGCTCTTGGCCGACGGCGTGTTGCGGCAGGATGCCGAGCCGTGTTTTCATCTGTACCGGCAGGTCATGGGAGCGCATTCCCAAACGGGTCTCGTGGCGGTGGCCAGTTGCGAGGAATATCTGGCGGGCGTCATCAAGAAGCACGAACTGACCCGTCCGGACAAGGAAGACGACCGCGTGCGCCACATCGAAACGCTAAACGCGCAAACCGGCCCGGTGTTTCTACTGCACCGCGCCGTTCCCGCCTTGGATGACTTGTTCGCGCGCCGGACGGAGGCCCCGCCCGAAGTGGATTTCACCGCTCCCGATGGCGTGCGGCACATGGCGTGGCGCCTTTCGGATGCCGCGGACATCGCATTCATCGAATCCGCGTTCGCGCGTATCCCGTATCTCTACATTGCCGACGGGCATCACCGCAGCGCGGCCGCTGCGCGGGTGTATCAAAGCCGGCGGGGCGCCGGCGCCAGCGCGTTTTTCCTGGCGGTGATTTTTTCGCATCACCAATTGCAAATCCTGCCCTATAACCGGGTGGTCAAGGATCTGAACGGCCTGTCTCCGGACGCTTTTCTTCGGCAACTAGCCGCCGTCGGCGACGTGACGGTTTCCGGGCCGCCCCAACCTCGGCGACCGCACGAGGTGAGCTTTTATCTGGCGGGACGCTGGCACACCCTGGCCTTTCACCCTGCCTTGATGCAGGGGGTGACTCCCGTGGAGCAACTGGACACCAGCCTGTTGCAACGCCAGGTGTTGGCGCCGCTGTTGGGCATTGCCAATCCGCGCACCAGCGAGCGGCTCAGTTTTGTGGGCGGCATCCGGGGGACGGCGGAACTGGTGCAACTCGTGGATCGCGGGGCGTACGCCTGTGCGTTCTCCCTGTTTCCCACGCAGGTTGAAGACCTGATGGCGGTGGCGGACGCCGGGGAATTGATGCCGCCCAAGAGCACCTGGTTTGAGCCCAAGCTGCGGGACGCAATGTTTTGTCATCTCCTCTGAC
>MWDV01000109.1 GCA_002070715.1 Verrucomicrobia bacterium ADurb.Bin118
GGCCACGTTGCTGGGCTGGGAGCATCCGATCATGATCCTCTCGTCCCGCCCGGAACTCCGGGCGGCCTTGATCGCGCGGGCCCGGGTCTGGGCGGAAACCAATCCCTGAATTGCATTCCCCTCGGCGGGTTGTATCGTCGCTGCTCAACCCCGAAGGAAGTGGCAAATTAGGGAAAGCCGGGGACATCGTGACCCCGGTGGAGGGGGGTGGGCAAGTAGAAGTGATGGCGCTGGGGCTGCAGAGCAGGCGGAATTCCTGCTGGAGGCGTTCGGCCCCGAAGCCGGTTTGGCAGCGCAGTTTGACGATCTGGCCTTCCAGTCCTCTGGGGATCTGGTTCGGCGAATGTTTGGGGCGGCGACTGTGTTCGACCAAAGCCGACGGTTTACCGGGTTGATCACGCCGCAGCCATTTACGGACGGTATTCCGGGAACAACCGCATTCGCGGGCGGCGGCCTGGATGCCGTTGGCGCTAGCAACAAGTTTCTGATGTAACCCATGACGATCGGTCCGCATACGATACAACTCAAAGTAGGTGCTGTGCACCGCCAGAGGATGGCAGATTTTCCGTGCCGCTCCCTTCTGCGCTGCGTGCTCAACACCTTGAGCTTCACCACCGGGGGGTCACGATGTCCCCAGTCTTTCCCAAGACCGCCGTAAAAACCTGTTGACACGCCTGCTGCCTCAGGCAATATGGCGCTATGTTTGGTGAGCTTGGAAGCCAATTCTCCCTCACCCGCGCAGCGCTGAGTGCGGGCGGGCGCTGCGAAGCGATTTCCTATCAGTTGCTTAAACTGATTAAATTTTGACTGGGTGCATTTCGCCGCTTAAAACGGCAACGACTGAGCCATTTAGGCACACTGAAAAATTATGCTGCGTCGTTTGCTCACAACTGTTGGAGGATGGACCATAATTACGGCGAACCTGGTGTGTTTGGGTGCTTTGAATGGCATAGCTTGGATTTTAGCCACGAGCGGGGATGCAAAGGTGCGTAATGGGTCGGAGGCAGTGTTGTTTGCAGAACAGTTGGTGGAGGCGACCCACCGCAAAGCGCCGGCCTGCCTGGATACACTCGCGACGGCTTACGTTGAAGCGGGCCAGTTTGAAAAAACAATAAGCACGGAGAAAGAGGCTATCGCGCTGGCGAAGGAGGGGGCAGAAAAAAACGGATACAGCAGTCGATTAACGCTCTACGAAGCGAAAAAGCCGTATCGTGAGCAGCCCCGGATCGAATAACATCCCCGACGAGAGGCGCCCTAGTTTATGCAAAAACCGCACAGCACTGAGGCCAGACCGGGAACAGCACGGACTCTCAGAGTTCAAAGCGTGTGCCGGAGAGTATTTGCCGGATTGCTGCTGCTGGGGTTGTGCGCGTCGGTGGCGGAGGCCGCGTTCATTCACGAGGCAGTACAACGCGATAATACAGCCCAATTGACGCTCCTGCTGGACAAGAACCCGGAATTGTTGAACACGCGAGATCAACAGGGCCGCTCTCCGCTGGCGGTAGCCTGTAGCAACGGCAGCCTTAACGCCGCTACGCTGCTGGTTTTGAGAGGAGCCGATGTAAATCTCCCTGACCAGATTGGAATCACACCCTTATGGCTGGCTTGCAGCCAGGGCAACGTGGAACTGGTTGAGTTGCTGACGCTGCGAGGAGCCAATCCGAACGTCAAGGGGGGGATATTCTCTCTTACGCCTCTTTTCCTCGCAGTGCAAAGAACAAACGAGCCTATAACCATTGCCCTGCTCAAAGCCGGAGCTGATCCTTCCATCAAAGCGCCTTCCGGAAAAACAGCGTTAACCTATGGGGATGGGGCGCCGCCGGAGTTTAAGGCACTCCTGCAAAGAAACTGGTCAGAGGAATTGAAAAATGCGTGCGCTGCCAGCGAAAAATCCGGGGGGGGACAATCCAGCATTCACCAACTCACAAGGCAAGGCGATATCGCGGGGATGGTGAAATTGTTGGAGGATTCGCCCGAATTGGCGAACTCGGCCGAACCGGGCAGCGGGGATACCCCGCTGCACGTCGCGGTGCGCAACAACGAGCTTAAAGCCGTGCAGACTCTGTTGGTTTTCGGGGCTGACGGTCGAATACCGAACCGGCGGACCATGTCAGCGCTGGATCTGGCCCGGGGTTACGGCAGGGACTCGATGTTGGACATGTTGATTCTAGCCAAAGCGGAAAAGGAAACCGCTGAACGTGCCATGATGCCATACCCGGAACACCACCCCCCCGAGCTACCAATGCCGGTGGAACCTAAAGTCGGGCCATCACCTTTGGACTTTATCACCGCTCCTGAAAATCTCGTTGGGCAGACAATCACTGTAGACATGCCCTTACGCAGGCCCTCTATTTGGACGAGCCTTAAATCAACATTTTCGGATTTTTGGCGGGACTACGGAGAGGAAATTAAATCGATCGGCATACAGCTTGCCGCGGATTATCTGTCCTATGAGTTGGAAAATTTTTTCTCAGAGAACACCGGCCAGGACAGTTCCGGAAGTTCACAGTGGTCACGCGCTCCAAACGGGAGCGACAGCGATTCCTCAAGGTATGCGGTACCTATTGTCCGTTGCGATTCGCGTGGCAGGTTTTCCTCGGCCGTGAGAGTCGGAGCGGACTCGTTCGAAGTCCACTCTCCGCGAGGTCAGGTTGCCACCTTTGCGCCACAAGGTGGTAGTGTCGTGCAATACAATTCGCGCAGGGAAATCGTAGCCCGCTATGCACCGAACACTTCTCGGCCAACGACTATTGGCAGAAGCGACCATTTCGGAAGCGGCATGCTTCATCATAACGCGAACGGCACACCTCAAGGCTGGACCCAGCCGGTTGGAAGCGGCATGGTTCATTATAACGCGAACGGCACGCCTCAAGGCTGGACCCAGCCGGTTGGAAGCGGCATGCTTCATCATAACGCGAACGGCACGCTTCAAGGCCGGACCCAGCCGTTTGGATCTGGAGCCTCGCATTTCGACAGCAGTGGGAGACTGGCTGGGAC
The DNA here is from genome assembly GCA_002070715.1 of Verrucomicrobia bacterium ADurb.Bin118. GTDB lineage: Bacteria > Verrucomicrobiota > Verrucomicrobiia > Limisphaerales > MWDV01 > MWDV01. The sequence goes on from MWDV01000109.1 coordinate 2,998, forward strand.
GACAACTCCTTTCGGCACAGGGGCAGTGACTCGCGATGCCCAAGGCCGCATGGTGGATTGGAGCCAGGCCTCTGGCGACTGGATTCTGCACTACGATGGAAAGGGCACCTTGGTGCGCAGGACGTTTCGGCGTGGCAATAGCGTCTTGAATTATGATGGCGCAGGCCGACTGGAAAGCCGGAGTGAGCTTTTGGGGAACTCGCTGATTTATCGCCAACTCCCCAAATAAAACCAATTCAAAGCTTTCCCCAGGCTTGACGCGGCTCCCCCGCGAAGACCACCCTGATTGAATACTCCCGCGCCGGCCCCGCTTGGCGGGTGTGTGATCGGGCCGCCTACACCATGGCCGCGTTGCTGGGCTGGGAGACTCCGATCATGTTCATCTCGGCCCGCCCGGAACTCCGGGCGGCCTTGATCGCGCGGCCCCGGGCCTGGGCGGAAACCAATCCCTGAATTGCATTCCTCCGGCGGTGTGGTTCCGTGCCGCCGGCAACGAGCCGGGACGGTTGAACCCCACCCGGCAGAGGATCTCCGTTCTTGCCGCGCGTGGCGGGTTGTGTCGCTGCTGGTAAATCAGAAGGAAGTGATAAATTCTAGGTGACAACCACTCCAACCCGTGCGAAAGTTCAACAGCCAAACTGCGATATGCAATTCGTCTCCACATGTTAGTATCGTCGTATGAACTTTCCCATTCCATCAGGTATTGAGACGCATCGTTCCCCCCGGAAGTCGCGGGTTGGACATCGTTCGAGCCTCCGGGCGGCTGTGTGTTTAATGGGTATGGCGGCGCGACTCTGCCTGCCCAGCGCACAAGCTACATTGGCGGATTATCAGACGGCCGTGACCAACGAATGGAGTCTCATCTCGTATTACCCATTTGATCAATCCACCGCCGCCGATGTCTGGAGCACGAATCACGGGACGCTGAAAGGCACGGCCGCGTTTACGACGGGGGTCAACGGCGCGGGGACGGCTTTGTTGCTGGACGGTTTTGGCTGGGTCAATCTCGGGGTGGTGCCGGACTTTGCCTTCGAGGACGACACCGGTTCGATCGAAGCTTGGTTTCGCGCGGGCCCAATTACTTACAACGCCAATCTGTTCGCGAACCGAAGCGGGGTCACCCGTTACAGCGTCAACCTGAATGCCGACAAACAGGGAATCGGGATGTGGAATGGCTCGGCCTATCTGCCGACGGTGCCCATTCCCAATGCGGCGACGAACTGGCATCACTTGGTCGTGGTGTTCGAGTACGGCGAGTTCAAGGTCTATCTGGATGGCACGCTCGCGGACTCCCAATACCGCCCGCTCGGCCGGCCGGGCGCCATTCTCCCCACCCAACTGGGCTCCACTTCGCCCACGGCCCTGGATGAAAGCTGGATTGGCGCGTTGGATGAAGTGGCGTTTTATGCGGAGGCCCTCCCGGCGGAGACCGTGTGGGCGCATTACCAGGCGTTCTTTGCCGGTTCACCCCCGCAGATCGTCAAACCGCCCCAGGGCGGCGTCTTTCTCCCGGGGGTGGCGTTGACCCTCACCGTCACGGCCACCGGCCCCGACCTGGCGTATCAATGGTACCAAGCCGGCACCGCTTTGGCCGGGGAAATGGGGCCGACGCTTTTCTTTCCCAGTCTGACCGCCGGTGACGCGGGCGCGTATTGGGTGACCGTGACCAACCTGACCGGGGCGGTGTCGAGCGAGCCGGTGACGATTGCTTTGGAAAGCGCCTTGCCGGCGGCCTTGACGCGTTACCAGGCGGCGGTTCGGAATGAACCCAGTCTGGTGGCGTATTACACCTTCGACCAACGCTTGCCCCGGGACGACCACAGTTGGCATGACGGCCAGTTGAGCGGCAGCGCGGGCTGGGGCCCCGGCGTGGGCGGCGGCGCGGCGCAGGGCCTCGCCTTGGATGGCGCGGGGCATCTCAATCTGGGGTGGGTGCCTGAATTTGATTTTGTGTCGGGCACCGGCACGGTGGAAGGCTGGGTCCGGGCTGACTGGGCCGGCGACGACGCCGGGAGCGATTGGCCGTGCATGTTCGCCAACCGCGATGGTACGACCCGCTGGAGCCTGCACCTGAAAAAGGACAAGTCCACCCTGAGCTTCTACAATGGCTTCGACAGCTCGCTCTATGCCGTGCCCGGCGGCACCGCCGGGAACGCCTGGCATCATGTCGCCGTGGTTTTTGAGGCCGGCACCGCCACGTATTATTGGGATGGCGTGTTCATCGGCACCCAAGCACGAGCGCTCAACACCAACACCGTGACCGTTCAACTGGGGTCATCCGCCGCCGCGACCACGGCGGAGGGTTGGGTGGGGATGCTGGACGAAGTGGCCTTTTATGCCGCGGCGTTGCCGGCGGCTTCAATCCAGGCGCACGTCAACACCTATTACCAAGGCCAACCTCCCGTCCTCACGGCGCAACCCAGCGGCGGCACTTTTCTGGCGGGGCAACCCTGGCAACTATCCGCGGGCGCCCGTGGCGGACAACTGGAGTATCAATGGTACAAAGATGATGTCGCGATCAGCGGGGCCACCAATGTGTTCCTCCAAAACACCAATTCCACCCCCGCCGATTCGGGCGAATACCACGTCGTCATCTTCAACGCCAACGGGAACGCCCACAGCGACAAAGCCGTGATCCGGGTGGGCAACAACATCGCCCAGTATCAGGCCGCGGTGCGGCAGGAAAGCAGCCTGATTGCCTACTACACCTTTGACGCCGGGGACGCGCGCGACGCCCAAAACGCCCATCCCGGCACGCTGACCAACGTGGTGGCGTTCGGCCCCGGACCGGGCGGCGTGACCAATCAATCGTTGCGCTTGCAGGGCACCGGTCATGTGGATTTGGGGCTGGTGCCGGAATTTGATTTCGCCGATGGCACCGGCACGGTGGAGTGCTGGATGCGGGCGGATTGGACCACAAATCCCGGCTATGATCCATGTTTCCTGGCCAACCGGAACGGCGCCCTGGGCGCGGGCAGCGTGTGGAGTCTGCATCTGACCCGGTTCCAGTACGAGCTCGGCAATTGGAACAGCGTCCGCTTTTACGCGCTGGCCATTCCCCGGGTGGGCGGCTGGCATCATTGCGCGGTGGTCTTCAACGCCGGCACCGTCACCATGTATTGGGATGGCCGGCCCTTGGGCTCGTTCATTCAATCCATTGACTTCAACGCGGAGAAAACCACCCAGATCGGCTCCGTCGCCCCCGCGGTCACGACGGAGGGATGGATTGGCGGCCTCGACGAAGTGGCGTTTTACTCGGCCGCGTTGGATGACGCGACCATTGGGAATCATTTCTTCGCCATGACCGGTTCGGCGATGATCCCGGCGCCGGTCCTCCGCCTTGAACGGGTGGGCCATCAAATCACGCTGTCCTGGCCGCCCGAGGCGGAGGGATTCACGTTGGAGTTTTCCGAAACGGTGGCCGGCGCGACCTGGCTGCCGGTGCCCGGCGTGGTGAACCACCGGGTGACAGTGGACGCCTCTTCGGGCGCCCGGTTTTACCGGTTGAGGCAATAACCGGGTCGCCGCCGCCTTTCCCAACCGGGGAGCGATTCGCGGTTGACACAAACAGGAGCGGTGGTTTAATCAGGGCTGATTGGAGCCCAGCTTATGAAACGCCAACGAACTGTCCACCCGTGGCCGGCTGCATGCCGGCCCTCCCGCAATGTCACGCATTCCCCGATGGATACCGTCGCCTTGGACGGCGGGGCTAGGGCATCCGGCCGCGCGGCGGGGAAAGGGGATGGGCGGCGACAGAGCGGCTGGATCGTGATGGCGTTGCTGATGGTGATGCGGACGCCGGCTACGGCGCAAATTGAGCCTCAGCCCACCGGCACGGTGGTCAGTTGGGGAGCTCAAGTCTTACCATACGTGGCCCCGGGCACGAAGTTTACTGGCATTGCGGCGGGATACTGGCACAGTCTGGCGTTGAAAAAGGATGGCACCGTCGTCGCGTGGGGAGACAACTTTTGGAGCCAAAGCACCATGCCCGCCGGGTCGAGCGGCGTGGCGGCGATTGCGGTGGGCGGCTTTCACAGTCTGGCGTTGAAGAACGATGGTACCGTCGCGTGGGGAAACAACCTATTCGGCCAATGCACCGTACCCGACGGGTTGCTCGACGTGGTGGCAATTGCGCCGGGGTTGCGTCATAGTCTGGCGTTGAAAAAGGATGGCACCGTCGTCGCGTGGGGAACTAATTATCTCCGCCAATGCAGCGTGCCCGGCGGATTGAACGGCGTGGTGGCCATCGCGGCGGGAGGCTGGCACAGTCTGGCGTTGAAAAGCGATGGCACCGTCGTCGCGTGGGGATATAACCAGTACGGCCAAAGCACCGTGCCTAGCGGGTTGCGCGGCGTGGTGGCCATCGCGGCAGGATACGGGCACAATCTGGCGTTGAAAAGCGATGGTACCGTCGTCGCGTGGGGAAGGAACAATGACGGTCAAAGCACCGTGCCTGGCGGGTTGAACGGCGTGGTGGCCATCGCGGCGGGATCCGGGCACGATTTGGCGTTGAAAAGCGATGGCACCGTCGTCGCGTGGGGAAGGAACAATGACGGCCAACGCACCGTCCCCGATGGGTTGAACGGCGTGGTAGCGATTGCGGCGGGGTGGCGTCACAGTCTGGCGTTGAAAGATGATGGCACCGTCGTCGCGTGGGGAGCCAACGATTTCGGCCAAAGGATCGTACCCGACGAGGGGCACGATTGGGCCCCAATGTAGGGGCTCACGTTCCTACCCGACGGCACCCCCTGATTCTGACAAACTCCTAACCGGAGGCCGGCTCAACGCCCCGCCGGCTATTTCCAGCCCGGAAATGTCCGGGGCGGGCCGGGGTGCGCGATGCCGCCGCCGGACCGCAGACTGAGTGACCGTCCGCCGCCTGGAGGCGCGATCCATTGGGCTCGATCGGACCGGCCGATCCTGCCGCGCCATCGCGATCAAGGGTCATCTCCTTCCCTTCCAAACCGGGCGATGCAAGATCCAGTTCAAGGGCCCGCACCCCGGTGTTATGGCCGAAAAGACGCCCGGAAGGTCCGGCCCGCCGACCGTCAGAGCAACGCCAGCACCACCACGGATTTCGCCGGCAGTTTGACGGTGAATCCGCCGTCGGTCAGTTGGCAATCATGGAACCCGACCGGTTGCACCGTTTCCGGTTGGTCAAAG
>MWDV01000110.1 GCA_002070715.1 Verrucomicrobia bacterium ADurb.Bin118
GTCTCGCTTTTGCCCGCGGCGAGAAACATTTTCAACTGCTCAAACAACCTGCCCTTGCCGCCGGTCTCGCACTCGGTTTGCAATCGCGCGATGACCTGGCCCAGCAACGCCAGCGCCCATTCGCGGTCGAAGGCCTGATCCGGGCTGAGTTCATTCTGTGCGACGACCTGGAACTTGGTGTCCGCTGTTTCCCAATCGAGCGACAGCGACGTCGTGCCGCCGCCGCGTTTCTGGCGTTGTGCTTTGTCCCATTCGTTGGCGAGGAAATGTTGCAACGCGGCCAGCAGATAGGCGCGGAAACGTCCGCGTTCCGCGCTCAGTCCTTCAAGATAATTCTTCGCCAGAAACCGCGCAAAGAACGCCTGCGTCAAATCCTCCGCATCGGCGCGGGCGTAACCGCGACGTCGCACATAGGCGTAAAGGGGAAACCAATACGTGCGGCAGAGTTCCTCCAGCGCGCGATCGGATTCCGGCGCGGCGCGGCGCCCGGCCTGGAGCACCACCGTCCAATGCGTCGTGGCGAAGATATCGTCCGCTGCGTTGGTGGCTTGACTGGAATATGCCGATGTCAAAGCGGAATCATTTTAATCACGAATGGACTCCAATTCACGCCAAAAACCGGAGGGCGGGCAAAGGTTTCTTCTGTTGGCCCTGGCTCAGAAACGAGTGGGAACATTGGCGGGGCAACCTGATGTTTCGCCCGGTAAATTTGTATAGGCCGCCAGCCAATTTACCGTCAAAATGCTGCCTGGCGGAGAGGTTCTGGCGTAACCAACGCCCTTGGTGGTCATGACCGTCCAATAGGTTGTGATGAAGATGTCGCTTGCTGCGCCGTTCATAATCGCCGACGGCCGCCAGTTTTCCTGCATCCTGCAAAATCGTGTCAAAATCGGGTTGCTCGCCCGGCTGGAGGGTCGGAGTCCAGGTTAAGGTTGAAGCTGCTTCAGCGGGATGCGTTTCCTGGGAATTTTCGATATCCATTTCTACGCGTTTAGCGCTTAGCCAGAGAATTACCGCGAAAAGCACGAAGCCCAGCAGCAAGCTGAGACTAACAGCGCGTGCCCACCCCCCCCCCCCCCTAGCACCGATATTAATCTCAACCATCCCAACCGGTGAGGATAGCCAGCGATGACGAACACCAATTTCGTTGTCCATGGTAATCTCGGCCCTTCGCCTGCCGATTCCAGCGCATTGTGGAGGTTTGCTGTAGAAAAGAATACGAAAAGCCCAATGCCCAACAGGAGTGCCCCATGGAGAATTAGCGAGGGTAAAACGGCTTTGAGGATTGTGTCCGTTTGGTTGGTATCGCTCGGGATTAACGGGGTGGAGACAATTGTCTCGACCTGCGTTTTGAGCATGCTGGCCTGTTGGTAGCGTAGTTCCGGCTTCCGTTCCAGTGCGCGCAGGACGACTTCGTCCAAGCGCACATCAATTTGCACTTTCTGGGACGGAGGCTTAATCTGCCGGTCGGGCAGTTCGCCGGTGAGCATCTGGTAAAACACCACGCCCAGCGCGTAAATGTCGGCGCGATGATCCACCTCGGTGGGCTGCTCGCGTTGTTCGGGCGCCATGTATTGCGGCGTGCCCATGACTTTGCCCGCGTCAGTGAGAACGGGTTCGTCCCTCACTTCATCAGATGAGGAGAGGATGTCTGAAGGTCCGGTGAGAGGTTCATTGCCCACAATCTTCGCCAGACCAAAATCCGCCACCTTCACGCGCCCGCGCCGGTCCAGCAAAATGTTCTCCGGTTTGATGTCGCGATGAACGATACCCTGGTCGTGCGCGTATTGCAGCGCGTCGCAAATCTGCGGCACGATGGCCAGTGCTTCGCGCGGGGAAATGCGGCCGGCGTGCAGGAGTTGCCGCAGATTCACGCCATCCACGTACTCCATGAGGAAGTAGAACAGTTGCGAGCTGGAGGTGTCCCTCTCTCCGCCCGATGGGGAGGGCACGGGATGAGGGGTTATGGCGGTATGCCGTACTTGCCCAAACTCATACAGCGTCACGATGCCCGGATGGTTCAGCTTGGCCAGCGCCTTGGCTTCGCGGGCAAAGCGTTCGGCGAATGCCGGATCGTTGCCGATGCCCGGCGGCAGAATTTTCAACGCCACAAGGCGGTCCAGTTGTTTCTGGCGCGCCTTGTAAACGGCGCCCATGCCGCCTTTGCCGATCAGCTCGAGGATTTCCAGTTGGGGAAACAGCGGCGCGAGTTCCGCGATGCCGGGAGGGTTGAAGTCCGGTTGTTTTGCCTCCGTGACGGTGTCCGCCGCGGCGCCCTGTTTAAGCAGGCAGGCAGGGCAAAGGCCCGCCAGCGCGCCGGATTGCAGGGGCGTGCCGCATTGCGGGCATTGATTCGGAGCGGGCATCGCCGGTTTTTCTACTATGTCCATACTTCTTTCAGAAGCAAAACCCGCGAAACGTTACAGGAATTCTGGCTGGACGTTGGCGCCAAGCGGGGGTCATCCCTCCGTGGCCGGCGGATGACGGCGATTATGATGGCGGGGATGGCTACTGCGGTTTCTCGATGAACCCGTGGTACAGCCCCATGTAGTAAGGCAGCAAAAAAACCGTCCCGCTCGCGAGCCCGCGACCGTCCCCGCCGTAATCCAACTGCCACGGATCGGTGTTCCAGTGGTTGAAATGGCGGTTCTCCACCGGCAACACTTTACCGTTCACCCGGCCGCCGCGATTGGGGCGTTGGCCCGTCGCAAAATCGGTCATCTCCTGGCGGCGCAGCGGGGCCAGGTCGAGGCGATGGCTGTTGTGATGCGCCCAGTTGACGCGATCCAACGGGAAACCGCGCAAGGTGACCAGGGCATCCGCCAACCAATCCGACCATGGATCCACCGGCGTCGTGCCGAAAGCGGCGGTAAACGTATGCCCCAGGCCGACCGCCGCGTAGGCGAAGTTGAAGAAGGGATTCAGCTCCGGTTCTTCAATCCGCCAGTAGTAATAGAAGGCGAAGCGCCATTTCTCCCGCCACTTCGGTGACTTGGTGTACCGGACGAGATTGTAGAAGCACATGAACATCATCTCGTCGTCGGACTGGTTGCCCGAGCCGACGCCCATTTGCATTTTGGCGTTCATCACGTTGGCGGCGTAGCTGTGCTGCTCGATCAACTCTTGCACCGCCCGGCCGTATTTTGCGTCGCCCGTGATGTGTTCGGCCACGGTCAGATAGGAAAGAATGCTGAGCGAATTCAGGCCGCGTTCGACCCACCAAAACGGGTCGTCGTTCAAACGGCGCGGACTGAACACCGCCCAGCGGGTGGGTTTGCCGTCGTGATCCACCAAGGCGAAATCGTGCGCCAGCAGATGATCCGCCAGATCGCGCACCACCTCGCGCACCCGCTCTTTTTCCGCGTCGGTTTCCGCCACCAGATCGTAGTAGGCCGGGTAGAAAAAGAAGTGCCCGTCCAATTCATCCGAGCTGGGGTCACATTTCCAATACCACTGGCCATCGGCGCTCCGGGGCCAACGCGGGTTAAGGGGTTTCCACTGGTGGTCCTTTTCCCGGATTTTCCGGTCGCGCTCCGCTTGGCCGATGTTGGGATCCGGCCAATCCGCGGGGCGGATGGTGCGCGCCACAAAACCCTTGGGCGGACTATGTTCGCCGCCTTGGGTGACTTTTTGCAGAAAACGCAGCGCCTCAAACGCCTGTTGGGCGCGCTTCTTGGCGGCGGGATCCCGCGTGGCGCCGTAAGCAAAACATTGGCCCGCGCCGTACATGGAGGTCCACAACCCGTCGTTGTCGCTGTCGCGTTGAATGATTTGCGAGCGATCGCCGGGAGCGCCGAGTCCGACTTCGGAGGTGTAACCGTACGGTGTGCGTTTGATGTAGCGCTCGATTTCCTGCTCGTAGTAGGCGGCCTTTTCCTCCAACGTCATGGCGCGTCGCTCAATGCAGCCCACACCCTTGTCGGTGGCAAACCACACGCGGCCATCGGCGTCGGCGGCCAAGGAACGCACGTCATTGCCGGGCAGCCAGAGTGGCCCTTCTCGATACGCCCATTCTTCACCATCAAATTGCACCGCACCGCGATGCGTGCCGAACCAGACTTCCGAGCCGTCACCGACGATAGCACCGGTGAAGTCCGCGTAAGGTAATCCCTCGCGCCCGGTGAAAAAACTCCATTGGTTTCCGATCCGGCGGATCACGCCCGCAGGTGTGGCCACCCACCATGTCCCGACGCGATCAATTGCCACGCCGCGCACGTCATTTTCCGTCCAGACGCGACCGAACTCGTCCGTGGCGCGAATCAATTTCCAGTTGCCGGTGGCGCTTCGTTGCCAGAGTCCGCGCGCAGTGGCTGCCAGAACCACGCCGTTCGAACCGGTCGCCACTTGGCGCACGTCATGATCGGCCAGTTCGAGGCTGGCCGGCCCGGTCGTCGTAACGCGGAGAACGCCTTTGGCGGTGGCTAGCCAAACGGCCTCGCCGGCGCGATGAATTTGGCGCAGCTCCGCGAGTGAGATCGGTACGGTGCGGCTCGCGCCGCCGATGAAAATTTCGGTGGTATCGGCGCTGGCGTTCACCGGTCGGGGCACGACTTCCCATTGATCCGCGCGCAGAACGAACCATTGTTGGCCATCGGTCACTCGCACCGTTCCATCGGGTGCGACATCCAGCACGGCGAAGCCATTGGGCGATGCGACGGGCAACGGCCAGACGCGGGAGATTTCCTGCCGGAACGCTTGCGGCGCGGGTGTGAAATCCGCCGCGCGAACGGACACGGCCGAAATCAATGCTGCACTGAGGCAGAGGGCGGTCCTTCGGATCAAGTTGCGCAAATGAGTCATGCCGTCAGTATTCTGATGAGTGCGGAGGCGGGCAAACAGATTGCGGCGGTGACACGGGGTTTTTCGCCCGTCAACGCATGCGAAAGCCGCCTTGGAACACCACTTCCGTGATCGTCACCACCAGGAAAATGAGGCTGATCACGGCGTTCAAGCGGAAGAAGGCGTTTTGAATCCAGTTCAGGCTGCGCCGGCGGGCGATCCAATGTTCCAACACCAGACAACCAAGAATCAGGAACCACCCCACCAGATACGCGAGGCGGAACCGGCACAACAACCCGAAGCCCAACAGCAGCCCGCACATCACCATGTGCGCCAGAAACGCCGCCGTCAGTGCGTTGCGCGGCCCCCACGCCACCACGAGCGAATGCAGGCCATGCTGGCGGTCGAACTCGTGATCTTGCAGCGCGTAAATGATGTCGAACCCCACCAGCCACAGCACCACCGCCAGCGCGAGCACCGCCATGCGCAACAGATCCAACGGCGAGACCTGCGGCCCCGTGACCGCCAGCCAGGCGCCGATCGGCGCCAGCGCCAGCGCCACGCCAAGATAAACGTGGGTGTAATCAGTGAATCGCTTGGTCAACGAGTAAAAGCAGATGACGAACAGCGCGACGGGCGACAGGATAAAACACAGCGGATTGAGCAACCAACTAACCGCGACCAGACCCGCCCCGCTCAACCCCCAGAGCAACCAGGCGCTCCACAGTTGGATCTCGCCGGTCGGCAGATGCCGGTTGGCGGTGCGCGGATTCAGCGCGTCCCATTTGCGGTCCATCAGCCGGTTGAAGGCCATGGCGCACGTCCGCGCGCAAACCATGGCTGCGAGAATCAACAGAAAAGTGCGCCCGCCGGGCCAGCCGCGTTGGTCGCGCGCGGCCACCACCATCGCCGCAAGGGCGAAGGGCAGGGCGAAAATCGTGTGCGAGAACCGCACGAACGAAAGCCAGGTTTTGATCAGCGTGAACATCGAATCCTCAACGGTCCCGGACGGTCGGCGTTTCCGGGTGGGGATGGGCGGAGGGCGGGCGGCCCGGCTTCATATCACTCCGGCGCCTCCTGCCAGCGGGGGGCGAGCTGGTTGGCCACCCCCAGATGATCCAGCACCCGCGCGACGACAGTGTCGGCGAGGTCCACGATGGTTTTGGCGCCGGCATAAAAACCGGGATTGGCCGGCAGAATCGTCGCGCCAGCCAGCAACAGCAGTTCAAAATTTTTCACATGCACCAAGTTCAACGGCGTTTCGCGCGGGACGAGAATCAGCTTCTTTTTCTCCTTCAACACCACGTCGGCGGCGCGGAGCAGGAGATCGTCGCTGGCCCCGTGCGCGATGCGCCCCAGCGTGCCCATCGTGCAGGGGATGACCACCATGGCGTCCGGCGGATTCGATCCGCTGGCAAACGGGGCGTTCATGCTGTGACGGTCGTGGGTCCGGGCGCCCGCGGGCAGCCGCAGGCCGGCGGGCAATTCTTTGGCGAGGACCTGCGGCGCATAGTGGCTGAGCACGACATGGATGTCATGCGTCCGCGGGTCCAGGTGGTCCAGCAGCCGCTGCGCGTAGAGGGCGCCGCTGGCGCCGGTGATGGCGATCAGGATTTTCAACGTCGGATTGCGTCTTGCGGGCGCAGTATGGAAGGCCGGCGGTCGGGGAACAAGCGCTTTTGCGGCGGAGTCGTAGGCGGGATGGCGACCGGATGTTCGCCGTTGCCGGGCGGCGGTGATTCGCCTAGATTCACCGCCGTTATGGCCGAGCCAACCCCTGTTTCCCCGCCCCCGCGCTCCGACGGACGCCGCCCGCAGGCGCTTCGTCCGGTGCGATTCCACAATCACATTGCGCCACACGCGACCGGGGCCACTTTGATCGAATGCGGTCAAACCCGGGTGATTTGCGGTGTCACCATCGAAGAAAGTGTGCCGCGCTGGATGAAGGAACAGGGGATTCCGGGCGGCTGGATCACGGCGGAATACTCGATGCTGCCGTATTCGACGCTCCAGCGCAAAGTGCGCGACAGCACCCGCGGCCGGATTGAGGGACGCACCCAGGAAATCCAACGGCTCATTGGCCGGGCCATGCGGGCCACGGTGGAC
>MWDV01000111.1 GCA_002070715.1 Verrucomicrobia bacterium ADurb.Bin118
ACCAGCACGCTCATGAAGGCGTAGCGCCGGTCCGGCTCGCGTTCCAGGCAGCGGACGATGATCCGTTCCAAGGCAACCGGGATATCCGGGTTGCGCCGCCGAGGCGGGATAAAATCGGACCGGTCATTTTCGCGGCGTAAAATATCTGCCGGCGTGGCGCCGTCGAACGGCTTCTGGTTGGTCAACAATTCGTAGGCCACAACGCCAAAGGCGAAAATATCCACCCGGTGATCCAAGGGCTGGCGGGCCAGTTGTTCCGGCGCCATGTAAGTCGGGGTGCCGGGATTTTTCGGCATTTTACGGGGTTGGGCGGGCAGCGGTTGGGCGGTGTCAAAATCCACCAAGCGCACCTCCGCCTGCCGGGTTACGAGCACGTTTTCCGGTTTGAAATCCAGGTGCATGAAACCGCATTCGTGGATGTGTTCCAGCCCCAGCGCCATATCAATGAGCAGTTGGGCCACATTCTCCGCCAGAAGTGGATCCTGGCGGGCGTAGAGTTCCTTGAGGTTCTCCCCGTCCACATATTCCATCAGCAGATAGGGCGTCCCGTCAATTTTGCCGTGCTCATGGTAATTGATCACGAACGGGTGATGATGAATGCGCGCCAGGACCTCGCAGCCGTGGCGAAACCGCCGCCGGGCGGTAAAATCCGAGCGCAACCGGTTATGCAACAACCGGAGCGCGTAGAAGCGGCGCGCCTCATCCGCCGCCAGCCAGATATCCGCCATGCCACCACTAGCAATTCGATCTTGTAATAAAAAGCGGCCGAATCGGCCCGCTTGCACCGGCTCGGTATTTTTCTTCCACCAGCCAAACACGCCGTCTATTTATCACGAGTAACGCCCGTTCGCCATTTGTTTTCCGTCCCCCCGTCGTTCCCTTGGATGCGTCGGGGAAAAAACGATTTGACCCGAAACGGTCCGCCGGTTAGGGTGCGCCCGTGAAGTGCAACTGGAATCTGCTGTTATCGGACGCGCTGCTGTTGAGCGGCGCGGCAGTCGGGTTCTAGGTGCGGATGACGATTTCCTGGACCCCACTGCCAGCCCGGCGGTGGGGTGTTTTTTTATTGCGAATGAACCAAATCAGGCGCCACAAACAGCGAATGACGCCCGCGCTGTCCGGTGAAGCCACGGCTCCGGACCGGTCGGGAACCGGCGGAGACGACTTTGCCGGGCCACAGCCTCATTTCGCCATGTTCATTCCCGGTCGCCCGTGGTTCAATGGATTTACCTTTTGAGTTTATGTTGAAACAACCGTCTCAGAAATACCGTCCGTTCCCTCCGGTCCCGCTTCCGGACCGGAAGTGGCCCAACCGCACGCTCACCCAGGCTCCGCGCTGGTGCAGCGTGGATCTTCGCGACGGTAATCAAGCCTTGGCCGATCCGATGAATGTGGGCCAGAAACTCGAACTGTTTCATGCCCTCGTCAAAGTCGGGTTTCGGGAAATTGAAGTCGGGTTTCCGTCGGCTTCCAACACCGAATTCACGTTCAACCGGCGGTTGATTGAAGAAGGGCGCGCCCCCGATGACGTCTGGCTGCAGGTGTTGGTCCAAGCGCGCGAGCATTTGATTGAGCGGACCTTCGAATCGCTCGTGAACGCCAAGAAGGCCATTATCCATCTCTATAATTCCACTTCGCCCGCCCAGCGCCGGGTCGTGTTTGGCATGACCAAAGAGGAAATTCTTCAAGTCGCCGTGCGGGGTGCGCAGATGATCCGGGAACGGTTGTCCTTGCTCCCCGGCACGGAGGTGATGTTGCAGTATTCGCCCGAGAGTTTTTCCGCCACCGAAGTGGAATTCGCAAAAGAAGTCTCCGAGGCGGTGATGGAGGTGTGGCAGCCCACCCCGGAACGGAAGATGATTCTGAACCTGCCGGATACCGTGGAGGTCGCCATGCCCAATGTGTACGCCGACCAGATTGAGTGGATGTGCCGGCATCTCAAAAACCGGGACGCGCTCATCATCAGCCTGCACACGCACAATGACCGCAACACCGGCACCGCGGCCACCGAACTGGGATTGCTGGCCGGCGCCGACCGGGTCGAAGGCACGTTGTTCGGCAACGGAGAACGCACCGGGAATCTGGACTTGGTCACCGTGGCCATGAATCTTTACATGCACGGGATTGATCCGGGACTCGATTTCTCCGATTTGAATTCACTGGTGCGGGTGTATGAACGCTGCACGGGCATGACGGTGCCACCGCGGCATCCCTACGCCGGGGAACTGGTGTTCACCGCGTTCAGCGGTTCGCACCAGGACGCCATCCGCAAGGGCTTGAAGGAATGGAACGAGGGACGCCGCACTTATTGGGATGTCCCTTATCTGACCGTGGACCCCAACGACCTTGGCCGCGAATACCGCGAGGTCATCCGGGTCAACAGCCAGTCGGGCCGGGGCGGCGTGGCCTACCTGCTTGAGAGCGAGTTTGGCATTGCTCTGCCCAAGGAAATGCAGCGCGAGTTCGGGCCGATTGCCAACGACGAGGTGGACCGGTTGGGCCGCGAAGTCAGCGGCGCGGAATTGAAGGCCATGTTCTGGCGGGAATACGTGGAGCGGACTCAACCGTGGCAGTTACAGGGCTTTGCCACGGAAAGCTGCAATGGCTTGGTCAAATGTAATGCCCGTTTGCTTCAGGATGGCAAGCCGGTCGTTTTGTCCGGCGAAGGCAATGGGCCGTTGGCGGCGTTGGTGAACAGCTTCAGCCAGGCCGGCGGACCGCACTTTGAAATCACCGCCTACAGCGAACACGCGCTCAGCGCCGGGAAAGGCGCCAGCGCCATTGCCTACATCCAAATCAAGCACACGGATGGCCGCACGCGCTGGGGCGTGGGCGTGGATACGAACATCGAACTGGCATCCGTGCGCGCCGTGTTAAGCGCACTGAACCGTTCGTAGAAAAAGCCGCGCGCGGTGCGTGCGCGATCCGGTAAAGTCACGCCCGCGCAAACTTTATCAATTTGGCCCTTGCCACGCGGTGCTGGGAGCGTTAAACCGTTTCCAGCCTCGGCAGGCCATTATGATTGTACCCGCAGTACCAAGCACGCAGTTGGCGAAAGGGAGTCAGCGCAGCCGTGGCCGCCCGTTGAGGGCAACCGGCGTCTCGCGTAATGCGGCGCCGATGGCGATTGCCGGTAGCTGGAAAGTTGCCGGGATAAACGCAACAGCGCCGGCCCCCTTCACGTCCAACCTGGCATGCTCCCTTCCCTGTCATTCATGAACCGAACCACTGACCAATCGGCTCCGCGCCAAGCGCCCGGATTTACCTTGATCGAACTACTGGTGGTCATCGCCATCATCGCCATTTTAGCCGCCATGCTGTTGCCGGCCCTGGCGGCGGCCAAGGAAAAAGCCAAACGCGGCGGTTGCCTGAGCAACCTCCGCCAATTGGCGGTGGGAGTGAACATTTATGCGCTGGACAATGCCGACATGGTCCTGCAAGCGCGTTACAGCGCCAATAGTTATGTCCAGGTCTGTCTCAATCCGCCGGAAGCCGCCGCCGCCGCCACCGTCGGATTAACGGTGCAGAGCAACACGGCCTCGGTCTGGACCTGCCCCAACCGGCCGGGATTGCCGGTTTATGAAGCCAACTTCCCGCAATGGGTCATCGGCTACCAGTATTTCGGTGGTTTGACCAACTGGTTTAACCCGGCCGGGACTTTTTACTCCCGCAGCCCCGTCAAGCTGGGACAAGCCAAGGCTTCCTGGACGCTCGCCGCTGATGCGATTGGTAAAATCAACGGGAGCTGGGGCGGCCAGGTGGCGGGCCGGGAGTTTGTTTATGCCAACATGCCGCAGCATCGCGGACCCAAATCACCGGTCCCCATCGGCGCGAACCAAGTCTTCGTGGATGGCTCCGCCCGTTGGATTAAATACGAACAGATGTATTTCCTGACCACGTGGGATCTGGGGTCGCGCATCTACTATTTTTACCAAGACCCGACGGACTTCGATCCCGCCTTGCGGGTGCGGTTGCCCACCCTTGCCGCCGGTCGGTTCTGAAGCGCGCTTTCCTTGCTGGATGACGTAACGGATCAGGGCAAGTCGCTCAATCTCAGAGTGATTTGAAACGCGCTCAACCGCTTCGGTGGCGTGCCTTGTGGTTTTGGCAACGGGCGGAAACACCGCAAGCACACCTACTGACCAGCCTGCCAATGGCCGTCCGGGGGGTGGCGTTCTTTCGCACTTCCCTTCATCAAGCCAAAATTAGCTTGCGCGGATGAACTGAAAAACCTTTCGTCACCGAACAAAACGCCCCGAAAAATCTTGACGTAAATCCCATTTCCATTTAGCGTCAGCGACATGAACACCAAACCATCCCGCAATCCCGCGCCCAATCTCCGCGCTCCCCTCGGCCAACGACGATTAACCCTGTCGGTCTTAGGCCTGATTTTCAGTTTTAGCTTGGCGTTGCCGACGCTCGGGCAACTGCCCAGCACACTCTACACATGGGACGGCACCGGGGATGTCCAAACTTGGATCCGAAACTTCGGCGCCACCGATACCTCAGGCACGCTGGCGAACTCTACCGCCGGCACGCTGACCTTCACCGAAACCAGCGTGGCCGCCGGGGGATCCCAAGCCATCAGCGACGGCTGGAATCGCGTGCGCGGATTGCCCACCGGTCCCAGCGGTGGATTGGACCTGACCGGCTTGAAATATCTCGAATTTGATCTGGGACACAGCGGCACCGCGGATATCAACGTCCAGTTTTTCGTTCAAGCCTCGTCCGGCGGTAACTTTGTCGCGCTGGGCCCCGATTTGGCCGTGGCCCCGGGCATGGGCACCTACCGGGTGCCGCTCTCGGGATTGACCCCGGAACAGGCGGTGTATGTCCGCACGATCGGGCTCAACATCCGCAATCACGCGGCGCAGGGGAACGTAACCTGGTCAATCGAGGAGGTGCGATCGCTCGAACAGACCCTCACCATGCGCACCTTGGTCACCCACGACACGGGCACGGCGGAGGGCGGACTGCAGGGTGCCATCGTCAACTTCGACGGGGCTTCGGTCCTCAACAACACCGGGCAAAATCAGACCGGGCTTTCCCATAATCCATCCGGGTCGGGATCGCTCGAATGGATAGACATTGCCGGCGGCAACGGCGGGGCCATCAGTTGGGGCAACGGCACGGCTTGGAACGGCAACACGTTCAACAACCGCACCACCGATTTGTCCGGTTATGCGGAGATGATCGTGCGCATGTCGGCCACCGAAACCAGCACCAGCGAAGGCGGCGACCTCAACGTGCAGGCTTTCTTCCAGAAAAATAATTTCGGCTCCTTCGAATCGCCGGGCACCTTGCCGTTGCCGATTGATGGAGAGTTCCACGACCTCGTCTTCCCCTTGGCCGGGCTGAGTTTCATGGAGGTGGTGGATCAAACCGGAATCAACTTGGGCAGCCACGCCAATGAGTTGCGGATCAACGTGGATAACATTGTTTTCCTGGTGCCGGAACCGGGCAGCCTGAGCCTGCTGGGTTGGGCGGCGGGTTTTATATGTTTTTTGCGGCGGCGGGGAAGCATTTGAAATCCGTCAACGACTTCACCGAGTAACGCAGACTGGTCCTGCCGTTCAACAGTGAACCGGGGGTGAAAATGGTCCCAAGGCGAGCTGCTGATTGGGCTGACAGCTCCCGGCTGGTTTTCGGCCAGAGGCAGGACTGGGTAGCGGTTTTCAGCTAATCCGGGCGCCCAATGCAAGCCTTGAATTGCTTTGTTTCCGGCCCTAGATTCTGGTTAAAACGCAGACCCAAAACTCAGACCCGCACAAAAAAATTATGAACCGCACCCGCTTTGGTTGTCTCACAGGAACAACCTTCTTCGCCCTGAGCGTCGCGCTGGCCTCAGCCGTAGTCTTTGAATCGTTTGAAACGCATCCCCTGTTTCGCAGCCAATCGGGCGGGCCGCCGGAAAACCCGCCGTACACCAATGCCGCGCAAAGCACGGTGGCGGTAACGGACGGAACCTACAGTTTCACCGCCTCGTTTACCAACGACACTTGGTCTTGGATGTACAAAGCGGTCGTCAGCGGGAGCGTCACCAACAGCTATTACGGCCCCGCCACCTATTTCGAGTGGTATCGCCATAAGCAATTAAAAGTGGACCTTCACCGGCCCGCCCTGCCCTGGGGATGGAATCTCGAATTTGTCTTGGCGATGAACGGGACCGCCTTGGGCGGCTGGCGCCAGGAGCAACTGCTGAATTGGGTTTGGCTCAATGCCGATGCCGCCTCCTCGGAAACGCTCACTTGGGACTACTCTGCCATTCGCGATGCTGCCAGCCCGAACGGATCGTCCTGGCAACTCGGGGTGATGGCGCGCGGCAACGCGCCCGGTGGCGGCACGATCTACATTGACAATTTGCGCTTTGAAGATTTGGTCCCGGCCCTTGGTTTTACCTTTCCGAAAGACATCCAAAACTGGGTGCCGCAGGGTTGGGGCACCGCGTTGGCGGCGGCGTACTGGGATCCGGCGGACGCCGCCAATGATCCCGATTCCGGTTCGCTGCTGTGTTTCTGTGACTTTGCCAATGCGGACACGAACCAAACGGCGGTGTTTCAAGTGTGGAATTTCAGTCCCGATACGCGCGATTACGCGCGACTCTCTTTCGACCTAAAAGTGGACGCCGGACTCTCAACGCCGTCCGTCAACGGCGATTACGGCGCCGTCCAAGTGGTGTTGCGGGGTGGGGACATCAATTGGAATCCCATCGGCACCCAGCTCATTCCCGCTCAGGCCGCCGATGCCTTTATGCATTTTGAACTGCCGCTCTATCAGCCGCTGCCCACCAACTTGGTGGGGCTCAATTTGATTTTTGGCGGGACAAATCTCCAGGACAACATCTGGTATTACGTGGACAACATTTTCCTGGAAGTGGAAACCAACGCCCCGACGTTGGTCCTCCAAGAGGCCTTGCCCGGACTGGAACTGAACGCCTCGGCGGCGTCAGCCGATCAACGCCAGAGCATCCGCACCCAGACAGGAGCGAACGGTTGGATCGGACGACCGGGCACGGTTAACTATGCTATGACCATCAACGAAGGACTGACCGGGGCCGCCGCCGGCATGATAGCTTATCTATTTTTGATCCCCACCGAGAACTCGTCGCCGACGGCCCGGGCGGATTATGAGGAAGCGAACGGTCTTTATCTGGAAATCACCCAGCAAGCCGATGCCCTGGCCACCGCCGTGCTCCGTTACAAAACCAACGCTCCGAATGCCCACGGGATCCGTTACACCAGCGAAGGCATCCTCGCCACGCTTCCCGACGTAACCTTGCAGGGCGATTGGAATCTGGCGGTCAATATCCTGGGAAATGCCGCGCAAGCAGAACTGACGGCGCCGGGGGGCGCTGCGGTGAGTTTCACCCTGCCGTCCGACTTGGTGGCGGCGTTCAACGGCACTCCCTCCCCCGCCTATGTTTATTGGGGAATCCAACCAAATGCCGAAGCCAATTTGGGACAGTGGATCAGCCTGGCCCGCGTCCAAATCAGCGGTCTGGAAGCACCGGTGGATCAGTTGTTCACCAGCCAGAGTGCGCTAGATGAAAATGTTCTGGTGGTCAGCGCCGACCACCCCGGTGGAGTGCGGTTACGGCCTCCCAACACCGTCTATCGGCTGTCGTGGGATGCGTTGGTCTCAGGGTTCAACCTCTATTCCGCGCCGACGGTGGGCGGCCCCTGGCAGGCGACCGGACTCCCGGTGATGGAAGCTCGGTGGAACAATATCATTTTCGTGCCGGCCACCGCTCTGCCGGCGACTGGCCAAGGCTATTTCCGGTTGCAAAAGCCTTGAGGCATTGGTGGTTCAAATCCATCAGCGACTGAAGCACGAAGAGGTTCGCCGCTTTCGGGCTGGCCGCTTGCGATGAGGATCAAGGACGGATTTGACACCAAGTCTCGCCACCACCAACCCGCCACCCAACAGCGTGCCGCCGATTCATTACCAAGGGAATCGTTCCTCCGCGCACGCCGCCCGCCAATGGTTGCCAGTTTTATGAAGCGATGGTGCGCGCTGCAGGATTTGAACCTGCGACCCCCAGTGTGTGATACTGATGCTCTACCGCTGAGCTAAGCGCGCCACCGGAGAATAGACTACCCGCCGGCCCGCCAAGTTCAAGCGATTCTTTTCACGCACTGCTTTTGCCGCCCACCCGCCCCGACTGGCTTGCTGGAACGGCCCGTCTCTGCTATCCAAGCGAATGTGATGAAAACCCAACTGGATTACGTCTAAGACCCGATGGCTGGGCTGGCTTCCGTTCCCGCGCGCGTATGCGTGGATGGCAAATTCTTCCGTCTGGACGGGGAAAAATTCTTCGTCAAAGGCGTCGCTTATGGTCCCTTCGCCCCGAATGCGCAGGGCCATCCTTATCCCCCGCCGGAAACCGCCGAATGGGATTTCGATCAAATCCGGGAATTGGGCGTCAACGTGGTGCGGGTTTACACCGTGCCGCCCCGCGAGTTGCTCGATCTCGCTCAAACGCGCGGGTTGAAGGTGTGGGTGGACATTCCGTGGAACAAACATCTCTGCTTTCTGGACTCGCCGGAATCCCGGACCGAAGCCCGGGAAACCGTGCGCCGGGCCGCCCGGGTTTGCGCCGGGCATCCCGCCCTGTTTGCCTATAGCGTGGTTAACGAGATCCCGCCCGACATCGTGCGCTGGAGCGGAGCGCGGGCGGTGGCGGAGTTCATTGATGAACTGGCGGAAGTGGCCAGGGCGGCAGACCCGGGTTGTCTCTGCACCTTCGCCAATTATCCGCCCACGGAATTTCTGCGCCCGCAGAACCTCGATTTTCTTTGTTTCAACGTCTATCTGCACCACCGCCAGCCGTTCCGCAATTATCTCGCCCGGTTGCAGATGATCGCCGAGGGGCGGCCCCTCGTGCTCGGCGAGTTCGGCATGGACACCCAACGCGAAGGCGAAACCGCCCAAGCCGAGTTGGTCGCCTGGCAAATCGAATACGCCTTTCGCGGCGGACTGGCCGGCGCGGTGGCCTTCACGTTCACCGACGATTGGTACCGCAATGGACAGCCGGTTGAGGACTGGGCAATGGGGCTGACCACACGGACGCGCGCGCCCAAACCAGCGTTTCGCACGGCGCAACAAGCATTCGCCACGGCCCCGTATTTTCCGCTGGCGCGCACCCCGCGGGTCTCCGTGGTGGTAGCCGGCTACAACGCCGCGCGCACTTTGCCCACCTGCCTGACTTCGCTGGCGCAACTGAACTATCCCGATTACGAAGTCATTCTCGTGGACGATGGCTCGACCGACACCACGCTGGCCATTGCGGCGCAACATCCGGACGTGCGCTATCTCCGGCATCCCACCAACCACGGGTTGTCCGTGGCCCGCAACACGGGCATCGAAGCCGCCACCGGAGAATTGGTCGCGTTCACGGACGCGGATTGCCGCGCGGACCCGGACTGGTTGTATTACATCGTCGGCGACTTGCTCAACAGCGCCTTCGTGGGCATGGGCGGACCGAATCTGCTGCCTCCGGACGATTCCGCCGTGGCGGCCGCGGTGATGGCGTCTCCGGGTGGGCCGGCGCACGTGATGCTGACCGACCGGCAGGCGGAACATATTCCCGGCTGCAACATGGTGTTCCACAAATGGGCTTTGGCGGCGATCGGCGGATTTGATCCCATTTACCGGCGGGCCGGCGATGATGTGGATGTGTGCTGGCGGCTGCAACAAGCGGGATACAAACTCGGGTTCAGTCCGGCGGGCATGGTTTGGCATTACCGGCGCCCGACTGTGGCGGCCTATCTCCGCCAGCAACGCGGTTACGGCGAGGCCGAAGCCCTGCTCGTGCGCAAACACCCGGAGTATTTCAACTCGCTGGGCGGCGGATTGTGGCGCGGCCGCATCTACGCCAGCGCGCAACTGGGCGTGCGGCTGCGGCGGCCCATCATTTATCACGGACCGTTCGGCGGCGGTTGGTTTCAAACGCTTTACGCGGCCGAACCCGACACGTTGTTGATGCTTTGCACAACGCTGGAATTCCATCTGGCCGTCACCCTGCCCTTGTGGGTGTTCAGCGCCGTCGCCCCCTGGCTCCGGCCGCTGGCCATCATCAACCTGCTGTTGTCCGTGGCCGTGTGTGTGACGGCGGGAATCCAAGCCCGGCTCCCGCGCGCCAAGGTGCGTTGGTGGTCGCGTCCCTTGGTGGCGCTTCTGTTTTTCCTGCAACCGATCGTGCGCGGCTGGGCGCGTTATCGGGGACGGCTGGGTTTCCAGCCCGCCACCGCCGGCCCCGAAGAATCGCTGGACTCGGTTGCCTTGCGCACCAGCGGCGAGCGGTTGGACCGCGTGGATTACTGGAGCGCCCGGCCACTGGACCGCCTGGCCTGCATTGGGCAGGTGTTGGCACGCTTGGAACGGTGCAACTGGTCGCACCGCGCTGACATCGGCTGGAACGAGTTCGATGTGGAAATTCACAGCCCGCCGTGGAGCCATCTGCAACTGACCACCGTGGTGGAGCCGACCCGCACCGATCAACATCTGCTGCGCTGCCGGCTGCGCGCGATCGGATCGCCAACCGCCCGGATTGCGTTCGGCGGGTTGCTGGCCGTCGAAGTGTTGTTGCTGGGCTGGCTGGGACAACGGTGGCCGTGGTTATGGTTGATCCTGTTGAGCCTGCCGCTGGCGGGTTGGTTTTTGTTTCGGCAAAAGCGCCGATTGCAAAGCATTGTGGTCGTGTTCCTTGATGAACTGGCGGAGGAACAGGGATGGATCAAAGTGCGTTCCGCTACCACTCAAGGAAAAACCAAACGCACCCGTATGCGTGTGACTCCCGCCGCTGCGGAGAGCCACAGCGATCCCCAATCTCCCTTCCGCGCTCCGCCGACTGAATAAACCATCCGGCGTTCCGTGCGAATAGGCAGACTGCCCGCTTGATATGTGGGCGGTTTGCCGGCACCTTCACTACCATGCAGAGCAATGTTTTGGTCCGCGACCTCTACGCCGCCCGACGCGCGGCGGGGCGCCCCGTGGTTTCGTTCGAGTTTTTTCCGCCCAAGACCGCGGATGGCGAGCGCGGGTTTTTTGATCGGACCCTGCCTCAACTCGCGGCGTTGAAACCGGATTATTGCTCCGTAACCTACGGCGCCGGCGGCAGCACCCGCGACAAAACCCTGGCCTTGGTCGAGGCAATCCAACAGCGGCATCAATTACCGGCGATGGCGCATTTGACCTGCGTCGGGTCCACCGAGGCGCAGATTCGCGAGATCATCGCGCAGGCGCGCGCGCGGGGCATCCACAACATTCTGGCTTTGCGCGGCGATCCCCCCGCCGGCGAAAGTCAGTTCCAACAAACGGCGGGCGGTTTTGAGTATGCCTGGCAGTTAGTGCAATTGTTACGGGAGGCGGGCGATTTCAGCATCGCAGTGGCCGGTTTTCCGGAAGGGCATCCCGCCTGTCACGCCGGCCGGCATGTGGATTGGGAACGGCTCCGGGAAAAAATCGCGTATGGCGCGGACCTGGTGATAACCCAGCTTTTTTTTGATAACCGATTGTATTTCGAGTTTCGCGATTTCCTGGCCAAACAGGGTGTCACCATTCCGCTCGTGCCCGGTATCCTGCCCATCTTGAACGTCACGCAGATCAAAAAGATCACCCTGCTGTGCGGGGCGACGATCCCGCCCGCCCTGCTGGCGCGCTTGGAGGAGCTAGCGGGAGATGACGCGGCTTCGACCGAGTTCGGCATTGAATACTCCACGCGTCAATGTGAGGAACTGTTGCGAGCCGGCGCGCCTGGCATTCATTTTTACACGCTCAACAAGGTGCGCTCGACTACCCGCATTCTGCAAAACCTGGGTTTGGTCTGACGCGGCGAGAAAACAATCCGTCGCCATAAAACGGCGGTGGATATTTTACCCTCCCCTGTTTCCGAAGCGCGTCTGCGTTACGGTTGATGCGTGCGGGCGTATTCAACCATGGCCCGCAGATTCTCGTCCGGCGTGTCGCGCGGCACTTCGCAACCTGCGCCGACGATGAACCGCGACCCGGCTTGCCGGTGGCAGGCGGCCACGGCCGCCGTGACTTGCGCCGGGGTTCCGTCGCGCACCACACGCACCGGGTCCACGTTCCCCAGAATTATCTGCGTCTCCATTTGCGCGCGGCCTTCATCCACCGGCGCGAGAAAATCAAGATCCACCACGTGACATCCCAGCCGGCCCATGCCGCGCAGGATTTTCCGGGTGTTGCCACAAATGTGCAACCGGGTGCGTCCCCCCAAGGCGTGGATGCCATCCACGAGCTGCTTTTCATACGGCCAGACAAATTCCTCGTAAAGTTGGGGACCGACCAGTGACGCCGCGGCATCGCCGATGCCGATCAAATCCGCGCCTGCGGCGATTTGTTCCCTGACAAAGCACAATTCCATTTCCACCACAAACGCGAAGAGATCACGCACGAACCCCGGGTCGTCGAAGAAATCCAGCATCAACGTGTTGATGCCGCGCAGATCGGCGGCTTCGGCAATAGGCCCTTCGACCCAGCCCTCGACGAGGAGTTCCCGGCCCACCCGTTCCTTGAACAAGGCCAGGGCTTGAATGCCGTTGTGCATCCGTCCGCCGCCGAGCGGATCAGGGATTTTCAAACGGGCCAGTGTGGTCTTGTCCGCCAGCAGCGCGTCGTCTTCCACAATCGCCACCGGTTGATGATCGAAGTATTCCACCCGCGCCCCGCAATCCGCCGCTTCGCGCGCCGGATCGGACATGGTGTTGACATAGTCAAAGCCGAATTCCGTAGCGGTGCGGATCTGGCCTTCAACCAGCACCCGGTAATCGGTGCAATAATCCCGATACCGCGCGCCGATGCGTTCGCAGGCGAACATCATGGTGATGGGCATGGCGGGCAGTCGATCCACCGGCTGGCCCGCGAGATGATTCAAGATTCGTTCACGACCGGTCATAACTGGACATGGTTGCGGGTTCACACGCGGAGACCTTTAAGGCTGACTTCCCAAGCCTCGTTGGTTTTCATCATTTCTTCCCAAGTCACCTCGGCGCGCCGATAAGCGGCCGTGCGGCCCAGGATGGTGGTGAGATTGCTGCGCACACTGGGGGCGACCGTCGGGTTGGTGAAATCGCCCGCCAGAATGCTCTGGTGAAACGTGGCGATGTTGTTTACCGCGCCGTCGGTGTACAGATTGGTCATTTCACCGCCGTTGAACCCATCATCCGTGGCCCGCACCAGCACCCTGCCAAAGTAATGCGTGTCGGCGTAGCCCTGCTGGCCATAGACCCGGCACATGATGTCGTCAATGCCAGCGCCCACCTGTTTGGATGCAAAGCTCACCACTATGTCCTGCGGAAACGTAAAGATGACGGCGAAATGATCCCAGCAATCCCCCACGAACGGCCGCGCCCGGCCTCCGGTGCCGTAGGCGCGGAGCGGGTGGGCGTCCAAAAACCAGGTGACCACGTCCAAGGTATGGATGTTTTGTTCCGTAATGACATCTCCGCTGAGTCGGCGATCCACGCCCCACGCGCGCAGGCGCACCTCCGGATTTTGCGGATCGGCCCGCAGGAGTTCATCCATTTTACCCCAAGTCAGTCCGCACAGATAATTCGCCTCCGCAGAGACCAGAGGCCCAATCATGCCGTTCCGCACCCTTTGAACCGCTTCCTGATAGGCCGCATGCGTGCGCGTCTGAAAATCCACGAGAAAACACAACTGCCGGGCCGTCGCGCGGCGTCCGGCGTCCGCGATAACTTGGCACCCCGGCACATCCACCGCCACGGGCTTGGCCAGGAAAACGTGTTTGCCAGCCTCCACCGCCGCCGCCGCTTGTTGCGGATGAAAGTAAGGCGGCGTTTCAATGACGACCGCATCAAGCGGTTGCTCCAGCAATCTTTTGTAACCGTTCAAGCCGGTGAACCGCCGATCCGCGGGCACGTCAAATTTCTCTCCGGATTGATTGGCCGGGTCGGGGAAGTAATCTGCCACGGCGACCAAATTATAGCCGCCGTGGTTCCGGAACAAATTGGCGATCCATTGGCCGCGACCTCCGCAGCCGATCAACCCCAGATTGATCTTCGTATTCGCATCCGTTCCTTTGACGAGCGCGGGGCGGAGCGTGGTGAAAGCAAACGCGGCTGCCCCGGTGCCGGCGACGAATTGACGACGGCTCAACCGTGTCGGGCGCGGAGTCGGTTGAACGGGCGGTTGGGGATCGTTCATCTGGATTCTCGGATGGGTTTCAGGTTTTCGATTATTCACACCGCGCACAGGTT
>MWDV01000112.1 GCA_002070715.1 Verrucomicrobia bacterium ADurb.Bin118
GTCGTATTTCTCGACCGACCCGGATTGAACGGCGGAATTTTTGCTCTGACCTTCGGTAATTTCTTCAGACATAAATGGGCTTTTCGACACCCCGAATGGGGGCAGAATTTCAGCGCGGGAAGGGTAGGAAAAACTGGCCCGGAACACAACAGCTATTTGCACAAAATTTGCCGTCAAACCACTATTAGTTGCGCCGTCGCCCGGAGAGAAACCAAACCGGTTGTGGTTCATGAAGAATTCGATCGGGCCCGAGCAACCCTCGTCCCGGCCCATCAGAAAACCCGTCTCAAGACTTGATGTCCCGCATCTGAAATATGGTGGCGCCGATTATGAAAACCGTCAGATTCGCCGCCACGAGGACAATCTGGGATTGCAGCACATCCACCCAAGGCACGGGTGAATTGAACACGTGCAACCAGCACCGGAAATGGTAGGGCAACAGCCAGACTTCAAACCGGTCAAAAAACGGGATCGCCTCCAACACCAGGTTCACAAACAAATAGGACAACGCGAGGATCGTCGCGGCGGCGGGCTTCATGTTGCAACACGAAAACATGAACGCCAGGCTGAGCATGGTCGTTGCGTTGACCGCCATGAACACGTGGGCCAACAGATAACGTTGCCAGCCTTCGTCCGCCCCCAAAATGGCGAAGGCATGTCCCGGGGCAAACACGAACATCCCTTTCCACGGAAACCAAATCCGCGCAAACAGCAGCGCCATGGCTCCAAGGACGAGGACCAACGTCACCGCAAAAATCGCCCCCGCCAGCCATTTGACCAGCAACAACCGGAAGCGCGAAACCGGACGGGAGAGGATCATGCGCAGCGTACCATCCTCGGCTTCCTTGGCCACCATGTCGCCGCCCACCAGGGTGGTGTAGAGGGGCATCAGCAACAAAATCTGGGGCACCAACATGATGACCGCCACCGTCAAGGCGGAGATGAATTCTTCGGCAAGATACCCGTTGCCTTGCAGCATCCGCTCCAGATCGCTTTGCCACTTGGTAAACCGAAAGGCCAGCAACATGGCGTTCTGAGCCAGCAAGAACATGGCAAAGCCAATGTAGGTGCGTTTCTTGCCGAACAGCTTCCATAGCTCGTTGCGCAGATGCAGATAAAACATGGTCACAGGCGTTGCGGAGGGCGGGACAAAACGGCGGTCTCCCTTGGCATGGTCATTCAAGCCTCCGGCTCGGAGGCGGCTCCTTTCTCGCCGCGATAGTCGCTCATCAGCGACAAATAAAAGCTCTCCAAAGAATCGGCTTCGCGGGCGATTTCAAACACGGCGATGTCCGCCGCCACCAATCGGCGCACCACTTCGTCGGTTTCCACACCCGGACACAATGCGATCCGTTCGCCCTCCCGGTGATTGGAGATGCTGCCGGCGTTTTCCAGCACCCGGACCGCCGCCGCAAAATCACTCACTTGCAGGCGGACCCAATGATTCCGCCGCCGGGTTTCTTCCAGCCGCCCCTGGAAAACGCGGCGGCCGTTGTGCAGCACCGCAATGCGGGTACAAAGCTGTTCCACCTCACTCAGCAGGTGCGAGGACAGCAGGATGGTCAACCCCAGTTCCCGATGCAGCCGCAGCACGGTTTGCCGGATTTCGTGAATGCCTTCCGGGTCCAAGCCCTCCCCGGGTTCGTCCAGAATCAACAACTCCGGGTGGGGCAACAAGGCTTGGGCCAACGCCAAGCGCGCCCGCATGCCATGCGAATAGGTCCGGACCGGGGAATGCTCGCGCTGGCTCAACCCCACCCAATCCAACACTTCGCGGATGCGCTGGGGCGAGGTCGGGGCGGTGTAGGTGCTGAGGATTTCCAGATTCCGCCATCCGCTGAGGTAGTCATAGAAAGCGGGGGATTCAAAAATGGCGCCGACCTTTTGCAACGCTCGCGCCCGATGCCGGGTGACATCGTGTCCGCACACGCGCACCGCGCCGGCGGTCGGCCAGACCTGGCCCAGCATCATGCCAATGGCGGTGCTTTTCCCGGCGCCGTTGTGGCCCAGCAGACCAAAGATCTCACCGGACGGCACGGCCAGCGAGAGATCGTTCACCGCCACCCGACGGCCGAACTCTTTGCGGACGTTGCTGAGTTGAATCATCAAACCTTTGTTCCTCCGCGCCTTCGAGGTCCCCGCCTGGGCCTCAAAGCCCACGCGGCGGCAAAAGTATTGCCGGGCTGCGCCGTATGGCAATGCTGTTTCCCGTTCTTTTCGCGCTGAACTCCATCAATCGGGGAGGAACCGACGGGCGGAGACTGCGCCCTGGAGTTTCGCCGGCATCGCCGGATGATTCCCGCAGGCGGGTCTTGTTGGATGGTGAACCCGTGCGGCAAGCCGGCGCGACACGTTTTGACAGATGACGTTCATGGGTTAGGTTGGGGGCCAACCAAACCGAGTACCATGAAAAAAACCATCATTCTGCTTGCCCTCCTGGGCGTGACCAGCG
Source organism: Verrucomicrobia bacterium ADurb.Bin118 (assembly GCA_002070715.1). Taxonomy (GTDB): domain Bacteria; phylum Verrucomicrobiota; class Verrucomicrobiia; order Limisphaerales; family MWDV01; genus MWDV01. The sequence goes on from MWDV01000112.1 coordinate 2,453, forward strand.
CCGCCTTTGCCGCGGCGGAAATTGGCCAGCCGGCCCCGGCCTTCACCGCGACCGACATCACGGGTGCGACGCATTCCTTGTCCGATTTCAAAGGCAAAATTGTTGTGCTGGAATCTTACAATCCCGATTGTCCGTATGTCGCCAATCATTACGGGACGGGCGCCATGCAGGCACTTCAGGCCGAACTCATCGCCAAAGGTGTGATTTGGCTGATGGTCAATTCCGTCCATGACCAACACCGCAGTTATCGGCCGCCGGCCAAGGCGCGCCAGGAATGGGCCGATAAAAAAGTAAAAGCCACCGCCTGGCTGGACGATCATTCCGGAGAGATTGCCAAAGCCTACGGCATGCGCACCACGCCGCACATGTTTGTCATCGCGGCGGATGGCACCCTCGCCTACCAAGGCGCCATTGACGATCGGGCGGTGACGAAAGGCGATCCCCGGGAAGCCCGCAATTATATCCGGGAAGCGGTCACTCAACTGCTCGCTGGCGATGCCCCCAAAGTCACCCGCACCAAGCCGTACGGGTGCGGTGTTTACACGCGGTAACTCACCCGTTTCCCCGCCAACCGAGCGCGTCTTGAGTGGTGGCGCCTTCGGGATCGGCCCTTTGAAGTTTCCGTTGGGGGGGCCGGCGGCGGCAGGGATAAATCTTTCGCGGGAAATGCCTCACGTGTTTCCCGCGTGCATCCGGCGGCCACTCCGGATGCGCAGAAAGTCCCGCTCAATGCTGCAAGGCCTGCTGCAAATACGGCGCAAACAGCTTCGGTTCCAACAGAAAGGCGTCGTGCCCTTTGTCCGAGTGAACCGTGATCCAGATGGCGGGCACGCGCGCCCGCTTGAGCAGTTTGATCAGTTTCTCCTGTTCGACCGGGGGAAACGAAAGATCGGAGTCAATGCTGAACACCAAAAATTGGTGGGACCGGCAGCGGTCAAAGGCTTCATTCAAATTGCTCGCCCCCGCCTCGGCCGCCAGATCGAACCATTGCCAGGCGTCCAGGATGCGCAGGTAGCTGTTGGCGTCGAACCGTTTCACGAATTTAACGCCCTGATAAAACATGTAGGATTCCACCGGATGGTTCATTTCGTACCAACCGTGGGGCGGTTTGTGGTTCATCACCTCGCCGCGCGCCCGTTCCCGCAACATCTCCAGTGACACAAAGGTCTTGTGCGCAATCCGCCGCGCCAGGGCCAGACCGGTGTCCGGCCGCGCTTTGCCGTAATAGGCGCCGCCTTTGAAATGAGGATCCGCCTCGATCGCGGTCACCTGCTCGAAGTTGATGATGCGGTTGTAGATCGTGGTCTCCGGTCCCGTGCCAATCGGAATCACCGTGCGCACCCGGTCGGGATACCGCGTGGCCACCAGCAGACAGAGATACCCGCCGATGGAACCGCCGACGACCGCATGCACCCGATGCACACCCAAGGCATCCAACAACCGCATCTGCGAATCCACGATGTCGCTCATGCGCAACACGGGAAAGGACGGCCCCCAGACTTTGCGGGTGCGGGGGTTGATTGAAGCCGGCCCGGTAGAGCCGTAACATCCCCCCAGATAGTTCACGCAAATCACGCAAAAAATTCGCGTGTCCAACGGCTTGCCGGGGCCGACAAAACCATCCCACCACCCCCGGTGGTTCTCCTCGGTCCAACGACCGTCCAGCCCGGGGACATCCGGGTTCAGACCGGCGGCATGTTGACTGCCGGTCATCGCGTGAAAAAGCAGGATGACGTTCGATTTGTCGGAATTCATCCGACCGTACATCTCGTACGCGAGGGTGTACCGATCCAGTTCCCCTCCCACCCGAAGGTGCAGGGGATCCTTGCGGTCGTTGAACTCATAAAACCGCGTCTCAACTTTGCCAATACTACGCATGTTTGCTTGGAAGTCGGAAATACAACCCGCCGCAGTGTAATCATCCCCACCCGAATGCCAAAAAAAATCCGCGTCCCGTCGCAACGGGGGAATGACCATGCCCGCCCAGCGGACCTCCCGAAGCTCCGGGGTTCTCCGGGCGTGCCGGCCAATTGCCGTCAACCGTTCGGGCGGCCGCTCATGCGGACCTGCCGCAATCAGACCGAGGCTTTCAACGCCTGATCCAGGTCGGCGAGGATATCGTCAATGTGCTCCAACCCAATGCTTAACCGCACCAAGTCGGGCGTGATCCCGCCGGCGCGTTGCTGCGCTTCATTGAGTTGCGAATGGGTTGTCGTCGCCGGGTGAATGGCCAGACTCTTGGCGTCGCCCACGTTGGCCAGGTGCGAAAACAGCTTGAGCGAATCAATGAACCGGGCGCCGGCTTCCGCGCCGCCCTTGATCCCGAAAACAACCATCGAACCCCCTTTGCCCCGCAGATATTTCTGGTTGAGCGCGAACATCGGATCGTCCGGCAATCCCGGATAACGCACCCACACGACGCTCGGATGCGACTGCAAATGTTTGGCCACCGCCAGGGCGTTCTGGCAATGGCGCTCAACCCGCAACGGCAACGTTTCGATCCCCTGCAGGAAGAACCAGGAATTATCCGGCGAAAGGCACGCGCCCAGATTGCGCAACGGCACCGTGCGCATGCGGAGAATAAACGCCAGCGGCTTGAGCGGTTCGGGCAAATCCAACCCCCAACGCAAGCCGTGATACGAGGTGTCTGGTGTCGTGTAGAGCGGATGCTTCCCGCCCGCCCAGTTGAACCGTCCGCCATCCACCACGATCCCCCCGATGCCCAAGCCGTGGCCGCCCAGCCATTTCGTCAACGCATGCACCACGATGTCCGCTCCGTGCGCGAGCGGCTGGGTGAGATACGGCGTCGAGAACGTGGCATCCACAACGAGCGGGATTCCGTGGGCTTGGGCGATTTTTGCCACCGCTTCCAAGTCGGTGATCTCCTGCGCGGGGTTGGAAAGCGTCTCGCAAAACAACGCCCGCGTTTTCGCATCAATGGCTTGGGCAAAATTCCGGGGATTATTCGGATCCACCCATTTCACCGTGATGCCCAGCTTGGGCAGGATATCGTTGAATTGCGTGTAAGTTCCCCCGTAGAGATTCCGCGCGCTGACGATGTTGTCGCCGGCCTCCGCCAGGTTGACGATGCTATTGAAAATGGCCGCCATGCCGGAGGCCGCGGCCAAGCCGCCCAGCTCGGGCGCGCCTTCCAGCAACGCCACGCGTTTCTCCAACACTTCGGTCGTGGGGTTCTGCAGTCGGGTATAAATGTTGCCCAGTTCGCGCAGCGCAAAAAGATTCGCGGCGTGCGCGGTGTTTTTGAAAACAAAAGAGGACGTGCGATGGATCGGGACGGCCCGGGATAACGTGACGGGGTCGGGTTGGGTGCCGCCGTGCAAACAGAGAGTCTCAAGTTTCATAGTAGCGGAAGTTTAGTCGCGTCGGGCCCGGGTTGCAATGGAATCTCCGCCGAAGCTCTTGGGCATGTCGCCGCCCGGCCGCCGGAGTCTCCCGCCCTGACCGCGCTGCGGAACATCAAATGCGGGCTGGTTTTTTCCTGATTTTGGCCGGCAACGGGCTCCGGCTCAGCAGGATCGAGGCGACGGTGTTCACCAGGAACAAGCCTACCGCCACCGCGTTCCCCACCGCGCCCCAAGTTCGCCAAGTGGCCGCCCCCATCAAATCTCCCAGCAAACGCGCCACCAAAGAGGCGTGTAGCACGACCAACGGCGCGTAAGCGGTCCAACGATATTGCACTGATAAACCCAGCACTGCGGGAAAAATCACCGGCGCATGCCCGAAGATCATGGAAAAGACAAAGCCAAGAAAAAATGAGTGTAACGTGGCGTCGTAAACGACACCGCTGCTTTGCGGCCATTTCAAAACGGTCAACAGCGCCGTCAACGTCAGCCATCCGTGGCCGCTCAACAGGCAAATGGCCATGAACCGCGGCAGGCCGGGATGTCGGATGGTCCGCCACGCCAGATCGAAACGCAGCAACCACGCGGCAATGCCAAACAACGCCCCGCCGGTCAGCAACGCCCCGGCGCGCGGCGCCATCCAACCCGTGGTCAACCCCGCGCCCAACAGCGCCAGCGCGGTCGTCAACCAGGGTTTTGACCACGGAGACGGCTTTTGAAAACGCGTTAATTCGATGCGTTCACCCACAATGACCAGCAGCAGAAACGTCAGCCACCACAGCACCACCTGCGGCAGGGACTGTCCCCAGGCCCAAAGGGCGTTGCCGATCCCCCACGCCACCGCGCCGCAACCCATGACGGTATTGGCTAAATTCGGCTGGATTTGCACAATCCGCGCGGAGACCACCACGAACAACACGCTGCCCGCGGTTAACAGCCAACGGGGCCACGGCGCGAGCACGCCCGCCGCGATGGCCGCCGTGCTGACGCCCGCCAGCAGCGGCACGAGATAGGTCCAGAGCGACCGCAACCCCACCGCGCGTTCCAAGCTGATAACCGTGCCGAGAAACCCACAGACCATCAACGGCCCGTGAAAACTGATCCAGTTGGCGTGCTGCACCGGCAAAGGCAGCGAGATGGGGACGCGCAGCAGTCCGCCCCAAACGCCGGTGACCAGACAACTCAAGCCGAGCAACAATAACCCGACCCGTCCGAGGCGGTGATGCAATCGCAGTGGACTTAAGGCATTCATGATGGCAGTCCTTCGCCAAGACCGCAGTTGACGCCTGCAAATATGGCGGGAACGACAGAAATGTCCCGCGAATTTCTGGAAAAGAACGGCACCCTTCACACGCCGGTCCGAAACACCATGAATCCCCAGCCGTGAGCGCGATCCCCGCCGGACCGCCAATCGTAATGAGCAAAGACCAAAAAACTGCGGTTGCATGAACGCTCCGGAGGAACCGTTTGGTCCGGCGACGACTACCGACCGAATTGACTGAGACGCGCTGCTTACGACCGCCAGCCGGGACGGCGGACACACGCGCACCACCGGAGAATCCAATGGCGGTTTACACCGGCTTGGATTATCTTGGGCGCGCAAATATGAAAAAGTTGCCCCGCGCAGGTGCCGCCGACATCCGGCACGCCAACCGTCAGAGAAAACCCGAACCTACCGCCTCCTGGTGGTTACTGGGATTTGTGCTGATGAGCCTGACGGCTTCCAGCCGCGCCGAGATTCGCCTCAACGAGTTCGTTGCCAGTAACGAAACTGGCTTGCGCACCGCGGCGGGTGTGGCGGCGGATTGGATCGAACTCTACAACGCGGGCACGAACGCCGTGGATCTGAGCGGCTGGTATCTCACCGATCGCGCCCAGTCGCCGACCAAGTGGAGTTTTCCCGAGGGCGTCATCCTCCCGGCGGGCGAATATCTCGTGATCTTCGCCGACAGCTCCCCCGTGGCCTTCACGAACAATGAGTTGCACGCCAACTTCAGTCTCTCGAAGGACGGCGAATACCTGGGCTTGATCCAGCCCGACGGCGTCACGGTGGAGGACGAATACGCGCCCGCGTTCCCGCCGCAATACCAGGATATTTCCTATGGCCGCGCCGCGCGTGAATACGAACGGGTCGGCGCGACCACCCCGGTGCGCTACCGCGTGCCCAATGCGACGGGGAACGCCCCTTGGAAATCCGGCCGCGGTGGGTTGGGGTTCACCGGCACCAATGCCACCTTTACCGTGCGCTACTACGAGATGAAATCCAGCATGACGGACGTGGATGTCGCCGAAAGGCGCATTGGCAACAGTCGCTATTGGAAAACGGACCGTCCCTATCCCCTCATTGAATCCCACGCGACGATTAATTTTCACGCCAATGGTTCAGCCGGTTATTTTGGCGACGACAAACCTTTCCCCGGCCATGCCTACATTGGCGAGGATCGGGATAATTTTGTGGTCGCCGCCGACGGCGTCATTCATATTCCCGAAGCGGGCGCCTGGACCTTCGCTGTGGGCAGCGATGATGGTTTCCGGCTGCGCCTCACCGGGCACGGGGTGAATTTTGTCGGTGAATTTCCCAACCCGCGCGGGTTCGGCACCACCTTCTCGACTTTCAACTTTCCAGTGGCGGGCGATTATGCCCTGTCGCTCGTGTTCTACGAAAACGGCGGCTCCGCCTCACTAGAATTATCCGCCGCGCCCGGCATCCATACGGAATTCTCTTCCGCGGCGTTCCGGCTGGTGGGAGACGCCGAGGGCGGCCTGCGTCACGCGGGGGCCATCGGCGCGTATATCACCACCGACGTGGGCGACGACATGCGGGGGTTCAATGCCCGGCTCGACGCGGAATGGATTTTTTCGTTGAACGCGCCCTGGCCGGAGGACCATACGGCCTTGCTGTTGGTGCGTTGCGCGGACGGGTTTTCCGCCTCGCTCAACGGGACGCCGTTGGCCGAACTGAATCTGCCGCCAACACTGCGGTGGAACAGCGCCGCCACCGCCACGCGCACGACGGAGGAAGCGCTGCAACCGCTTGTGTTTGCGGTGCCCCCCTCAGCTTTTGTCATCGGCACCAACGTCCTCGCCATCGTGGCCCTGAACAACACCTGGCTGGATCCCGAGTTTCTCATTCAACCCCGGCTCATCGAATTCACGTCGCCCAATGAACCGGGGTTTTTCGCAACCCCCACCCCCAGAAGTGCGAATCAAACCCCGCTCAACGCCCCTACCCCCATCGTTGCCGCCAGTGAACCGCGCGGATTCAAAACCGCGCCTTTCAGTGTCACCCTTACTTCCGCCGTGCCGAATGTGGAAATCCGCTATACCCTGGACGGCCGCGTTCCCCAGGCGAATTCCCCGCTCTACACCGGGCCTTTGCCGATCAACGCCACCACGACTCTCCGGGCTGCGGTGGTGGATCCGGAGAGTGTGCAGCAGAACGTGACCACCGTCACCTGGCTCTTCCTGGAGGATGTGCTCCGGCAAGGCGACACTCCACCGCCCGGCTGGCCCGGCAATCGCGCCGTGAACAATCATGCCATGGAATATGGCATGCGACAGGCCATCGTGAACAGTGATGGCGCGCGCCTGCGGCAGGGCATGACCAACCGCATCCCGTCGCTTTCCATCGTCACCGATCTGGCTCATCTGTTCAACGCCCAGACCGGCATCTACGTGAACCCGGGCAACGACGGCCGCGCCTGGGAACGCCCGGTCTCGGTGGAGTTGATTGACCCTGTCCACGGCAGCACGAACGAATTCCAGATCAACGCCGGGCTGCGCATCCGCGGCGCTTACAGCCGCAGCAGCAATAACCCCAAACACTCCTTCCGCCTTTTCTTCCGGTCCGACTACGGCTCGGGTCGGCTGCGCTTCCCGCTTTTCGGAGAGGAAGGCGCAGATTCGTTCGACAAAGTGGATTTGCGCTGCTCCCATAATTTTTCGTGGGCTTTTGAAAACAGCGATCGTGAAACCTTCGTGCGCGAAACTTTTTCCCGCGATGTCCAGCGTGACATGGGCATGCCCTACACGCGCAGCCGCTATTACCACCTTTACCTCAATGGCCAATACTGGGGGCTTTACCAAACCCAGGAGCGCGGGGACGCCGACTTTGCCAAAACTTACCTGGGCGGCAGCGCCGAGGATTGGGACTGCATCAAGACGAGTCACCCGGGCTATGTGACCACGGCGAGCGACGGAAATTTCGACGCCTTTTACGCGTTCCATCAACTGGCGGTGAGCCAAGGCTTTACGGGGCCTTACACCGCCAATTATCCGCGCGTCAAAGGCCTGAATCCCGACGGCACCCCCAATCCGGCTTACCCGATGTATTTGGACGAGGACAACCTCATCGTTTGCATGTTGTCCGCCTACTACTCCGGCGACCCCGATTCACCCGTGTCCATCTGGGGCGGTTTCCCGAACAACATGTATGCCCTGTTCAACCGGGTCACCCCCTCGGGCTTCAAATGGCTGCGCCATGACGCGGAACACTCGCTCGGTGCGAATACCGGTTTCGGGGTCACCGCAGATACCACCACGGCGGGCGCCAATTTTAATGAACGCAACAAATTCAACCCCGCCACCCTGCACCTGCGCTTGAGCCAGCATCCGGACTATCGGCGGCGCTTTGCCGATCTGGTGCAAAAGCACCTTTTCGGCGACGGCCCTTTAACGCCCCAGAACGCGCAAAACCGGTTCCGCAGTCGAATGAACGAAATTGACCTGGCGATCATTGGCGAATCCGCCCGCTGGGGACGGGGCAAAACGCGTGACGGCACCTGGCTGCCGGCCTGCAACGAAGTGCTTAACAACTACCTCAATCAACGCCGCGATATTGTGGTCAGCCAGTTTCGGGCGCGCGGTTGGTTTCCCACGGTCGTCGCGCCGGACTATTCGTTTATGAACCAGATGGTTCCGGTCGGCCAATCGCTGCGCATCAGCGCACCCACGACCTTCTATTTCACCACCAACGGCGCTGATCCGCGGCTGCCCAGCGGCGGCATCCACCCGGCAGCCATCGCGGTTGTGGCGACCAATCCGTTCGTGGGCCCGCGCACCCTGATTCCGCGCGGCGCCACCTGGCGTTACTACGATCTGGGCGTCGAACCGCCGACGCTCAACGGACAGACCTGGCGCGCTCCGGGCTACCCCGCCGGCACTTGGCCCCAAGGCCCCGCCATTCTTGGCTTCGCCGGCACGGGAACGGTGAACCCGGTGGCCACCACCACGCGCCGGTACGTCAGCGGTTCGTCCGGGCCCCAAGTCACCACCACCTACCTGCGCACGACGTTCACGCTGGATACCACCAACAACAATCCGCAACTGCTCATGGAAATTCTCCGCGACGATGGCGCGGTAGTGTACCTCAACGGCACGGAAATCCTGCGTGAAAACATGCCGGCCGGGGCGATTACTTACGCCACCTACTCGTCCAGCATTGTGGGGCCGCCGGCCCAAAATACCTACTACAGCCGCACGGCTGCGGTGGCTCATCTGCTCCGTCCCGGCACCAACACGGTGGCGGTTTCCCTCCATCAATGTAATGCGGGCAGTACGGACTTGTACTTTGATTTCGCCTTGGTCCAACCCGGTGAGGCGGCTTGGATTGGCACTAATCTGGCGATCAGCAACAATCTCATCATCAAGGCGCGTGCGTTGTACAACGGGGAATGGAGCGCGCTCTCGGAAAACACCCTTACTGTGGAGCGCCCCCCGGACTATTACGCCCCCTTGCGCGTTACCGAACTCATGTACGCGCCGCCGGCACCTCCTCCCGACAGCCCCTATGAGAGCAACGACTTCGCTTGGATTGAACTGCGCAACACTGGCGCCACGGCCCTGGACTTGGAGGGCGTCCGTTTCGCCGACGGCATCAAACATACTTTTGCGCCGCTCTCGCTTGCGCCCGGCGCGCGTCTCGTGTTGGCGAAAAACCCTGAAGCTTTTGCCATCTATTATCCCACTCAGAACCTCCATCTGGTGGCGTGGGACGGCGGCAACCTGGCCCGGGGTGGCGAGTTGTTGACGCTGGAAACACCCGTCGGCAGCAATATCCTGAGCTTCACCTATTCCCGGCTTTGGTATCCCGAAACCTTCAACACCGGCCACACCCTCGTGGTCGTGGACCCGGCCGCCAAGGAACCGGCTTGGAGCACCGCCGACAATTGGCGTCCCAGCAACCTCGAAGGCGGCACCCCGGGACGTCCGGAAGTGCCCCGCTTCACCGCCGCCCAGTTGGCGCCGGACGGACAACTCGCGCTCGAAATCGGTGCGGTGGAAGATCCGATCGAACTCTGGCACTCCATGGATCTGGAAAACTGGATGCCTTGCGCCAGCGACGCGTGGTCCCGGTCCGCCGACACGATCATCGTGAATCTGCAACATCCGTCGCTCGCCGGGGCCGACCGCCGATTTCTCCAAATCCGCATCCCGGATTGATCGGGAAAGACCTCCCCCTCATCCGAAAGTTTGGGAATCAAATCCCGCCTGCCAACTCCGGCGCAACGCGGCAAGGTTTCTGACCAGCTCCGCGGGCCACGGCATCTGCGGATTTGACCCTTGGTTGGGGGTCTCTTAAACTCCCGGCAACGTATATGAAAATTTTGATTTGCGACCCGATTTCGCCCAAGGGCATCGAGTTGTTGCAATGCCGGCCCGAGTTTAGCGTGACCGTGCTGCCCAAACGCCTGCCCGAAGCCGAACTGCTCCCGGTGGTGGCGGATGTCGCGGCCATGGTGGTGCGTTCGGAAACCAAGGTGACCCGCGCGGTCATTGAAGCCGCGCCGAAACTCCGGGTGGTGGGCCGGGCCGGCGTGGGGGTGGACAACGTGGATGTGGAAGCCGCCACGCAGCACGGCGTGGTCGTCATGAACACACCCGGCGGCAATTCCGTCTCCACGGCCGAACTCGCCTTCGCCATGCTGCTGGCCCTCGCGCGCAAGGTGCCGTGGGCCCACGCCTCGATGGCGGCGGGCAAATGGGACCGCAAACAGTTCGCCGGCGTGGAACTCGCCGGAAAAACCTTGGGCGTGCTCGGGATGGGCCGCATCGGTTCCGAAGTCGCCAAACGCGCCCTCGCCTTTGGCATGAAAGTCATCGGCTACGACCCGTTCCTCACCGAGGGACGCGCCCGGGCGCTCGGCGTGCAATGGCCGACCGATTTGGACGCCGTGTATCAGGCGGCGGATTTCATCACCGTGCACATGCCGGTGACCGAACTGACGCGGGGCATGCTCAATGCGGCCGCTTTCGCCAAAATGAAACCGAGCGTGCGCTTGGTCAATTGCGCCCGCGGCGAAATCCTGGTCGAAAACGATCTCCTCGCCGCGCTGGACCGGGGGCAAATCGCGGCGGCCGCCCTCGATGTTTATGCCACGGAACCGTTGCCGGCGGAGCATCCGTTCCGCCAGCACCCCGGCATCACCCTCACCCCGCACCTGGGCGCCAGCACCGCCGAAGCCCAGGAAAAATGCGGGATCGAGGTCGCGGAAGTCATCACCTCCTACCTCCTCACCGGCGAGGTGCGCAACGCGGTGAACCTGCCGTTCCTCGACGCGAAAACCTACGAACTGATCAAGCCCTACATGACGTTGGGCGAAAAAATCGGCAAACTGCTCGCCCAGCTCGCCCCCGCGCAGGTGGACCGGGTGCGCATCACCTACGGCGGCAAAGCCCAGGAATTGCCGAACATTGATCCGGTCACCCGCGCCGTGTTGCTGGGATTTTTGTCGCGCGCCGGGGTGGACGATCTCAACAACATCAACGTCCGGAGCATCGCCGCCACCTTGGGGCTGGCCATCGAGGAAAAACGCTCCAACGAACCGGTCACGTTCAACGAATGGTTGCACGTGCAGGTCTTCAACGGCGGGGAAAAAGTCATTTCCGCGGGCGGCACGTTTTTCGGATCCCCCAACAACCCCCGCATCGTCCGGCTGTTCAGCATGCCGGTGGAAATTCCCATCGCCGGCATCCTGCTGCTGCTCAACAACCGGGACCGCCCCGGCATGGTCGGCCACATCGGCTCCCTCATGGGCCAGCACGGCGTGAACATCGCCAGCATGAGCCTGCACCGCGATCAAGCAGGCGGCCATGCGTTGACTATCTTAAATCTCGACAGCGTACCGCCCCCATCGGTGCTCGAGGCGCTCCAACGCGATCCCGACATCAGCAACCTCAACGTCATTCAACTTTAACCCATTCCCCCATCCGTTTGTGTTCATGAAATCGCTTCTCTCCCTGGGCGTCGGTCTGTTGGCCGTTGCCCTCCTGCCGGGCGTGTCCGCGCAACCCACCTCCGCGCCCGCCAGCGCCACCGAGCGTATCAACCAATTATTCGGCGACGAAGTGATCGCCCGGGGCCAGGGCTTCGAGATCAAGCGCAGTCAGTTGGAGGCGGCGGAGCTCAATTTCAAAGGCGCGCTGGCCACGCGCGGGCAGTCCGTTCCCCCCGCGGAAAAGGCGCGTCTCGAGCAGCAACTGCTCCGGCAATTGATCCGGTTGCAAGTGTTGCTGACCCGGGCCACGGCCGCCGACAAGGCCCAGGGCAAGGAAGCCGGCGATAAACGATTTGAAGCCCTCCTGGAGCGCGTCGGCTCGGAAACGACGCTCGCCCGGCAGCTCAAGCCCACTGGAATCACCCCGGACGAATTGCACACACAAATGATCGAGGAAGCCACGGCGGAGGCCGTGGTCGAGCGCGAAATCCCGGTCACCATCACCGACGAGGAGGCACGGAAGTTTTATGACGAAAACCCCGCGCGCTTTGAGGAACCCGAACGCGTGCGCGTCAGCCACATCCTGTTGAGCACCCAGGATCCCGCCACCCGCAAACCGTTGCCGGAAGCGCAACAGGAAAACAAACGCCGCCAGATTGAAGACCTTTTGAAACGCGCCCGGGCGGGTGAGGATTTTGCCAAGCTGGCCGAAGATTACTCGGAAGATTCGGGTTCCCGGGAACGTGGTGGGGAATATCCGCCCTTTGCGCGCGGCCAGATGGTGCCGGAATTTGAAGCGGTCGCCTTTGCCCTGGGCGAAAACCAGATCAGCGACGTGGTGACCACCGCCTTCGGCTTTCACATCATCAAACTGCACGAACGCCTTCCGGCGCGGGTCGTGCCCTTTGACACCGCGCGCGAGCGCATTCGCGAAGGACTCCGGCAGCAGGCCGTGCAAAAACAATTGCCGGATTACTTCGGCAAGCTCTACAAGGAAGCCAATGTCAAGGTGCTGGACGAGAAACTTAAACCCGCCGAGTCGCCGGTCGCCCCCGAGGCCTCAACGGGGACTGACGAAAAACGCTGACGCCGCGCGGCTTTAGTATTTCTTGGAAAACCGTTTTCGGGATTCCTCGTCGCCGGGAGTCTCTGGCGTTGGCGCGGCAGCGGCGGTCGAGTCCGCCGCCGGGGCTGATTCAGACGCGGCCGGTTTTTCCGGTGCGGGCGCTTCCACTGTCTCCACATAGGCCAGCCGCACGGTCATCAAGCTTTGTTGCAGCAGCCGGGTCTCGGGGGGCGTGAGATTGCCCCGGGTCTTGGCTTCCAGCATTTCAAGCTGGTCAATGAACAGGCGCGCCGCCTCCAGATCGCGGGTGGTTTCGCCGGTTTGTGGATTCGGCGTTTTGCCCAACAACATCAGGGCCAGATTGGTCTGCTGCAGGATCAGCTGGGCGAACAGCGCCGCTTGGGCGTCTTCACCCAGGGCCGCCTCCGCCGCCCCCGCCGGGGAAAAATCATTCGTGCTCATGTTTTGTGCCGCCATGTTCCTCCATTTCCTCGCGTAAGAAAAGGATCAATCGCCGCAACCGCACCTCCAAATCGAGCGTCTCCAAAATCGCCTGCCGGCGCGCCGCACTCTGGAGCACCGCGCCGCTGACCAAATCGGCGACGTATTCGGGATTCTTGAGGGAAGCCACATGCTCCACCAAGTCCCGCGCGATCAGGGTCGTGCAGGAGGGCGACGCGCCTTCCGCGGCTTTCTCCGTGCCCCAGGTATGGAAGGGCAGCGGCAACCCCATTTGCAAGCGTTGGGTGAGCAGTTCCCGAACCTTAGCCGCCAGCGCGTCCACGGTGACGTTGTCCTGCGGCGGCGTTTTCAGCACTTGAATGCCCTGCACCCGGTAGGGACGGTAACAACGCACCGTCTGCAACTCGACCCGGGCCACTCCTTGCAAGATGAGATGCGAGGTGCCGTTCCGGTGGCTCACGGAAACCCGGATCAAGCCCAAGCCGGCCACGGTCGCCGGCGTCTCGCGCAGGCGGCCAGGCTTTTGCATCGCCACGACAAAGAAACGGTCCGCCCGGAGCACAGCGGCGAGCATTTGCCGGTAACGCGGTTCGAAAATGTACAGCGGCAACAACGCCTGCGGGAACAATGTCGCGTTCGGCAGGGTCATCACCGGCACTTCCGAGGGTAGCTTCACGCGCTCAATGTAGAGGCGGAATAACCTCGCGCAAGCGGCGGCCCACCGGTTATTTATTTCCCGGTTGATTGGCCCCTCCCCAAACGCCGAGAACCAGCCCGCCACCGCGCCCCTTCTGTCACCATCGGCACCCTCCTTCCCGTTCTCGGCGCTTTTCCACACTCCGGTCCGGATGCGTCGAGGGATTCGCCATTGCCACCTGCGGCGGGACTTGGCACTTTGCCTGCCTGTGAGTCATCTCACCCAAGCTCGTAAGGTTTTCGACATTGAACTGGCCGCGCTCAAAGCGGTCCGGGCGCAGTTGGACGCCACGTTCGACCGCGCGGTGGAAATCCTCGTGGAAACGGTCGCCCACCGCGGCAAAGTCATCGTGGTCGGCATCGGAAAATCCGGAAACATCGGCGCCAAGATTGCCGCCACGCTCACCAGCACCGGAGCCCCCAGCGTGGTCTTGAACAGCGTGGACGCCTTGCACGGGGACTTGGGCCTCGTCAACGATGGCGATGCCGTGCTGGCGTTGAGTTACTCCGGCGAATCCGAGGAGCTGCTTAATCTGTTGCCCGCCCTGAAACGTTTTGCGGTGAAAATCATTGCGCTAACCGGCGCCCCGAAATCTTCGCTGGCCCGGCACAGCGACGTGGCGCTCAACCTCCGCGTCCCCCGGGAGGCGTGTCCCTTCAATTTGGCCCCAACCGCCAGCACCACGGTGATGCTGGTCATGGGCGATGCGCTGGCCCTGGCGGTGTTGCGCGCGCGCGGTTTCAAGCCGAGCGATTACGCCAAACGTCATCCCGCCGGGGCCATTGGCCGGGCCTTGCTGTTACGCGTCGGGGACATTATGCGCACCGGCGAACGCAACGCCGTGGCCCGGGAGACGCTTTCCGTACGGGACAGCCTGCTGGTCATGACCCAGGCCAAGTCCGGCAGCCTGAGCGTCATCAACGCGCGGGGCAAGCTGGTCGGCGTCTTCACCGACGGCGATTTCCGGCGGCACATGTCCGCGGATGAACAGTTGTTGTCCCGGCCGCTTAAGGACGTCATGACGCGCCACCCCGTCTGCATCCGGGACAACGCGCTGGCGGTGGAGGCCCTCAAAGTGTTTGACCAGCGGCAGATTGACGATCTGATTGTCATCAACGCCCGCCGCGAGCCCGTGGGGCTGGTGGATTCGCAGGATTTACCCAAGTTGAAAATCGTGTAGCCCTTGTTTTTCGTCCGAATTCTCATGAAAACGACCGCGCTGTTCCTGTCCGCTTTCGGCCTCCTGCCGTTGATGACTTCCATGCCTGCCCTCGCCCAATCCCCTTCGTCCCCGTTGATCGAGGCGAGCGTGCAACTCGATCTGCCGCGCCAAACCGAGATGCGTTACCTCGTGTACCTGCCGCCCGATTACCACCCGGCGGGCGGCACAACCTGGCCCCTGATGTTGTTTCTGCACGGCGCCGGCGAGCGGGGCACGAATCTTTCGCGTGTGGCCATTCATGGGCCGCCCAGCCTGGTGAAACAAGGCACCAACTTCCCGTTCCTCATCGTCGCCCCGCAATGTCCCGAAGGACAACGCTGGGAAAACGACCCGCTGGTGCGTCTGCTGGATCACGTAACCCGGCAATACGCCGTGGACCCGTCCCGGATCTATTTGACCGGCCTCAGCATGGGCGGCTACGGGACCTGGAAACTCGGGTTGACGTATCCGGAGAAATTTGCGGCCCTCGTGCCGATCTGCGGCGGAGGCGAGTTTATTGACGCGCTCCTGGTCAGCCGGGACAAACCAGCGGCGTTCAAAAGCCTGCCCGTGTGGGCGTTTCACGGGGCGAAAGACCCCGTCGTGCCGCTCGACGAATCCAAGCGCATGGTCAACCTCCTCCGCAAGCTGGGCGTGGCGGAAGTGAAATTCACCGTGTACCCAAAGGCCAACCACAATTCCTGGGCGGAAACCTACCTGAACCCGGAACTGTACACGTGGTTGTTGAAACACCGCCGCGCCGGGGCAAAACCCTGATTCCCCGCGCCGGAACAGCTCACCCGATCCCGCACGCCCGACGCGCCCGCTGGAGCACCTCGGTCGCCTTGGCCCGGGCCTTGGTCGCGCCGTCGCGCAATACTTGGTGGACGTAATCCGGGTTGGCCTCCAGTTCCGCACGTTTCTGGCGTGCGGCGGCAAAGTAATCCCAATACGCCTCGAACAACGCCTTCTTCAAATCGCCGTAGCCCAGCCCGCCCGCGCGCAACCGGTCTTCCCACGATTTCCCCTCCGCCGCTGGCGTCACGAGTTTCAAGATTTGGATGGCCAGATTTTGTTCGGCGTCCGGTTTCGGTTCCTGCGGCGTCCGGCTGTCCATTTTGATGCCCATCACTTTTTTGCGGAGCACCTTTTCGTCGCCGAAAATTTCAATCGTGTTGCCGTAGCTCTTGCTCATCTTCTCGCCGTCGGCGCCGGGCACTTTGGCCGTATCCACGCGGATTTGTGGTTCCGGCAGGACAAACGTCTCGCCGTACTGCTCATTGAACTTGATGGCGATGTCCCGGGTGACTTCGACGTGCTGTTTTTGGTCCTGGCCAACCGGCACGATGTTCGAGTCGTAAATCAGGATGTCCGCCGCCATGAGGACCGGGTAAGCGAACAGGCCGAAATACGGCGAAATGCCTTTCGCGAGTTTGTCTTTGTAGGAATGACACCGTTCCAGCAATCCCATCGGGGTG
>MWDV01000113.1 GCA_002070715.1 Verrucomicrobia bacterium ADurb.Bin118
GGTTCATACGGAATGTACCAGCCCGCAAACGAGGGATGTTGTTGGTTGGCCAGATAACGATTCCACGCCTGCTGCGCCACCGTCGCCATGCGCGTCTGGGTCTCGGTCAGAAAGTCGGACCCTGTCATGTCGTGATTCCAATTGGGCATGTACAGCCCCAAGAAGACCTTGAAATTGTTCGTATCCGCGAAGCGCAAGATGGTTTCGGTGGGGTCGGGTTGTCCGGGCGGCCCGATGAAGGAATGGATCGAGCCATCGCTGTTCTCGCTCGCCAGCGTCTGGATGATCACCGTATCCATCTGGAGTTCCTGCATCCGCCCCAGAATGGTCAGCCAATTCTGCGCCGGCCACGACTGCATGACACTCCAATACTGGATGAAGCTCCCGTTCAAACGGGCTACGGTGGCGGCCGGGGCATGCCAAACGCCAAGACCGCCGATCAACGTGATCAAGGCCAGCAGACTTGTTTGCCGGAAACGATTTCGCATGCGCACCATGAGGTCCCGCCTTGGGCGGGGCATTCTTTCGTTAGCACAATCCCGCGGTGCGGGCCAGTGTTTAGTAGTCCCCGTTTCCCATCCGGCTTTTGCCTTTCTCCGCCGCCCGGCTTCGATCATCCTGCCGGCATGTCAGGTTTGATCGCCATTGTCGGCCGCCCCAATGTGGGCAAGTCTGCGTTGTTTAATCGCATCGCGGGGCGGCGCATTGCCATCGTGCATGACGAGCCGGGGGTGACGCGCGACCGGGTGACGGCGGAGGTCGAATGGCGGGGGCGGCCTTTCACGTTGATTGACACCGGAGGCATCGGGTTGCTGCGCCGGGAGAAAACCCCGGACGTCATTACCCGGGCGGCATTGGAACAAGTGGAGCTGGCCCTGCAAGCGGCGGACGTCATTGTTTTTGTGGTCAACGTGCAGGAAGGGGTGGTTGCGCTGGATCGCGAGGCGGCCGAACGACTGCGTCGCAGCGGAAAACCGGTGTTGGTTGCGGTCAACAAGGTGGACTCGGAACGATGGCAGGAAGCGGTTGCTGAATTTGCCGAACTGGGGTTTGAACATTTGTTTCCCGTCACCGCAATTCATGGCCGGGGCATCACCAGTTTAATGACGGTCGCGATGCGTTTGCTGCCGGCACCGGAGGCGGGCGCCGAACCCGATACAGCGCAAGACGGAGCAACCGAACCGCTCAAACTAGCCATTGTTGGCCGGCCCAATGTGGGGAAATCTTCCATCATCAATGCCCTGACTCAATCCAAGCGGGTGATCGTCAGCCCCGTGCCCGGCACGACGCGTGACTCGGTGGACGTGCCGTTCACTGTGGAAACTGAAGGCGTGAGCCAGCGGTATGTATTGATTGACACCGCCGGCATGCGCAAAACCCGCCGGATCAGCGATTCCATCGAGTTCTTCAGCGTGCAGCGGGCCGAAGAATCCATCGCCCGCTGCGACATCGTGGTGTTCGTGCTCGACGCGGAAACAGGCATCTTGGAGCAGGACAAGAAGGTGGCGGACCGGATTGTGGAAAACCGCAAGGCCTGCATTGTGGTGGTGAACAAATGGGATTTGTTCGAGGCAACCGTGCGCGCCGCCCGCAAGGAAGAGGTCCAACGCCGCCAACAGCGCGGCCCACAGCGACGCAGTCGCAGCACGCCTGATTCCTTGTCCACGTTGACCGAGTTCGGCGCCTGGGTTCAGGAAAAACTGTTCTTTTTGCATTATGCGCCGGTCATTTTCACGTCGGCCAAATCCGGGTTCAATCTGGACCGGCTGCTCGAAGCCGTGCGCTATGTGGCAGCCCAACTCCGGCAGCAGGTTCCGACCGCCTTGCTGAACCGCACCTTGCAGGATGCCGTGGAACAGCGCCAGCCAGTCAGTAATTTGGGGCATCGGCTCAAATTTTTCTATGCCACCCAAGTCCGGCAGGCGCCGCCCACTTTTTTGTTGTTCGTCAATCGCGACGAGTTGTTTTCCGAACCCTACAAGAAATACCTGGCCAGCCAGCTCCGCCGCGCGTTTGGCTATGAAGGTTGCCCGTTGGTGTTGGTGCCGAAGCCGCGTCCCCGAACGGTGGAACCGGTAAGACGGAAAACCGGCAAATCTCAGCCAAAAGCCTCCCTAGCGAGACGTCGCAAACGGGTAAAACCCTCGTCAAAAACCTCATCTTGACCTCGAGAAAAGGGGAGTTTCATCGAGGTCAGTGTCGAAAAAACTACGTTCTACGGCCTTTCCGTGGTGCTTGCGATCGCGCAACGATGCTTGAGCAGTTTTTGGGAGGTTTTTGGGGGATAAATTATAGGCGTTTTTGCTGATACATTAACGTTATCGTAATTTTCTAAAGTTTTTCCTTGAAGCTCAACCGGTAGTGGTTAGGGTCGTCACGTTATCCCACTAATTGGATAATCCGGGAATTTCCTCGGTGGAAACCCTGAGCAGATTTAGAGCTTTTGAGTTTGAGCAATCGGAAGTAGGGTTGTCCTCCCTCGAAGCCCGAGGTGATGGCCCAAGTTTTAGCGAAGGAATTGAGAGTCATGATTGACGTACCAGAACAAGTTTTGCCAACCACGAAGTCACGCCGTGCGCAACGGACCGTATCGGTCGCCAAGAAGCGAAAGGGCGCTCCG
>MWDV01000114.1 GCA_002070715.1 Verrucomicrobia bacterium ADurb.Bin118
AGCCAGTAATACACCCCTTTCAAGCTGAGGGGGCGGTGGTGTTCCTGGCGTAGCCAGTGCTGAATCTCTTTGGCCCGCTTCCAGCGACCACGGCGCAAACCCGCCCGCAACTCTTCCAGAGCCTGGCCTTGCACTTGAGGCCGTCGCCCCCCGCCATGCTTGCGCGCCACGAGCCTCTCCACGCCGCCCGCCTTGAGGGCACTGACCCAGTTAAAAAACTGGCGACGACTGATGCCGATCTGCTCGGCAATCTGCGCCGCACTGAATTGGCCCGTGGCCGCCAGACGCATGGCCAGGAGCCGTTGTTGGGTTTTGACGTCTTGACAACCCGGCAGCGCCGCCGCCACGGCTGGCGCCAGGTCGGGCCGGTTCAAATGAAATCGCTTCGGCATAACCCGACTTGCCATACCCCCCAATAAAATGCAACTACAAACAGGAAATGGTATCAATAGCTCCCCGAAACACAGCGCCACGAAAGTCATCGAGAGTTTCCGTCGCCTGTGGCATCGCCCGGTGAAACCCTGATTCCTCAGCCAGTTGTCGTCCCATAAAAACAACCGTTTGGGAGAGCGAAGTGGACGAGATCGCCTTCCCACTTTTTGCCGTCCCACTCCTCGTCTCTGACTCGTCGCGGAGCGGAGGATTCAGCGGCTTGATTTAATTTCTGATCCGGCTCAGGGTGCGGGGTGCCATGACACAAATCTTTGCGTCTCCCGTCCGTAAAGTGCGGAGGCTTGCCCTCGTTTTTGCCTTGGGTGGTCTGATTCATCCCGCGCCCGTTGGCGCAGCGTCTCCAGCGACAGTTTCTCCGATTGATGACTGCCAGTATGTTTCCGATGCGGCGGCCCAGGCGGTTTGGCGGCCGATGCGGGGAAGCGCCCCCGCGCAAGCCGCCACGCTGGAGGGACGCCGGGTTTTGCGCCTGCCCTGCCGCTTTCAAGATACCAATGTGGAACGGGCCTCGTGGGATCGCTCGCTTCAACTGGATCTCACGTCCTGTCGCGGCATCCAATTCGAGCTGCGGTGTCCGGACGCGTCGCCGATCGCTTATTTCAGCGTCTATTTTCAAAGCGGCGCGGGATGGTATCAGGCGGTGTTCCATCCGGAATCTTCCGACCAATGGATCCCCATCACCATAGACAAGGCCCACGTGCAACCCGAGGGCAACCCCGCGGGCTGGGGGCGCCTTGAAACCCTCCGGATCTCCGCGTGGCGGGGCGGCAACCGCGACACGGAATTCTTCGTGCGCGCGATCCGCCCGGCAGGCGTGCTGGGGGAGGACGTGCTCGTGGCTGTGCTTCGGGGGGACACCGCCGCGCAACAACGCCCGGAGGAAGCCCGCAGTTTCGAACAGGCGGCCGAAATCGTGGTGCGGCATTTCCGGGCGGTGGATATCGGGTGCGTCGTGCAAAGTGATGCAACGGTTGATCCGGACTGGCTGAACCGGGCGCGCTTGGTGGTGCTACCCTACAATCCGGTCCTGACTCCTGAAACCGAGGCGACGCTCCTGCGTTATCTGGACCAAGGCGGCAAGCTGCTGGCTTTTTATTTCCTGCCCGAGCGGTTGAACACCGCCCTGCATTTGAAAAGTATCCGGCACGTGAAGGCTTCACCTCCGGGGCAGTTCGCGATGATGCGTTTTAATCTGGACGCCTTGCCCGGCGCGCCCCGCGAAGTGCGGCAACGGTCGTGGAACATTTATTCCGTCGAACCGGTGGCGGGCGCGAGCCGGATGTTGGCGGAATGGCACGATGACGCAGGGCAACCCACCGGATACGCCGCCGTGCTGAGCTCAACCAACGGTCTGTTGATGACGCACATCTTGCTGGCGGACGATGCCGCCAATCAACAACGGCTGCTGTTGGCGATGGCCAGCGCGTTGTCGCCGGAGATCGGACGCCGGGCGGCCCAAGCGGCGATTGAACGCATTGGAACGATCGCCAGTTTCAAAAATTACGACGACGCCTCCCGGCAGATTGGCGGCTTGATCCGCAACCAAAAGGCGGCGGCCCAAGCCTTGGCTGCCGCGGACACCGGACGCGCCGCCGCCCTTAAATTGACCGCGCAAAACAACTTTGCGGAAGCCGCAGCTCAAGCCGCGCAAGCTCGGGCGAGTCTTTTGGAAGCGTATTGCCGTGTCCAGCAACCGGTGCCGGACGAATTCCGCGCTTTCTGGTGCCACAGCGCTTTCGGTGTACGGGGCACCTCCTGGGACGAAGCCATTCGACGGCTGGCGGACCAGGGGTTCAATGCCATTCTCCCCAACCTGCTCTGGGGCGGCGTGGCGTTTTACGAAAGCCAAGTGTTGCCGGTCGCGCCGGCGGTAGCCCAGCAAGGCGACCAGCTTCGCGAATGCCTGGTCGCCGCGCGCAAATACGGCGTGCAGGTGCATGTCTGGAAGGTCAATCACTATCTCGGCTCGGCGGCACCGCGGGAGTTCGTGGACCGCCTGCGCCAAGAAGGACGGTTGCAAGCCAGCTCACGCGGCGAGGAGAAACCGTGGTTGTGCCCCTCGCACCCCGCCAACCGTCAACTGGAAGTGGCCTCCATGCTGGAGGTGGCGCGCCAATACGACGTGGATGGCCTGCACTTCGATTACATCCGCTATCCGGACGGCGATCATTGTTACTGCGCCGGCTGTCGCGAACGTTTTCAACAAGCGCGGGGCGTGACCTTGTCCGCGTGGCCGCAGGCGGTGCTGCCCGGAGGAGCGCAGCGCGAGGCATGGCTGGACTGGCGGCGGGAGCACATCACCGCCATTGTCCAAGCGGTCAGCGAACAAGCCCGGGCCCTCAAACCCCGTCTCAAAATCTCCGCCGCCGTGTTCCGCAACTGGCCAGTGGACCGGGACACGGTGGGACAGGATTGGAAAGTGTGGTGCGACCGCGGTTATCTGGACTTTGTGTGTCCCATGAATTACACGCCAATCAATTCCCACTTCGAAAACCTGATATCGCAACAGAAGCAATGGGTCGGGCGCACGCCGTGTTACCCGGGAATCGGCTTCAGCGCGTGGTCACCTCCGGCCGGCGTAGATCGGGTCATTGAGCAAATCAATCTGACGCGTCAATATCAAACGGGCGGCTTTATCATTTTCAACTACGCCGAACGAGAAAGCCGCGACTTGCTGCCGAAACTTGGCTGGGGAATCACCGCGAAACGGTAGTTCCATCCCGGCACGGCCCGTCATCACAAACACCCGGAGTCAATCCTGCATTCGGGATTGTCATCTTTCGGGAAAGCTTCGCCGACTCATTAGAAACCAATCTCAGGCCATCCACTCAATTTCTCTTGAGAATTAGGTAACAACTTCTCCATAAGGCGGTTAGACAATTGCCGTCGTGGGAGGTCCGACCTAAAACCGACTCTTTGGCACCGTATGGTGGCGGCGGCGGAAAGGGCTCAGAAATATTCGGGCGGCAGACGCCAAGGAGGTGGGGGTGGGGAACCCCGCTGAAGAAACGTGCTGCCACCCGAACAAAGGCAATTTTATGGCCGTCTCACGTTTTGTCAACTGTTCTGTTTTACCCCGTTTTTCGGCCTGTCCACGAGCAGTTTCATCGAGCCGGACAGGGGGAAATTTGGGGCATCCCAGCAATAGACGGGTGGGGCAATTGACCGGCTGGGTGCCGCCTTTTCTCGGGACGAATTACGGCGGAGACACGGACAATCCAGCCAAACTGATCCTTCAATCCCGGCGATGCCTTGGAGGACGAATTCCCACGGCTCTGCAACCCGCGTGACCAGCAACAGCGTGACGCCGGCCTTTGCCACTATCCAAAAAAACGACCGGCGATTAAGCGAAGCAGCCTATGGCTTTGCCACATTTTGTGTCGCGAACTTGACTCGGTGCGTTTGCACATCCGATACGAGCACGCTTGTTCGAGAGTCCGGTTTTCCCGAGCTCGCGGGGTCCACCGGACGGCAATGCGAGCTTGCTTTGCATGCGAATCCATTTTACAACGCTGCACACTGTATGAATCTGAATAACGGGCTTTCTTTGGTTGCTCCGCGAATCGTGCCGGTGTTGGACGCGCAATTCCGTCCCGCCGTGCTGGCCAACCGGGCGTATCGCGAGCAAGTGGCACAATCCGGCAAGGCGCAACCGGTGACCTTGGCGCTCGAACAAACCGACGGTCCGATTTACCACTTTAAGACGGCGATCTTCGCCGAAGACACACCGCAGGCGGCGGCGAATTACGTTTATCTCGAACGCATCCTCAAGTTTCTCCTCTGGTCGCGCGGCGGCTGGCGGATTTATTTTGACGGCCCCGCGGCGCTGGCCGCCCAGCTCGCGGCGCATTACCGCAAGGATCCGACCGGACAGTTCGATTCCAATCTGGTCGGAGAAAAGATGTTCGACCGCGCCCTCGAACTGGTGAACACGAAAGACATTCCGGCGGAGCGCGCCCAGGCCAATCCGCTGGGCCGGCATCTGGAAGGCTGCCGGATCGGCTTCGACCTCGGCGGCAGCGACCGGAAAACCGCCGCAGTCGTGGATGGCCAGGTGGTCTTCAGCGAAGAGACGGTTTGGGATCCGTATTTTCATCCCGACCCGCAATATCACTACGATGGCATCATGGATTCGCTCCGGCAGGCGGCGGCGCATCTGCCGCGCGTGGACGCCATCGGTGGCAGCGCGGCGGGCGTTTACGTGAACAACCGGGTGAAGGTCGCCTCGCTGTTCCGCGGCGTGCCGCCGGACCTGTTTGAAAAGCGCGTCAAAAATCTGTTTCTCGAAATCAAACAGGCGTGGAACAACGTCCCGCTGGAAGTGGTCAACGACGGCGAAGTGACCGCGCTCGCCGGTTCGATGGCGCTGGAAAAGAACGGCGTCCTCGGCATTGCCCTGGGCACCAGCACTGCCGGGGGATGGGTCAACGGCGAGGGCAACATCACTTCGTGGATCAATGAACTGGCGTTTGTGCCGGTGGATTACCATCCTCACGCTGCGCGCGATGAGTGGTCCGGCGACTACGGCGTGGGCGCGCAGTATTTCTCCCAGCAGGCGGTGGGCCGGTTGCTCCCGGCGGCGGGTATTGACGCACCCGCGGACATGCCACTGCCGGAAAAGCTGAAATTGGTGCAGTCGCTCATGGAACAGGGCGACGCGCGGGCGCGGAAAATTTACGAAACCATTGGCGTCTATCTCGGCTATCAGATCGCGCACTTTGCGGATTTCTACGCGCTGCAAAACGTGCTGGTGCTGGGCCGCGTCACCAGCGGACAAGGCGGCACACTCATCGTCGAAGGCGCCAAGCACGTGCTGCAATCAGAGTTTCCCGAGTTGGCGGACCGGATCGCGATTCATGTGCCGGACGAAAAACAGAAACGCCACGGCCAGGCCATCGCGGCGGCCAGCCTGCCGGAAATCACCCGTTAATTCTTGAGTTATGAATCCCTACCTGAAATTCGTCACCGAGTGTCAACGCGTCGTCAACGACGCCAAGTCCATCCCGCTGGGCGGCCTCGCGCCGTTGCCCAAGCCGGCCCTGCCGCCCCACGCGCCCAAGGCCCTGTTTTTCGCGCCGCATCCGGACGATGAAACCATCGTCGGGGCGATGGCTTTGCGCATCATGCGCGAGGCCGGGCTTGAGTTGATCAACGTCGCCGTCACGCAGGGCAGCCGCAAGGATCGGCAGGCGGCGCGGTTGGCCGAGTTGCAGGAGGCCTGCCGGTTTATCGGTTACGGCCTGCAAACGACCGGCCCGTGCGGTTTGGAGAAGGTCACCACCGCGACCCGGCAGAACAATCCGCAACTTTGGGCGGAGATGGTCCAGGTGATTGTGGACATCCTGCAGAAGTATCAGCCGCGCGTGATTCTGTTCCCGCACGAACGCGATTGGAACGGAACGCACATCGGCGTGCATTACCTCGTGGTGGACGCGCTGCAACGGATGCCGGCGGACTTCGAATGCTTCACCATCGAAACGGAATTCTGGGGCGCGATGGATGATCCCAACCTCATGGCCGAGATCAGCGCCCAAGACGTGGCGGACCTGATCGCGGCGACGACCTTCCATGTGGGCGAAGTGCAGCGCAATCCTTATCACCTCTCCCTGCCCGCGTGGATGATGGATAATGTCCGCCGTGGCGCGGAGGTGTGCGGCGGCCAGGGCGGCGCGGCACCGGACTTCGGCTTTGCCGCGCTTTACCGGCTGCGCAAATGGTCGCAAGGCAAACTCGTGCGATTCTATGAAGGCGGCAAGCTGTTGCCGGCGGACGTGAGCGCGGGCACGCTGTTCGCGTGAAGTTGACATTCATGCGCGAAGCCATCCGCCTCTCCCTCCGGGAGATGCGGCGGAACGCCGGGGGCCCGTTTGGCGCCGTGGTGGTGCGAAACGGACGGGTGATCGGTCGCGGTTGGAATTGCGTCACCACGACCAACGACCCCACCGCCCACGCAGAAATCATGGCCCTGCGCGATGCCTGCCGCCGGCTGAAAACTTTTTCCCTCGAAGGCTGCGAACTCTACACCAGTTGCGAGCCATGTCCGATGTGCCTGGCGGCGATTTATTGGGCGCGGGTGGCCCGGGTGTATTTCGGGAACACCCGCCGAGACGCCGCCCGCATCGGCTTTGACGATGACCATCTCTACCGCGAAGTGGCCCGGCCCCGCGCGCAACGCCGGCTCCCGATGCGGCAACTGCTGCGCGAAGAAGCCCTGGCCGCCTTCACCGAATGGGAACACAAACCCGACAAGGTAATTTACTGACCGACCATGCTTGAACACCGCCTCCTCCCCGCCGCCGACAAGAACTCCAAGCGCCTGCTCGTCATGATGCACGGTTTGGGCGACAGCCTGGCCGGTTATCTCTGGATGCCGGAGGTGCTGCGCCTGCCGTGGCTCAATTATGTGCTGCCCAACGCCCCGGACGATTACTACGGCGGCTACGCGTGGTTCGATATTTACGGCGACATCGCACCCGGCGTGCATCGCAGTCGCGCCCTGGTTTTTGAATTGCTCGATCACCTGCGCGCTCAAGGCTGGCCCACCGAGCAAACCGTCATCGGCGGTTTTTCACAGGGCGGTTTGATGGCCTTGGAGGTCGGGCTGCGCTACCCCCACCGGTTCGCCGGCGTGATGAGCATCAGCGGGCTGGTATGCGAGCCGGACAAGCTGATTCAGGAACTTTCCCCCGTGGCGCGCGAGCAGCGCGTCCTGGCCACGCACGGGACGTTTGACGCCGTCCTGCCGTTTGCGGTGACCAAGCGTCAGATCCGGCACCTCATCAACGCCGGCGTCAACATCGCCTGGCACGAGTTCCCCAAAGAACACACCATCGCCGGCGAGGAAGAGATCCGCCTGATCCGCGATTTTATCACCGCGGGTTTCGGCGACGGTCATTCCGGGTAATGGCGGGGCGTCACACCCGTACCTCCCGGTGCGTGCCGGGCAGCCAGGTTTGTTGCGGCGGACCGACCGGCGTGGGGCGCCAGTCCATTGCCCGGTCCACCGCCCGGCGCATTTGGCCAAACCACCAGGCCGCGCGTTCCAAACGCAGTTGACGTCGGGAAGCCGGGCGCACCGGCGGTTCCGTGCCGAATCCAAGTTCCATTTGTGCGTTGGTCATATTGATACCTTTCATTTTTGCGCCCAGTTTAACTTC
Organism: Verrucomicrobia bacterium ADurb.Bin118; assembly: GCA_002070715.1. Classification (GTDB taxonomy): domain Bacteria; phylum Verrucomicrobiota; class Verrucomicrobiia; order Limisphaerales; family MWDV01; genus MWDV01. The sequence continues at coordinate 7,611 of MWDV01000114.1, forward strand.
TGGGGTCGGACATCTACGGGGGCAGGCCAAAAATTTTTACGGCGCTTCAGAGGAAGGAAGTTGCGGTGCTGGAACCTGCCGGGCTTTCCATCTTGTTTGCGGGCGGGCCCTCGTGTTTAATGCCGCGCATGAAAAGCCGGCAAACCAGTGTCCAGCGTCGCACGAAGGAAACACGGATTTCTCTGCGGTTGAATCTTGATGGTCAGGGAAAGGCGCGCATCCAGACGGGTGTCCCTTTTTTCGATCACATGCTGACGTTGTTCGCCAAGCACGCCGTGATGGATCTGACCCTGCGTTGCCAGGGGGACCTCGCGGTGGACGCGCATCACACCGTCGAAGATTGCGGGCTGGTGTTGGGCCAGGCCTTTCGCGAGGCGTTGGGGGACAAGAAAGGCATCCGCCGCTACGGCGCGGGATTTCATCCGCGGAATCCGTTTACGGGCGAGGCGTATGTGCCCATGGACGAATGCCTGGCCCGGTGCGTGATTGATTTCAGCGGCCGGGCGTATCTGATCTGGCGGGTTGCCCAGGATTTCGCCTACGCCACGCTGACCCGGGCGCAAAAACGGCAGGATATGTCCTCGGCCTTCCGGTTCGGGCTGGCGCGGGAGTTTTTCCAGGCGTTCGCCAACGAAGCCCGGTGCAACCTGCATCTGGAACTGCTTTACGGGGATGAACCCCATCACATTGCCGAGGCGTTGTTCAAAGCCTTCGCCAAAGCGGTGGACGCCGCCTGCCAGCGGGATCCGCGTATTGCCGGCCAGTTGCCCAGCACCAAAGGCCGGCTGTAAACCGTTGAATAGCCGCCGCCAAGCGCCCGTCGAACCCATGAAGACCGAACGCGCCAGTTCCGCCTTGGCCGATGATGCCTTGGTCCGGGCGGCGCAGGCGGGCGACCTGCAGGCGTTTGAGGAATTGGTGGCCCGGCATCGCGACAAGATTTACGCCCGCGCGTACAGCATGATGCGGAACGAGGAAGACGCGATGGATCTTTCCCAGGAAGCGTGGATCAAAGGCTGGCAGCGCTTGAACCAGTTTCAAGGCGACTCCAGCTTCGCCACTTGGATGACCCGGATCGTCATCAACCTCTGCCTGGACGCCATTCGCCGGCAGAAACGGCAGCGCGCCGAATCCATCGAGGAAATGGATGAGGACTCGGGGGGCGTGGAGCGGCACATGCCGGTGGTGACGGTGAATCCCACGGAACGGCTGGAACGGGCGGAGTTGCGCGCGCGGATTGACGAGGCGATGGACAAGCTGTCGCCCGCCCATCGCACGGTCTTGATTTTGCACGAGTTTGAGAACATGGAATATAAATTGATCGCCCAGACAATGCGGTGCTCCATTGGCACGGTGATGTCGCGGCTGTTTTACGCCCGGCGCAAGCTGGCGGCGTTATTGGCGGATTTGAAACCAGCGAAACCATCATGATGGATTGGGAACAACAACTGAAGCTTCAGGCCTACCTCGACGACGAGTTGTCGGCGGCGGATCGCCGGCGGGTGGAAGCCTGGCTGGCGCGCGACAGCGAGGCGGTGGCCTTGCTGGCGGAGTTGCGCCGCACGCACATGGCCCTGGCCGTGGGCGAGCGTGATCATCAACTGCCCGAATCGCGGGAGTTTTACTGGTCGCAGATCGAGCGGGGCATCCGGTCGGCGGAACGAACGCCAACGGCGCCGGAACGATCGTCGTGGTGGGCGGCATGGCGGCGTTTGGTGATTCCCTTGGGGGCCATGGCCGCCGTGGTGCTGGCGGGGATTTTGACCGTGTCCCAGTTCAATCCGGCGCCGGGCCGGGAATCCGAAATGACCCTGGCCGATTCCGACGCGTTTACCTATCGGGATTATGCGGGCGGGATGACTCTGGTCTGGCTTTCCTACCCCGCCGAGAGCGAATCGAGCCTCTCCTCGCTGGTGGACACTTTGGATTAGTAATGAAACCGATAACCCTCTTCGCGTTCCGCCGGTGGTGGAGATGTCTCTGGCTGGCGGGTCTGTTGGTTTCCGTCGGGACCTTGCTCGCCGCGGATTTCAAATTTGAAGCGCAACTCATTTGGGCGACCAACGATCAGAAATCCCCCAATCCCAAGCACAAGCCGGTCGAAGCCGAGGTGCGCAAAAAATTGAGCGACCTGCCCCTCAAGTGGAAGAACTACTTCGAGGTCAACCGCAAAACTATGGAACTCGCGCGCGGCGGCAGCCAGAAGGTGGCGCTCAGCGAGAAATGCACCCTCGAAATCAAAGATGTGGATGGTGGGCGCGTCGAAGTCTCCCTGGTGGGCAAACGCGAACCGGTCTTGAAACGCACCCAGCCGTTGCCCAAAGACGAAATCCTGGTGTTGGGCGGAAACGCCCCCAACGCGACCGCGTGGCTGGTCACGTTGAAGCGCACCGAATAGCCCTCCGCTGAACTCTTCCGATCACGCATTGCATCGCTGAATGCGGTGCCGGTTTGGTCCCGCCGTTTGGGAGGAAATCTGTTCCGGCGCACGGCCGACTTTGTCGCTGCGCCACTTCCTTTCTCCTGATGCGGTGATGTGATCCGTCGAGGTGTGGGGTTGTCCTTGTTCCTTTGCGCACGCGCCGGCATAGTCGGCTTGTGTTGGGCGGATTGCGCCATTGGATCGTTTGCGGATTGCTGCTCGGCGTTGCCGGGGGTGGGCGGCTTTACGCGACACCCGCACCGGAGGCTGTCCATTCCACGCTCTTACTCGGCGGCCCGTTTGTGTGCCGGACCTGGCGCGTGGAGGAAAACCTGCCGCACAACACTGTCACCGCTCTCGCCCAAACACGCGATGGTTATCTCTGGGTGGGGACCGCCAATGGGTTGGCGCGATTTGACGGCGTTCAGTTTGCACGGTTCGGGTTGCGGGATGGATTGCCCGGCCTGTTCATCAAGGCGTTGTTGGAAGACCGCGAAGGCGCGCTTTGGGTCGGCACCGTCAATGGATTGAGCCGCTACCAGAACGGCGTCTTCACCACTTGGCGGCCCCCCGAGGGGCTGGCCGGCAGCGTGATCCTGGCGTTGGATGAGGATGCGGAGGGAACGATTTGGATCGCCACCAATACCGGGCTCAGCCGGTGGCGCCGGGGCGTGTTTGAAACCGTGGACGACGACCGGATCGCCCGCCGGTATGTGCCCGCTGTGACCGCCGATCGTCACGGCGGCGTCTGGGTTACTGTCAGCGGCCAGGAACTCCTGCGCTGGGATGGAACGGACTTCGCGCCGTCCGCCAATCTGCCGCCTTCGGCATCCTCCAGCACCATGCGCATCCTCCACGATCGCGAGGGACGGATTTGGGCGGGAACAACGGGCGTCCTCTGGTGCTTCGAGCGCGGGACGTGGAAAAGCTACGGTCTCATGGAAGGTTTGCCGCCGGTGCCCGTTTCCAGTTTGGGCGAAGATACAGATGGCCGGATTTGGGTCGGCACGAGCGGCGAGGGTTTGTTTTATCTCCAACACGGACGGTTTCACCGCATGTCCCCGGAAGAGGGGCTGTCCGACACGGCGATCATAACTCTGGCTTCGGATCGCGAGGGCAATGTGTGGGTGGGCACGCGCGCCGGGGGGCTGAACCGGCTCAAGGTGCGGTCGGTTTTTGTGTGGTGCCATCGGGAAGACGACATGGAAGTGCCGCCCATGTCCCTCGCGGAGGCGGGCGCGGGCAGTCTGTGGGTGGCCGCGCAAGGGCACGGGATTTATCGGCTCCGTCAGGCGGGAAACGAATGGTCGGTAGAAACCTTTCTGGCGGCGGCGCTACCTTACGGTCCGATTTTGACCACGCGCGACGGAAGTTTATGGTTGGGGGCAGCGACGCACTTGCAACAATGGCGGGAGGGCGTCCCGGTGACATCCGCCAATCGTCCGGAGTTGCGGGGCGATTCCGTGCGCTGCCTGTGCGAAGACCGGGAGGGGGGTCTGTGGGTGGCCACCCGCGATGGCCGGGTGCTGTTCCTCCGGGATGACGTCTTCACCGCGTTCACCAACGGCCTGCCGCGCGGCATGATGACGGCGCTGGTACAACAACAGGACGGTACCGTTTGGGTTGGCGCCTACGGCGGCGGGTTGGGCCGGCTCCAAAACGGCGTCGGCACCACCTTCGGTCGCGCGCAGGGATTGGCCAGCGATCTCATCCGGGATTTATACCTGGATTCCCGCGAACATCTTTGGATCGGCACCGAAGGCGGCGGGTTAAGTGGTTTCAAGGACGGTGTGCTCCGCAGTTTCCAATCCCAGCACGGCATTGGCGACGATACCGTGGTGCAAATCCTGGAGGATGACGCCGGAGACTTGTGGTTGGGGACTTATCGCGGGATTTACCGGATTCGCCGGGCGGACTTGGACGCCTTGTGGGCGGGCCGCACGACGCGAGTGCAGTCGCGGGCGTTCGATCAATCCGACGGGTTGCTCTCCGCGCAATGTGTTGCCGGTTTCAACGCCGCGTTGAAAACCCGCGACGGGCAACTGTTTTTTTCCACCGACCGGGAATTGGTGATGATTGACCCACGCCGGATCCACGAGAGCGCCGGGGTTCCCGCCGTCCAACTGGAGCGCCTGGTGGTGAACGGTCAATCGTGGTTGATCCCGGCGGCTTCGGAGAACCGGTCCCCGGCGGGAGGAAGCGAATGGCGGATCCCGCCCGGTCCGCAGCGGATCGAATTTCACTACACGGCCTTGTATTTTACCGCGCCGGAACGGGTGCGCTTTCGTTACCGGCTGGCGGGGTTGAACGCCGCGTGGACGGAGGTGGGCGCGCAGCGCGTGGTGCAATTCAGTTATCTCCCGCCCGGTCACTACCGGTTCGAAGTCGCCGCGCACACCGGCGACGGGCGTTGGAGCGAGCCCGGGCCGGGATTGCCCCTGCTCGTCCTGCCCCATTTCTGGGAGACGTGGTGGTTCCGCGTTTTGTTGTGGCTGGCGGGCATGGGGCTGGCGGCCGGCGCGGGCATCGCGGTCTGGCGGCGCCGCCATGCCCGGCGCCTGCAAGCCCTCGAACGCCAACGCGCCGTGGGACGCGAGCGGGCGCGCATCGCCCGAGACATGCATGACGAACTGGGCAGCCGCCTGACCAAGGCCGGCATGGTCGCGCGGGACTTGGAGTCCCCCGGCGCGGCGCGGCAACTGGAAACCCTGCGCCGCACCTTGGACGACATGACAGTCACGATGGACGAGTTGGTTTGGGCGGTGAACCCGCGGCATGACACGTTGGACGGTCTGGCCAATTACATGCTCCGCTTCACGCAGGAGTTTTTTGCCGGGACCCCGATGCGTTGTGAACTGAACATTCCCCCCGATCTGCCGGCGGCGCCATTGTCCTCGGCCATCCGGCATAATCTGTTTCTGGCCTTCAAAGAAGCCCTGAACAACATCGCCAAACACGCCCGCGCCAGCACCCTCATCGTCCGCATGCAGTTCGTGGCCGGACAATTGCAAATCGAAGTGGAGGATGACGGCGCGGGCTTTGCGCCAGACCACCCGCCATCGCGCGGGCGCGGGCTGGAGAACATGAGCAACCGGTTGCGCACCATTGGCGGCCGTTGCGTCGTCGCGTCGCATCCGGGACAGGGCACCCGCGTCCGGTTTGAAATGCCCCTGCGGAACTGACCCCCATGTTTATGGGAATATCCCGTTGTCCCAAAACATGCTTTCTTGGAGCCCAGGCAATCCAAAATGCAGGAAACGATGAAAGCCATTGCCCCACCCCACTCTGACGGGCGCGCGAAGGAAGCGCCCCCCTTCCCGGCCACGATTCGGGTATCCATTGTCGAGGACGACGATTGGCTGCGGGACAATCTGGCCGCCGCGCTGGAGGCCGCCCCCGGATTATCCTGTCTCAGCCGGTTTGGAAGCGCCGAGGAAGCCTTGGCGGTTTTGCCGACCGCGCTCCCGGACGTGGTCTTGATGGACATCGGGCTGCCCAAAATGAACGGCGTCGAGTGTGTGCGCCGGCTCAAAACGCGGCATCCCTCGGTCCAAGTGCTCATGCTGACCGTTTATGGCGATAGCGACCGCGTATTTGCGGCCCTGCAAGCCGGCGCGGATGGTTACCTGCTGAAACGCGCGACGCGCGAGGAATTGATCGAGGCCATCCGGCAGGTGCATCGCGGTGAATCGCCGATGGATGGCCACATCGCCCGGCAGGTGGTGCAATTTTTTAACCGGCGGGGGACGGCCGCCTCGGCGGTGGAACAACTCGCCCCCCGGGAACGGGAGGTGCTCGAACACCTGGCCCGCGGGGAATCCTACAAGCGGATTGCCGACACGCTGGGCATCACCATTGACACGCTGCGCGGCTACATCAAAGCCGTTTACCGGAAATTGCACGTTCACTCCCGCGGGGAAGCGACGGCCAAATATGGCCGGTCATGACCCCCATGAATATGGGGCTGGCCAACTGGGGAGTGGAATAAGTAGAATCAGCGCGATGTTCGTTGGTTGATTGAATCATCAATTACGTCTTAACCAGTTGCGATCATTCGAACTATGAATACGCCTTCCGGCAGCCCAAAGGCATCCAGCCTTCCGTCACGCGCGCGGCGCGCTTTCACCCTGATTGAATTGTTGGTCGTCATTGCCATCATCGCCATTCTGGCCGCCATGTTGCTGCCGGCTTTGGGC
>MWDV01000115.1 GCA_002070715.1 Verrucomicrobia bacterium ADurb.Bin118
CGGGCTGTCGCCCTCGGTTATCCTTGTTTGACTCCGCCGGAGTCATGCTTGCCCTTGGATGGCCGCCGGGGCTTTGCCGGCCCCGGCGGCGATTGGTTTGCTGGTGGGCGCCGTTGCGCCCGGGTTGGTTTAGAGACGTTCTTTTACCAGGACTTCGACGACGTGCGGATCGGCGAGCGTGGTGGTGTCGCCAATTTGATCCGGCTGGCCTTCGGCGATCTTGCGCAGGATGCGGCGCATGATTTTGCCCGAGCGCGTCTTCGGCAGCGCGGGCGCAAACTGCAGCTTGTCCGGCGCGGCAATCGGCCCGATTTCCTTGCGGACGTGCAGGACCAGTTCCTTCTTCAACTCGTCACTGGGGTGAATCCCGTCTTTGAGCGTCACGAACGCATAAAGGGCCTGCCCCTTGACGTCGTGCGGCATGGGGGCCACGGCGGCCTCGGCAACTTTCGCATGGCTGACCAAAGCGCTCTCCACTTCGGCGGTGCCGATGCGGTGGCCGGAGACGTTCACCACGTCGTCAATGCGACCCATAAGCCAGTAGTCGCCATCCTCGTCAATGCGGCAACCATCGCCCGAGAAGTAGATGTTGGGATACATCGTGAAGTAGGTATCCACAAACCGGTCGTGATCGCCCCAAGTGGTGCGCATCATGCCGGGCCACGGCTTCTTGATGCAGAGTTTGCCGCCCTCGTTCGGGCCCACCGGGGAGCCGTCGTCGCGCAGGACCACCGGTTCGACCCCGAAAAACGGCCGGCACGCGCTGCCGGGTTTCAGAGTGTGCGCCCCCGGCAGCGGTGTGATGAGAATGCCGCCGTTCTCCGTTTGCCACCACGTATCCACGATGGGGCAGCGGTCCTTGCCGATGACGCGGTGATACCAGACCCAGGCTTCGGGATTGATCGGTTCGCCGACCGAACCGAGGGTCTTGAGCGAACTGAGGTCGTATTTATTCGGCCATTCCTCGCCGAGCCGGATGAGCGAGCGGATCGCCGTGGGCGCGGTGTAGAATTGGGTGACCTTGAATTTCTCGACGATCTTCCAGAACCGGCCCGCATCCGGGAACGTGGGCACGCCCTCGAACATGACGCTGGTGAAGCCGTTGCAGAGCGGTCCGTAAACAATGTAACTGTGCCCGGTGACCCAGCCGATGTCCGCCGTACACCAGAAGGTGTCCTCTTCGTGGATGTCGAAGATGTATTTGGTCGAGAGCGCGACATGCAGCAGATACCCGGCGGTGGTATGCACCACGCCTTTCGGTTTCCCGGTTGAACCGGAGGTGTACAACATGAAGAGCACATCTTCCGCCTTCATGACTTCCGGGGCGCACTCGGCGGAGGCTTTCGCCATTTCCTCGTGCCACCACAGATCGCGGCCGGCGACCCAGTTGCAGGCGGTGTCATTGCGCCGGTACACCACCACCTTCTCAATGCTGGGGCAGGCCTTGAGGGCTTCGTCCGCGATAGCTTTGAGGGGGATGGTTTTGCCCGCGCGCAAACCGCAGTTCGCGGTGACCAGCACTTTGCAGGTTGAATCGTTGATCCGTCCGGCCAGCGCATCGGCGCTGAACCCGCCGAACACAATGGAATGGATTGCTCCAAGCCGGGCGCACGCCAGCATGGCAATGGGCAGTTCGAGCACCATCGGCATGTAGATGGCCACGCGGTCGCCTTTCTTGACGCCCAGGGATTTCAAGACATTGGCAAATTTGCAGACCTCGGCCAACAACTGCCGGTAGGTAATCCGGGTGACGTCATCCTCCGGTTCGCCTTGGAAGATGAGGGCGGTTTTATCGCCCCGCCCGGCCTGAACCTGGCGATCCAGACAGTTGACGGTCACGTTCAATTCGCCGTCCTCAAACCACGTGTGCTGGATTTTGCGCGCGGCGGTGTTCCAGACGTATTTGCGGGCGACGGTGGGTTTCTTGAACCAGGTGAGGGCTTCGGCCTGTTCGAGCCAGAATCCGTCCGGGTCGTTAATCGAGCGGTCGTACATTTGTTGGTACTGCGCGGCGTTCACATAGGCGCGCTGGACCGCTTCCGGCGGAGGCGGGAAGGTGCGGCTTTCCTGGAGGAGGGAACTGGTGGAGACGGTTTTGGTTGATTCGCTCATAGATATACGTTTGTGACTTCGGGGTTATGGAGTGTCATGTCAGCATGTTCGACAGGTGATGTCAACAACCGGGCCCCTGTCGTTCAGCAGGTTGTGTTTCAAGACCATGATACTTGAAAATGTTCTGGCGCACCGCGCGGCGCGTGGCGTCCAACGCGGCGTCCACGCGGCGCCGCTGGTCGGCGGTCACGGGCAACTGATGGTCGCGCAAACCGCCGGCCCATTCCGAGCTGCCGAGCATGACGCCGCCGAGGCCGAGGCTGTAAACGTCGGCATCGCCCTCGCCGGCAAAGGTGCGCCACGCCAGCGCCCAGCCGCGCACGGTATGCTCCACGTGATAGCCGCCTCCGCCGGTGATCAGCAACGGGCGGCCCAGGGAAAGCAGATGCTCCGCGACTTCGAAGACAACATTGTTGGTCATCATCAGATGGGTCAACGGATCGCCGGCCAGGATGTCCATCCCCAGTTCGGCCACGACGACATCCGGCGCGTAGGCTTGGAGCAACGGCGGTACGAGATCGAAGTAGGCACGTAGGAAGGCCTGATCATACGTCTCGGCCGGCAGCGGGATGTTGACGTTGAACCCGGTGCCCGCGCCCGCGCCGATTTCGTCTTCGAAGCCGCCCCACGGATACAACGTGGTTCCGCTTTCGTGCAGGGAAATCGTCAGGATATCCGGGCGGTCATAGAAAAATTTCTGCGTGCCATCGCCGTGATGCGCGTCCAGATCCAGGCAGACCACGCGTTTGCCCGCCGCCGCGAGATGCTGGCAGGCGAGCGCCACGTCGTTGAGGAAACAAAAGCCGCCCGCGTGTTCGGTGTGCGCGTGATGAAAGCCGCCGAGTAAATTGAAGGCGATGTCGGCCTGCCCGGTCAGCAACAGGTCCGCGGCAGTCAGTCCGGCGCCGCAGGCCCAGGCGCCGTACTCATACATGTCCTTGAAAACGGGCGTGTCCATGCCGCCCAGCCCCATGCGAAAGCCGTCGGACGTAAGATCGCCCGCAGCCGCGCGTTGCAGTTCGTCCAGGTACTGCGGCGTGTGGATGCGCTCGAGTTCGGCGCGGGTGGCCTGGCGGGGCGGGTGTTCGCAGCGATCCGGCGTGCCGAGCAACCCGAACGAAAGCAGGCGCCGCCGGGTTTGCCCCGCCCGCTGCGTTTTGAAAGGGCAGTCGTCCGGATAACTGAACGCCTCAGTTTCCGGCGAATAAACAAATACCAGTTTTCGGTCACTCATCCGCTTGACGGGAGGGCGTCGGATTGTTCAGAGCCCGCGCCCCCGTCCCGTCAGCAGCGCCTACGCGAATTCCAGGTCGTAGTGGTAAACGTTGCCGACGAGTTTGCTGCCAATTTTACACTCCGCCTTGTTGAACACCGCCTGCATGGGTTTGTTCTCCACGAGCACCTCCGCGGTGAACCCGCCAATGCCGTCCCGGCGCGCGATCCGCATCAGGTGCTTGAGCAGGAACGTGCCAATGCCGCGTTGCTGCCACTTGTCATGCACCGTGAAGGCGACCTCTGCCCGGTTGGTTTTCGGGTTGAGGTAATAGCTGCCGATGGCAATGATCTGCTCGCCATAGGTTTCGGACAGCACACCCACGATACAGACATCGTTGCGGTGATCAATGTAGGCGAAATCTTCAATCTGCCGGCGCGGCACCACGCCGTCTTTGACGGCCTGCATGAACCGGTAGTAAATGGACTGCTGGGACAGCCCGTAAAAGTGGTCGCGCATGCGCGGCACGTCGGTTGGATGAATCGGGCGGAAGACGATTTGCGTGCCGTCGTTGGTCAGGAACGTGGTGCGCAGCTCCTTGGGACCGACGATGATCTTGCCTTCCTTGGCGGCGAGCTCAGCGGCGAGATACTTGGCTTCAATCGCCTCCCGGAGCAGTTGCGCGCGGAATTGGGGATGGGCGATGCTGATCAACGCCAGCGCCCGTTCCGCCACACTCTTGCCGTGCAGATAGGCCACACCGTATTCCGTCACCACATAATTAACCCCGGCCCGCGTGGTCACCACGCCGGCGCCGGGACTGAGCCGGGTGACGATGCGGGAAACCTTTCCGTCCCGGGCCGTGGACGGCAGGGCAATGATGGCCTTGCCGCCGTGCGCTTTGGCGGCGCCGCGGTTGAAATCCACCTGCCCGCCCACGCCGGAGAAGAAGCGCGAGCCCAAAGAATCCGCGCAGACCTGGCCGGTGAGGTCCACTTCCAACGCCACATTCACCGCCACCATCTTGTTTTGCTGGCTGATGATGTAGGGATTGTTGACGTATTCGGTGGGGTGAAAGGAAAAGACCGGATTGTTGTCCACGTAATCGTAGAGCCGGCGCGTGCCGAGACAGAAACTAGCCACCACTTTGCCGCGGTCAATGGTCTTGCGGTTACCGGTCACCACCCCGGCTTCAATCAACGGGATGATGTCGTCGGTGATCATCTCCGTATGAATGCCGAGATCTTTTTTAGTGGTCAGAAAACCGAGCAGCGAATGCGGGATTTTGCCAATGCCCAGTTCCAACGTGGCTTCATCGTCCACCAGCGAGGAGACGTATTCGGCGATCTGGCGGGTGACGTCGTTTATCTCCGCGGGCGGCACTTCCAGGATCGGATCTTCACACGGCACGAGGGCGTCCAGCTCCAGCACGTCAATCAGCGAGTTGCCGTGCGTCCACGGCATGTTCGGATTGACTTGGGCAATGACCAGCGAGGCGTTTTCCGCAGCGCTCTTCACAATGTCCACCGAAACCCCGAGGCTGCACAGGCCGTTGGCATCGGGCGGCGTGATCTGGATCAAAGCGGCGTCCAGCGGCAACTGCCCGGTGTTAAACAGCCGGGGAATGTCCGACAGATGGATGGGGGTGTAATCTCCCAGACCCTCCTGAATGATGTTGCGCACATTTTCCGCGATGAAAAAGGAGTTGACCCGGAAGTATTGCGCCAGTTCCCGGTGCGCGTACGGCGCGTCGCCAAAGGTCAGCAGGTGAATGATTTCCGTGTCGGGCAGTTCGCGCGCCCGCTGCGTCAGCGCCGCCACCAGCTCCTGCGGCTCGGCGCAGCCGGTGCCGACAAAAATGCGCTGCCCGGGGCGGATTTTTTTCACCGCCTGCTCGGCCGTCATGACCTGCGAAGCGTACTTCTGCTTCCAGGCGGGATCGTAATTAATGAGAGACTTCGTCATGGTCTTGGTTGCCAATGCCGGCCAGGCTCATGCGGGCATCCGCGACATACGCCCGCATGCCCACCGGGCCGACGATAAACGGATTGATGTCCAGCTCCATGATTTGCGGATAATCCGTCGCGAGCTGGCTGATGCGCTGCAAGGCCCGGGCGATGGCTTCCAAATCCACCGGCGCCTGGCCGCGCGCGCCTTTGAGCAGCGCGTAACTGCGCGTCCCCTTGAGCATTTGCATCGCTTCGTCCTGGGTGATGGGCGCCAGATAAAACGTCACGTCCTTCATCACTTCAACGAAAATGCCACCCAAGCCGAACATCAGCAGCGGCCCGAAATTCGGATCGCGCGTCATGCCCAGAATCACCTCCCGGCCGCGCGTGCCCATCTTTTCCACAAACGCGCCGCGTAAATGCGCGCTGGGCGCCCGGCGCTGGATGCGGACCATCATCAGATCAAAAGCGTCGCGCACCTGCTCCGCGTTGGCCAGATTGATGCGCACCCCGCCGAAATCGGATTTGTGGATGATGTCCGGCGAGCAAATTTTCAACACAACCGGATAGCCAATGCGCTCGGCAATTTCCACCGCCTCATCGGCATTCCGGGCGATTTGTCCCGCCAGAATGTTGAAATCGTAGGCCCGGAGGATTTCCTTCGCTTCGACTTCGCCCACCTGCTTGTTGCCGCTGCGCACATGCCACTGAATCACCCGGTCCACGCGGCGCCGGTTCACGCCAAACCGCGCCACGATACGCGGCGGCCGATTGCGCCAGGCCGAGTAATCGCACATCGCCTTGAGCGCGGAAACGGCGCGCTCGGGCGACGGATAATTCGGAATTCCCGCGGCCATTAGATGATCCGTGGCGGACGACACCTCCTCGCCGCCCATGAACGCCGCCAGCACCGGTTTCGTCCCTTGGTGCGCGGCGGACAGGCGTTGCGCCAGCGCCAACGGCTGGGTCATGTTCTGGGGGGTGACCAGCACGATGATGCCGTCAATCGTCTTGTCTTGTTGCACCAACTCAAACGCCGCCATGTAGCGGTCCGGATCGGCGTCGCCAATCACGTCCACGGGATTCCCCACGGACGCCGCCACCGGCAACGCCTCGCGCAGCCGCTGTCGGATTTCCTCGGCGGGCGACACCATGCGCAGCCCGATGGTTTCCGCGGCGTCCGCCGCCATGATCCCCGGGCCGCCGGCGTTGGTAATCACGCATACGCGATTGCCCTGCGGCAGCGGTTGCGCCACGAAAGCCCGCGCAAAATCGAAGAGCTGTTCAAAGTTTTCCGCCCGGATGACGCCGGCGCGTTTGAAGGCCGCCCCATACGCCATGTCCGCGCCGGCCAGACTCCCGGTGTGGGACGAGGCCGCCTTGGCGCCCGCCTGCGTCACGCCAACCTTCAGAATGACCACCGGCTTGATGCCCGCGGCCTCCTCGGCCACCTGCAAAAACTTGTTGCCGTCCTCGATGTTTTCGAGATAGCTCGCAATGACTTTGGTGTCCGGGTCTTCGGCCAAGGCTTGGAGAAAATCCGCTTCGTTGAGGTCCGCCTTGTTGCCGATGCTGATGACCTTGCCCAACCCCAGTTTTTCTTTCACCGCCCAATCCAGAATGGCCACGCACAACGCGCCCGATTGGGAGATGACCGAGATGCCGCCCACGGGCGGTTGCGACGCCGTGAAGGTGGCGTTCATGCGGTGGTGCATGTTCAGCACGCCCAGACAATTGGGCCCCATCAAGCGCACGCCGGCATTGGTGCACAGCGCCACCAACTCCTGTTCCATGGCCGCGCCTTCTGGTCCCACCTCCTTGAACCCGGCTGTGATGACGACGACCGCCTTGGCCCCGGCGCGAATCGCGCTTTCCAAAGCGGGTTTCACCGCCGGCGGCGGCACCACAATCACCGCCATGTCTATGGGCTGCCCGTACGCTTCCAAGCTGGCATAACACGGCAACCCCAGCACGGTGCCCGCCTGGGGATTCACGGGAATGATGGCGCCCTGGTAACCGCTGTTGATGAGATTGACGACGACGGCGTGACCGACTTTGCCGGGACTGCGTGACGCCCCGATCACGGCGACCGTGTTTGGATAAAGCAGTGACTCAAGCATAATCCATCAATCCAAAATCATTGCACTCACCGCGCCCAACCCGCCAGCGCGTTTTCCCATTTTTTCCGTCCGCCCCCCGCGGTTTGCCGCCCGCCAACCATACACCCGTCCACCGGTTGACTGGATTGGCGGTCCCCCCGGCGTCTCATTCGGAGGCTTGGCGGACAATGTGGACTGGTGCTGTCCGCGTGCCTTGCCCCCCTTTGCCAAAGGTTCACCGTTTTTTGCGCAAACCGGCGTCAGTCTTGCTTGGTGGAGTAAAATCGTACGGTAACGCGATGGACGCCGAGTTCGTGCCGCGTTACCCGAATTGGCCTCGCCCGAAAGCGCTGGGCGCGCCGCCCCTATTCCGCATCGCCACTCCAATCCGCGCAAGCGGGTCTTGGTGCGGGCTGCCATCTTTCGCCCGCGAACATCACGGCCTGCGCGTTGCGATCCAACCGCGCGGCGATTCCCACCGCGCGCAATCCCGCCACCGTCAGGCGTTGGAACCCTCCTTCGTCGGTAAGCTGCCGCCGCCAAACGCTCGGGATGTCGCCTGGCCCATCCTCGCCGCCGGCTATCGTCACCCGCTCGCGCAGGTGGCGCACCACCGTTTCCGCCGCCGCCTCAAGGCTCTGTTCCGCCCGCACGCGCGGATAAAGGCTCTCCCACAGCATCCGCCGCCAGCGCAAATCCTCGCCCCCCGCTGCGCCGATCACGGGCGGGAGCACAAACTCGCGGTAAACCGCATCCTCCAGCGGCCAGTTCACCAAGCTACGATTGTAGCGCGCCAGATGCGCATGCTCCAACAACGTCCCCAGCCGTTGCCCGTGCCAGCATGACAGCGACGTCAAATACTCGAAATCCTCCCGGTCCTGCGGTTGCACCAGAAACCGCCGCGCCACCGCCAGCGTCCCCTCCCTCACCACCAGCCTTGGCGTGCCCAGATGCACCACGGTCAGCGCCACTGCCGCTGGGGCCAAAACCGCCGCCCCCCACCTCACCCATTTTTCGGCCCGCAATCTTCCGGCCCGATCCCGCCGCGCCCTGCCACACAAGGCCCAGGCGCCACCCCAACCCATCGCCGGCAACCAGAAGACCCACAGCGGCCAGGCCTTCCCTTGCCACCCACTGATCGCGCGGTGCCGACTCAGGGCTTCGCCTCCACGCAAGCGCGTCAGGCAATATTCGCCAATGGCGCGAAAGACCAATGCCCAATTCGCTCCCAAGTGGTGGGACTGACCCGCGAGGACCTTCAATTCCACGGGCACGCCGTTCGTGCGAAATGCCGCCGCCACCCGCTCGGCCTCGGCCAGGGGAAACACTTCGTCTTGGTCGCCGTGAATGAGAAGCACAGTTGAGGGTTGCGGGTTGAATGTTGAGTGTTCGCTGTTTCGCGCTGCCGGGCCCCCCTCCATCGCCGTCCCCGTGTCCTCCCGCCCTTCCGCCTTCAGTCTTCCGACTTCAGCGTTCTCCAGCTCTCCCATCCCCCCTCCCCCCAGCCGGACGAGCAACCGCGGTCGCGATTCCGGGTGCTTCACCCAGAACCGCGTCATCTTTTCCGCCCCCAGGCTGAAGCCTGCCCACGCCACCGCATTCGTGTCCGCCCACTTCTGCCGCTGCAAGTGCCGCAGCAACGCGGCGAACTGCGCCTCGCAGATTGTGTCGTTGGTCTGGCAATAATCCATTCCCACCGCTGCCAATCCCAGTTCCGTCAGTTGCCGCAGAACATTACCGTCGCGCAAGACGTTCCCGCCAGAACCGTGCCAATAGATCACCACCGGCAGCGGCCGCGGCGCGTCCTTGGGCAACACGGCCACCCCCCTGCACGCAACGTCAGAAATAACGCCGCCTGAGGCCCCGCGGACGACAAGGTTCTGTAGGCTGGCGGCCCTCAGCCGGCGGTTTGGACTTAGGGCGTTGGGTATGGCTCGCTGATGCACTTCTGGCTTGAGCGTGAACCACACCCGCGTCAACGGATCACGCCCTCTCGCCCAAAGCAGCGCACCCAAGAACAGGAGCACAGCCATCCCCGCCGGCCATGCGCCAGCCCTCCGCGCGCCGAGAATCGTCAAACGCATGATGCTCCTTCATTGCCGCGGCACCGCCCGCGACAGCCGCGCCAAGTCCGGGTCGCGCGTGTTCGAGTAGGACAGGTTCGTGGGATTGACCGCGGGGTCGGGTCGTTGCGTCCGGGTGTCTGCGGCGTTGAACTTGGCATTGTGTCCGTTCAAATAAGGGCCGGTCCACCGCCAGTGTTCTGCGTGGCCGTCCACAAAGGACAGATTGCAGGATTTCCCGTGACGGCTGGCAGGGAGATTCCAATAGTTGTTGGCGATGGGCGCGGGATGGACGCCGAACGCTCCGTTGTCAATGCTGATGGCGTTCTCATCAATGAAGACAAACACCTTGGCCGGTTCTTTGACGTCATGCAGCTGTTTCGGCCCGGGTTTGGCGTTGCAGTTGAGCCAAACGGAGATGGAGTAACTGCGATTGTGCGGCACCGGCACCCCATACCCATCCCGCACAAACGCCGCGCTGCCCGGACAGCGGTAGATGAGGGCCGATTGCGCTTCGGAATACAGGACGCCCTCCGTAACGTCCTTGTGATAGTTCGCGGTGTAACGCTGCACGTTACCCTTGATCCAGGCGCTCGCGCCGGCCTCATTGTAATTCACGGAATTATCCGCCAGCCGGTCCCGGTTGCTGTCGGCATACATCTGGTAGCTTAATTGCAGTTGCCGGAGATTATTCAGGCAACTGGCGCTCTGCGCTTTGGCCTTCGCTGCGCTTAACGCCGGCAGCAGCATGCCGGCCAACAGGCCAATGATGGCCATGACCACCAGCAGTTCAATCAACGTAAAGCCAGCCGTCCAAGCCGCCCATCGGCCTCTCGTTGAACGTTTCCTTTGCCTCGGGCTCGTGTGCCTCATAGATGCGCCCTTCATTTCTGGTTCGCCAAACAGAATTCCACGACGCGGTGAAGCAGCGCACGGTTGTCGGTCGTCTTCCAGTTTAGATGGCCGCAGTTCGTCTGGACCATCAAATCCGCGCTCATCTGGTTGGTGCGCGCCCAGGCCACGAACGCCGCCACCGACGGCAAAAAACGATCCTGATCCCCGGAAACAAACAGCAGCGGCGGTTGTCTTTTTCCCGGAGTGCGCGCGCCCGAAGGCCATCCCCCGGGATGATCGATGATGGCCCCCCGCCACCGGCCAGGATTGGCTTCCAGGAGCTCATGCACCATTGCGCTGCCACTGCTGTTGCTCCAGAGAAAGACGTTTCGCGCGTCAACCTTCGGGTCACGCGCCAGCGTCTTCAGAATCCCCATAATGTCCTGGGCGGCGGTCCGGGTATCCTGAAGGCTCGCGTAGTTCCGACCGTAGCCATCACAGCCGCGATAGTTCACCGCGACATAATAGAAGCCCAGGTTGGCCATCAACTGGGATTGGAGTTCGAAGGCGCGCTGGAATTGCCACGTCGCCGCCGGCAGAAATAGGATCACGGGAGATTTCCGCGAACGGGTCCCCGCCTTAGCCAAGCCCGCCGGTGACAGAACAAAATAGGGCACCTCGACTCCATCCTCGGCTTTGTACCGGTGTTCCCGTGGCTCGACAATACGGCTGGCCGCAAAAGGCCAGTTCGTCGCGGCAACGAGCTGCCGCAGCGTTCTCTTCGTCGTGTCGTACTCCCAGAGGCCGTACGGTTCCAGCCCCACCGCCGCCGTTGCGTACACCCGGTTGCCATCCGGCGACACGGTGTAGTTCACCACGCTGCCTCCGCCAAACAGGTTCGTCCTTGAAGCGGCATCGCGGCTTTGCACCGTAATCGAGAATGCGTTGTTTGTATTGCGCACGTAAGCGTAGCCTCCACTGGCCCCCAGCAACTGGCCATTGTAGGTGTCTTCATCGGTAAGCTGTTTCAACTCTTGTCGTTCCGGATCAAAGCGGAACAGGTAACGCCAGTTGGAACCCTTGGGCCGCGCGCAGAAATAGTAGTGTTGCATCTGCCGGTCATACCGCAGCCACCGGAGCGAGTCGAAAGCGTCCGCCGGAAAGTGGCTCACCGCCTCAATCGGCGGATACTTCGGCGCGTCCAGCACACAGCGCGCAATGTTCCCCTTTTGCACGAAGGCCGCCCGGTTGGACGAAATCAGCACAAACTCGCTCACGTAGTTATACACCTGCCGGCGCGTCCGCTGTTCCCAATGACCCACGTATTTTTGCGCATAGTCTTTCCCGAGGGGTTTGCTGCTAAAGAAGTAGGTGTTCGTCCCCAACCAGGCGAACCCACTCTCGACAACCGCCCGGTTTGTCGTTACCCGTTCACTGTGGCCCGATTTCACGTCATAGAGGCGAAGCCACGTTTCATTCTGAAACTCCCCCTTCTGGCGCGTCGCCTCAAGCAGGAACGGCGAAACCTCCGCGAAGGCAAGAAACCTATCATCCGGCGACCACCCGAACACCTGGCTGACCTCGTTGGTTGTCTCCACCTGGTGGACGTCCAACGACTCCAAGTTGACCAAAAAGAGACGACGCCCGCGCTCCACCGCCTGGATGTAGGCCAGGTGCTTGCCTCCAAAATCCGCCGTGGGCGAACGGAACAGCGGCTGCACCGAAGTGATCTCCTCAAATACTTGGAGCGCCGGCCCCGACAATCGCGCCTCATCAAGCCGACGCCCCGAGTCACCTCCCGCCAGCAGCATGGCGGCCAGCAGCCCGATGATGGCCATCACCACCAGCAACTCGATCAACGTGAAGGTGCCGTTCGATTTCTGGTTCATGGTCATACTCGCCCAGCCATTCGGTCACCGCCCGGCGCCAAATTGACCGCCCGATGACCGCCGCGCGTCAGCGGGCCAACCCGTAACCGCGCATCGTCAGATTGCGGAAGGGCGACTACCGGAATACGGCAGCCGCGCCGGTTCTACCTTGCATCAACTTCCCCGTCGCCGCAAGGAGGAGGCTGCGCACAAGCGCAGCCGCGGACAGCTTGTTGCACATTTGGCGACCATCCAGACCTCAACGGTGGCGGCCGGAAGCAGCCTCAACTACCTGGGCACGCTCGGTCGAGACTTACGGTCTGGCACTGATTCGTGACGTAGGTGATTGTCGGTGTGCCTGTGCACATCCCGCCTGAGATGGTTGGATACGTCCTTTGGGTTGCTTTCCGCTCCACGGAGATCGGCGTGCAATCATAATAACCCTTCGCCGCATCCGCACAAACCCAGTTCCCGACCGAACCCGTCGTTCCAGCGACGCATTCAATTGCCACACAGTTATTTCCGGGTGTGGCCACCTGGTAAGTGCAGCAATTGGGGTTCTGCACATCCACGCCGTTGATCTGACACTGGCCGAACAACGATGCACTCGTTCCCAAGACGCTCAGAGTGAACAGCAGGGGCAGGCGCCAACGATTGACTTGTTTCATCCGTTTATCCTTTCTTGTTTGCTATTGCCGGCCTGGTTCTGGACGGAGCCGCGCTTCCACCAGGCGAAACATAGAAGCGCGGCCGCGGAAAGCGTCAAGACAGCCAGGACGACTTTCCTGACACTGTCATGCCTCTTTTCCTCTTTCGCTTTGAACTCCTTCGCCCGACTCAGAGATAGTCTGAGGTCCGCGTCCGTCCGGGC
Organism: Verrucomicrobia bacterium ADurb.Bin118; assembly: GCA_002070715.1. Classification (GTDB taxonomy): domain Bacteria; phylum Verrucomicrobiota; class Verrucomicrobiia; order Limisphaerales; family MWDV01; genus MWDV01. Next base: position 13,010 of record MWDV01000115.1, read on the forward strand.
TCTCCAGCCCGTTGATGCGTATTCGAGAGAAGGCACCCCCTCCCGACTAAAACGCAAATCCACAATACTCACCAGTTCCACGATGGCGGGACGCCAATCCCGGGGCGGCTCCGTCCGCCGAAGGTCCCTAACACGCCCCGTCAGGCGCCATACCTTGTGGAGTTCATTCGAACTCTTGCCTGTTGGCAGCGGGTTGAAGACTTCCAAAGTGAACGCTTGGGGGAACAGGTCCCTGCCGGAGCGGATTTGCTCCGTAACGCGGTACTGCGCCTTTAGAAAACCCCGATCATACGGCGGCGGATACTTGATCACTTCGTCTCCCGGATTCGCAGCGTCTATGAAAGCATCCCCGTCCAAAAAGAAAGCGATGCGCGCTGGCAACCCGCGCTCTCCCTCGAGCCCGCTCACCTCCGTGCGCAGGTAACCGCGGTCGGAAACGAACGAGGGCGCAGATGCTGCCCAGATGGGCCGGCTTCTCCTCAATCCGTTTTCCCGCAAATAACAGCCTGACGCAAACGCCGCCCAAATGAACGTTACGCCCGAAGGATCAAATACGGGGAAGTTGCCGTCGCTGACAATGCCCGTCTTGCGGATCACACGTTTGCTGGAGGGCCCGTCCATAATCCCGGCCCCCAGTGAAGTAAGGCGGTATAAGGATTCCCCATCAAACGAGTAGCAGCAGTACGCCGCCCCCGTATTGGTCAAGTCGCTGCGCGCCGCAGCCGTGGTAATGCGCCATCGGCAACCCGAAACTTCAGCGCGAAACCAGCCGTCGGCCCCCAACTCGTCCCCGCCCAGTGGCGACTGTTTGAAATGGTACGTTCCTTCCGCCACGATGGCCGCATCGGCAACCGCTTGAACCCTTGGTGGGAGCGGCAACCCCATCACCCCCGCCGCCAGCAAAGAGGCAACGCCTCGTCTGCTGATTGAATTACCGGGTCGGTCATTAAACGGGTTCCCGGTCATATTCTGTTCGCTGCGTTATGCTCAACGCTCACCTCTCTGTCGACTCCATCTTCAATCCTCCATTGTCCA
>MWDV01000116.1 GCA_002070715.1 Verrucomicrobia bacterium ADurb.Bin118
AGGAATTCGATCTTGATGCCGCAATCATTGGTGCGGAGTTGCGCCTCGACCATGGCTTGGATTTCGCGTTCGATTTCGTCGAACTTGAGTTGCTCGGGATCGGCGTTGACGAACGCCGAAAGATCGTAGCGGCCCACCACCGCGCCTTTTGCATTGCTCAACAGGCCCTCGAGCATCCGCTCGGCCGCCGGCACGGACCCGCCGGCGAACTTGGGGAAGAAGGTCTTGGCGTCCACAATGCGCCAGCCGACATAAACCATCGTCAGGAGGTTGTTGTTATCCGCGGTGAGGCCCTCGGTGAACTTGTCTTCGAAGGTCTGGATCCGCTGGTCAAATTTATACACGCGCTGAATCGGCCAAGGCCATTTGAGATACGGCCCGGGCGCGTCAATGTTGCGCTTGGGATCGCCGAAGGTGGTGACGACGGCCACTTCGGACTGACGCACTTGGAAGACAAACAGGAGCAGCGCAAAGATCAGAATCAGCAGCGCGCCAATGGCAACAGTCAGGGAATTGCGTTTCATGGAAAAAGTTACTTGGCCGGTGGAACGGTGATATCCAGGAGGTCCTGCCGGATTTTATCCTGCAAATCGAATTGAACCACGTCCTGGGTATTGGTGACCAGGAGCACATACTTGCGGGCGTTGGCCGTGGCCCGCGCGAAGGCTTGGAGATACGCCCGCGTCGGATACACCGACGGTGCGGCGTTGTAAGCGGGAATCTGATTGGTGAAGGCTGCCGCGCGCGCCAAGGCGGTGATCTCGACGCGGAGACTTTCCGCAGTGGCGTTGTTGGTGGTGACAAACGCCTGCGCCCCGGCCAGGGCGTTGGTGCGGATGTCGTCGGCTTCGGCGGCGAGAATTTTCGCCTGCCGTTGATGAATGGCGGACACGACCTTTTCGTATTCCGGCGCCACTTTCACCGGCGGATGAATGCCTTGAAGCCCGACGAAAAGAATGTTGGCGCCCAAGTTGTTGGCGTCCGCCACCGCTTGGATGCGTTCCCGCAGGGTGTCTGCCGCCGCTGCGCGGCCGTGCGACATGATTTCGCTCAAGTCCGCGCTGACGAGATAGCGAACAATTTCGCGGGTGGCGAGTTTGTGCAGCAAATCAGCGGCGTCCTCGTGTTCATACGCCCATTTCAGCAGATCGCGAATCTGGAACTGGATGGGCACATTCACCACCAGCAGGCTCACGGGCGGGGCTTTGCGGTCCGCTTCGGCGGTTTGCCGGTCGGCGTTGGGCGGAACCCGGTTGGCGACCAGGAACAGGTCTTCCTCCCCGTGCGCCACCGTCCAGAGGATCAGATTGGCATGCGGTGTGGCCGAGTTCTGATCTGAGGTTGCTGGGGCAATGCCGACGGTGAGGTCCTGAATCTGGTCGGTGCGATAGCGATATACCCGGTCCACCGGCCAGGGCAGTTTCAGATGCGCGCCCGGATTGAGCAGAGCCCGGCGTTCCACGCGTTTGCCAAAGCGCTCGAGAATCCCCTGTTCCCCCGGCTCAATGATCACGAGACAAGTGGACAGCAGGAGCACGCCCAGTTGCATCAACAACAACCACCCCAGGGCCTTCTCAAAAAACCGGTAGAACCAAGTTTCCGATACTTTGAAGCCGAACTGGTAATCCAACGCCTCGGCGGCGGTGGTGATCAATCCCTCCGGTTTGCCCATCAATCCCACCAGGCGGCTTTCATAAAGGGGACGCGCCACGCGACCCTTCACCCGGGGACGATAAATTTCGAGGAGCAGATTGATGAACGTCTCGACCGCGATGATCCCCAGGACCACAACCAAGATTCGCGCAATGATGAGGTCCATGCGCGGAAAGCCGGCTTCGATACCCACCACCGCCAGCGCGGCCAAGATACAGAGATACGCGCCGAACAGCACGTAGTCCCCGCTGGGGCGCAGCAAGCGTTGATTCTCCAGCCGCGCGAGAGTCGCGGCGAATTTGCCCAGGAGAAACAGCACCAAGGCGAACAAGCCAAAGAACGCCAAGGCCAACAGCGGTTGAATCAACGGCGGCAGGGTTTGTTTGCCCAGCCAGCGCCACAGGAAATACGCCCCCGCCGCCTGTCCCAGAAACAAAATGCCCGTGAAGGTCGGCACAAAGAACCGCTCGAACTGTTCCCGCGCCCGCCGGGCGGGGAGTTGTTCCTCGGCGCGGCTCTCAAACAACGCGGTCTGTCCCTTGCTCCGGGCCAGTTCTTCGAATTCCAGCCGCTCCTCCCGTTCGCGTTCCTCCAGTCGCAGTTGGAACCACCCCACAAACGCCACCAACACGCCCAAACCCAGGTGCAACGCCACCACGTAACCGGCCAGTGAATGCACATACTGGGCGGCGGCAAACGTCGCTCCCCCCACTCCCAGCAGGGTGAGCAGGTTGATTAATCCGTGCTTTTGATAGCTTCGTTCCATTCGATTTTCCAATACGCCAAACCGTAAAACCGCCACCCGGCCCAATCAGCCAGACTGACAGCAGCAACGACTCGACAGGACGGCGGGCCGATGATTCCACCGGTCAACGCGACCTAACTTAACTCCCGATCCTCAAACAACGCCACCGCCACGGCCAGCGCCGCACCGACATAGACCAAGGCGTAAACCGACGCCTTGCCCACATACGCCCATTGAAACGAGCCCTTGCCCGTCGTGAGGACGTCAGCGAGCCAGAAAAACTGCCAGTTTGGCAGCACCGTGTAAAGGCTCGTTGCCCACCACGGCCCGCCGGACAAGGAGCCGCCCAGCTTCTGGTAAATGAAATCGGAGACCAACCCCAGCAGAAACATCGCCGAACAAATGGCCAGGGTTGGGATCATATCCAGCCGGGTGGAACACGCCAAAGCCAGGGCGGCCAGAATCCAGATGGCCAGGAGGATGAGCACGCTGGCCGGGACCAGTCGCCAATCTACTTCGCCGGTTTCACCCAGCGACCGTTGCTGGCTGGTAAATTGAAAGATGAGCAAAGCTGCGATCGTGACCGTCACCAGCAGGGTCAACGTCGTGTCGCTCACAAACGGCCGGCGCAGGAAAAAATTGCTGAATCCACCCAAGGTATACGCCAATCCCACGCCGCCGGCGAACAGGCCGATGGCCGTTAAATCGGTGCTGCCATACGCGTCGAAAGTCATCCGGCTGGCCACCAGCGCTGCCACCAAGTTCACATAGGTGAGCAAGGTCAACGCGCCCATCAGCCCCGCATATTTGGCGAGCAGAAATTGCGCGCGCCCCACCGGCTTGGAGAGGACCGCCAAGGCCGTTCCCGTGCGCAATTCACGCGCAAACGACGCCGAGGCGCTGAGCACCGCCCCCAACAACCCGCTCAACAGCATCACCGCTAGCACGCTGTTTTTCACCAGCTTTGGCTCGTCACCGAAGGCAAAGTAATAGGGGGTGGCTAGAAAAATTTCAAACAAGGCCGAACTGGTCATCAGCAGCAGGAAAACCGGCTGCCGCACCAGTTCCATGAACGCGTTGCCCGCGATGGTAATGAATTGACGCATCTTGTCTCAAAATGCCGCCGTCCATGCTAACCAAGCCCAACTCCGCTGAAAATGTGCGTTTAACCGCACACCCCGAGCGGCGTCAAGGTGAACCGCAAAGCCCGCGCTCCGAAATACTGGCGGCCGTCTTTTCGTGGCGAAGGCGTTGGGATTGGAATGCCGTATGCCGGACAAATATGGGATGATCTTAGCCTTCCGCCGCCGTGTGTAAAAGGCTAATCCGCTCCCCTCCTGTGACTTCAGAGCTGGAGGGAATGGGTGTTCAATCGGCCAAAAATTAGATGCCGGATTGGCCAGGCGATAGGCTGAGCCGATTCACACTAGGTTTGACCTTAATTACCGGGATTTTCACTCGGGCCTTTATCACGATGTCCATCAAACCGAATCAGCGGTGTCCTGATGGTTTTGGCCGAAAAAAGGTCGCCCGGCGACTCCAACCGTCACCGGGCTTGCCTCGAGCTAAATTGCGAACGGCGTTCAGGTTTTCTGCATCAGGCTTGTTGACCGAGCCCCGCCGTGTTCTTTGGCCATCCGCCGATTACGCCAACTTCCGGCGCAACGCCGCAAACGCGGCCATCACCGAGCCCAGCAGCACCAACGTGGCGCCACCGTCCGGGACATTACTGCCGCCCCGATCCACCCGGTAGAAAGTGGCATGGCTCAGCGACCAGCCTCTTTCTCCGGAGAGGCTGTCCGGCAAGCTGATGGATTCCACAGTGGCGGGGACCAGCCAAGCCAGCGTTTTGGCACTACTTTTACGCCCCTCCTGCTTCACGAATTGCGCTAAAACATATCCGTAGCCGGTGCCGATTTCCATTTCCTCGTTAAGATTTTCGGAAGTTTGCCTAGCCTCATCTTCAAGCGCTGTGAGAAATGGGCCCATGTAATCACTTCCCTCACGATTGACATCAGCCCCAATGGTGACCAAGCCCTCCAAAAGATTAACAATAACGGCGCCACTTTGATTTGCGGGCACTGTAGAGAATCCATTTAGAATGCCAACTTCAGCGCTGGTACTTAAATCCCTCGCGTCTTGGATATAACCCAGATAATAGGCATCGCCCTTTTCCAACGGAAGGGCCGTAACCGCAGACGGAACGGCGAGCAAACCCACCAAACAGAGCGTGCGGACCGAATTAAAAATCGTAGTTTTCATCGTATGATCTTTCTATTGATTGACGTTGTTATGTTTACCGAGAACATCTATCTAAAACTGCCTCACTTAAATGCATTATTATTGCCAAAATTTGATGTCGGCTTGAGGCAAAAGCAGAAAAACCACGCAACTACATGTAAATAAGCTAGTTGCGAATAAGTAAAAATTTTTCTTTTGGGATAGCAAAAATGAAATTTTTTCGTGGAAGTGTAAAATTTCCCGACGATTTTAGGGCGATTTGCCGATTTTTTGATGTATCTCCTTGTGGATTAACAGTTAACGAAAAATCTGCAAAGTGTCAAGTTGACCAACACTTCGTATCGGGAAAAAAAGGGACAGACGGACTGCCCGCCTGCCCTTGGAAGCGAAAAATGGTCTAGGCTACTTCAATTATCGCCCCCGACGCAATCGAAGGGCAACGCCGGCCAATCCCAGCAAAGCAAGTGAGATCGCACTCGGTTCCGGAACGGGCAACGCCTCAACTTTGTAATTGTCGAAGTATCCGATATCGGTCGCTCCTCCGGTATATTGCTTGGTCAGATCAATGTCGCTGAGATCATTTGCTGACGTCACAAAAGCCAGATTATCGCTTATGAGAATGTCGTCCAGGTAAACGTCAAAGGTTTGTTTGTTAAACCAGAAATCTATCTGCAAGGTGTACCATGTGTCCCAAGACAACCCGGTTTCCAAGACATAATCGGCCACACCGAAGCTGTCGTCTTTATATGTGACATAAAGTGCCGGATTGCCTCCGGAAACGCCCAAACCCGCCCGTCCGATGCGGTCAAGATCCAAGTTGTAAGCATCCAGGAAAAAGCCATAATTTTTCGTGGGCGTTCCTGACGAAGCCCGCATGATGCCGGCAGTCACCCGGACAAACTCGTTCGGATCGGCGGTGTGTACAGTGGCCGTACCGATGCCATCCTTCCCCCATCCATTCTGGCCCGTCAACGACCCGAGAGAATATGCGGGCGACTCAAACCCCTCTGAATCAAACAGGGTGTCGGCAAAAAGCGACGATGCAAGAGTCAACGTCACCACGAAAGCTGTGACTTCACGAAATCTATTTAATTTCATTGCCAAAGGATTGGTTTAATTCAGCCAACGCCC
>MWDV01000117.1 GCA_002070715.1 Verrucomicrobia bacterium ADurb.Bin118
CGCCGACCCAATGGCTGTCCGGTCGGCGGGGATGGTGCCTAATTGCAACCGTTCCAGATTTTGGAGCAGGAAATCGTGGTCCAGCGTCAGCGCCGAAGCGATGTAAGCCTGCGTGGCGAAGGCGACCAATCCGATGCGGTCATTCGGTCGTTTCTCAATGAATTTCTGCAATACTTCGCGCGACATGGTCAACCGGTTCACGCGCTGGCCTTTCATTTCAAAATCCTCAGCCGCCATGCTGCCGGACATGTCAAACGCCACCACGATGTCCACGCCGCTCGCTGTGATCCGGGTTTCGCTCCGCGTTAGCCGGGGCTGGGCCAGGGCCACAATGAGCAGCGCCAACGCCAGCCAACGCAAGGCGGCCAGAAAACGGCCCGCGCGATACGGCGTGATGTTGACCAGCCCCCGCACCAGTTGTGCCGAAGAATAGAGAAACGCGGGCGGCTCGCCCCGCCGGCCTTTCTGCCAGGCCAAAGCCGGCAGCAACAGCAGCAGCAACAGAAAATAAGGATGGGCGAACGTCACACGCGATTGGTCAGTTGCGGATTTTGAGTGACAGGTTCGGATGGTTGGTGAACCGCCGGTGCAGACGGCGCGGCCCCCGGCCCGACGCCCGAGCCCGCCAGTTCGAGCGACGGCTCCGTTTCTTCCACCAGCCGGAGCGCGGACGCATGCAGCTCCCGCAGTTCCAGCTCGCGCGGTTCATACTTGGCAAACTTGGCGAGATCACAGCGGATGAGAAATTCCTCCAGGTTCTCCTTTTGATCCCGCAGCAACAAATCGGTTTTTTTGAGATCGAGCAGAAATTCCTCGGTCGTCCGCTCCGGCGCGCGGAACTGGAATCGTTCTTCCAGATAGACACGCAGCGCGTCCGAAACGGCGATGCAAAACTCCCGCGGCTGCCCAATGAGCGCCAGCGCGCTGGCCAACCGTTGTTTGGCGCGCACATGCGGCGGCACGGGGGGAACAAGAGCCACGACGTTTTTTCTCCGCCGCCACCAGCGCCAGAGTAAAACTCCCGCCGCCACCAGCGCCAGCACCAGCAGCGCCCAGCCGAGCCACACCCAGGGATTGGCGATTTCCACCGGCGGACGGATGTCGCGGATATCGGTAGCCGGAACGGCGGACACCGCGCTGTGGACGGTTTGTGTGGCCTTCGTCATGGTTATCCGCGCAACCTCCGTTTCTCCCGCATCTCAAAGAAGCGCGCCAGTTCGATGGCGTACGGCTGGTCCGTGCGCAACTGGATGGCATCAATGCCCGCCGAGCGGAACAAGCGGGCCAGATCCGCCTGTTCCCGGGCTTGACGTTCCGCAAACGCGGCGCGGCGGCGTTCGTCGCCCGTGTGGATTTCCACGACTTCGCCGGTTTCGGCATCGCGCAGAATCAGCCGGCCCAGCGCGGGCAGTTCCAGTTCATAGCGGTCGGTGACTTGCACCGCCACCAGATCATGCCGGCGATTGGCCTGCCGCAGCGCGGTAAACGACGCCTGCGCCAGCGATTCCATCATCATCATCCGCGGTCGGGGGCGCCGGTTGCCTTGGCGGGGCGTCGCGGTCGGGGCGCCGATAAAGTCCGAGATCACAATCGCAATCGCCCGGTGCGGCGTGACGCGCAGCATGAATTCCAGTGCGCCGGAGAGGTCCGTGCCGCGCCGTTGCGGTTGGAAGAACAGGATTTCCCGGATGACCCGCAGCACGTGGCGGCGTCCCTTGCGCGGTGGGATAAATTTTTCAATCGCGTCCGAGAACAGGATCAATCCCACCTTGTCATTGTTGCGGAGCGCGGAGAAGGCGAGCACCGACCCGATTTCGGCCGCCAGTTCGCGTTTGGATTGCGCCACCGAACCAAACAATCCGGATCCGCTCACGTCCACCACTAGCATGAGCGTCAGTTCGCGTTCCTCGACGAATTTCTTCACGAAAGGATGATTCATGCGTGCGGTGACGTTCCAGTCAATGGCGCGCACCTCGTCGCCGGGCTGGTATTCGCGCACCTCGTCGAAATTCATCCCCTGGCCCTTGAAAACGCTGTGGTATTGGCCCGCGAGCGACTCGGTCACGAGCCGGTTCGTGCGAATCTCGATCTGCCGGATTTTTTTGAGAATCTCGCGGGGGATCATTATTGAATTCCCTCCAATCCAGACTGGGTGAGATAGTAAACGCCCCACGCCAGCACTTGAACCATCATGGCCACGATACTCAACACCAAAAGACCAAGCCGCTTCCAGTAGTTTGTTGGCATCCAAAGAATTCCGCAGATACAAGCGCAAAGCCCCAAGAGGAGCGTTATGTACAACCACCGACCAGAAGGCTCCGGTCCGTTTAAAAGTCGTTCAATGACAAAGTCCACCACCAAAAAGAAAAGACTGGGACTAAACAGCCCCAATAACCACAACCTGATGGACCATGATCTGGGCCTAGGGCTTGGGCTTCCATCACGTCCCCTTGGAGTGATTGGAATGGCCGCCGCATCGGCGTTCTGGCCCGAGTGGATGGGGACGTGGCTCATTTTCCCCCTTTCTTCTTGGCCACGTATTTCACGCCGTCCAGACCCTCAAAGTCGTCGTCCTGGGTCCAGAGAACGGCGTTATGGGCGCGGGCGGTTGCCAGAACGATGGAATCCGCCATCGGTAATTTCAGATCAAGACTCAAGCGTGCCGCGTTCATGGCGAGCGTGGCGTCCAACGCAATGATGCGGCCCTGCTGCATCAAGGCCATGGCTTCCAGTGCCTGGCGCGCCCCCAGTTCACGTCGGGTCCAACGGCAGACTTCGAATACGGAGATGGTCGGCACGACCAGCCGGGAGACGTCGGAAATGGCGGCGGTGAAGAAGTCTGCGTTGGCCCCGCCACCGAGAAACTCAATCCAACCGGAGGAATCCACAACGTTCATAGGCGGTCCGGTTCGCGCTCAAAGTGGGTATTCATGCCCTTGAACGCCCCGCGCATCTCTTTGATGGGACGCAAAGGGACGACGACGATCTGACCTTCGAAATTGATCATCTGCAACTTCTGGCCCGCCTTGAGGCGAAGGGCCTCACGAATCGCCCGTGGAATGACAATTTGAAACTTGGGGGACAGTGTTACGGTATTCATATCGTTATTTGACTCGTAAAACGATATTACGTTCGATCAAACGCGTCAACCACCAGACTCACGGCGCGGGCGGTTCGTCAAAGATTTTCTGGATGACGGTTTTAATGGTCACCCGTACGGAATGAATCCTCAGCGCCGGAGGCGCGGCATCTTTGTAGAAACTGGGCCCCACCCAATTCAAGCCCCGTAGGGGCGGCATGTGGTGGCCTTCAATTTTCATTTGTTCTGTCCATTGTTACGAAGAGAGATCGCTCCTCCGGAGCTAAAAATCGTTTGGTGGTCGCGGTTCTACAAAGATGTCGCGCCGACGGCGCTTCAATCACTTTGGTTCCCTGTTCAACGAATTTGCCGTGCTTGCGGCGATTTTGTTCATCATGGCTTGTGCCCAATTCTGTATCCGCATCACGGCACCGGCAGCTCGTCAAAAATCTTCTGGATGATGGTTTCGCTGGTTTTTTCCTCCGCCTCGGCTTCGTAGGTGATGGCCACGCGGTGGCGGAGCACGTCCATGCCGATGCTTTTCACGTCCTGGGGCGTCACGTAACCGCGGCCTTTGAGGAAGGCGTGGGCTTTGGCGGCGAGCGTCAAGTTGATCGTGGCGCGCGGCGAGGCGCCGAGCTGGATGAATTCCTTCACCGGAATCTTGTATTCCTCCGGATTCCGCGTGGCGCAGACGAGGTCCACAATGTACTCCTTGACCTTCTCGTCCATGTAAAGGTCGTTGATGACCTCGCGGGCGTGGAGAATCTGCTTCGGCTCGACGACGGGCTGGGTCGCGGGGGTGCCGGAGGTGCGGGCCATGAGGTCAAGAATCTGGCGCTCCTCGCCGCGCGACGGATAGCCGATCTTGAGCTTCAACATAAACCGGTCCACCTGGGCTTCGGGCAACGGGTACGTGCCTTCCTGTTCGATGGGGTTTTGCGTGGCCAGCACGAGGAACGGTTCCTCCAGCTTGAAGGTCTGGTCGCCGATGGTGACCTGTTTTTCCTGCATGGCTTCCAACAGCGCGCTCTGGACCTTGGCGGGCGCGCGGTTGATTTCGTCGGCCAGGACCAGGTGGGCGAAGATCGGGCCTTGGCGCGTGCTGAAGCCGCCCGATTGCGGATTGTAAATCTGCGTGCCGATGACGTCGGCGGGCAGCATGTCCGGCGTGAACTGAAGGCGGGAGAATTTGACGTTGATGCAGTTGGCCAGCGACTTCACGGCCAGCGTTTTGGCGAGGCCGGGCACGCCTTCGAGCAGGACGTGGCCGTTGGCCAACATGCCGATGACCAGCCGCTCGGTCAGATAGGTCTGGCCGACGATGACTTTGCCGAGTTCGGTGAAGAGAGGATGGACGAACGCGCCGGCTTCCTGCACGGCGGCGTTGATGGCAGTAATTCCAGTGTTCATTTTCCGAAAAACCTACGCTGCACAGACAATCAACCCGACCGTCGTGTTCAGATTTTTCGGGGCGCAGAGTGGTGAATTTTTCGGAAATTGGCAAGATTGCCCCCTATCCCAGTTGGGGAAAATCAGCGCGGAATATGTCTTTCCGAGGCCGGCCAGCGCGGGCTCAGGCAGCGGAAATGCCCATGCCCGCTCCTCCCACCGCCGGAGACCGGCCAAGGGCGGTTATTCTTCGTCGAACTTACGTTTGACGAGGGCTTCGATTTCCGTCAGGGCTTGGGAGGCGTCGTGGCCGCGCGCGCGCACGGTAATTTTGCTCCCGGGGCCGGCGGCCAGCATCATCAGGCCCATGATGCTCTTGCCGTTGATGGTTTCCCGGTCTTTTTCCACAAACACATCGCAGGCAAAACGGTTGGCGGTTTTCACGAACATGGAGGCGGGACGGGCATGGATACCCAGTTTGTTGGTGATCCAGAGGTCTTTGGTCACCCAGGGGCCTTTTTCGTCCGGTTTGCGTGCGTTCATGTATTTGTCCAAAGAAGTAAACCAGTCGCAGCAATTTGGCCAATACAAACTATAAGCGGGGGGTGCCGACCATTTGCGCCAGTAGGCGGTCGTTCATTTCCTTGGCCGGATTGCGGCCGGAGGCTTTCAGCTTGGTGTGAAGCGCCGCCACTTCGATCAACCGGGCCAGGTCGCGTCCCGGCCGCACCGGAATGATGAAGTGCGGAATGTCCACCCCCAGAATCTCCACGGTCTTCTGTTCCATGCCGACGCGGTCCACGTCCGGCACGGCTTCCCACGGTTTGAGGGTCACCACCAAGTCCAGGCGTTTGTCGAGACGCACACTCCGGATGCCAAACATGGCCGCCACATGAATGATGCCGAGGCCGCGCACCTCCATGTGTTCGCGGGTCAACTCGGGACTGGTGCCGATGATGTGCCGGCCATCCACCAGGGTGACGCGGGTGACATCGTCGGAGACCAGACTGTAGCCGCGCTCCAGCAGCGCGAGCACGCTTTCGCTCTTGCCGATGCCGCTCTCGCCGCGGATGAGCACGCCCACACCGAGAATGTCCACCATGCTGCCCATCTCCGTGCCGCGCGGGGCGAACATCATCTCCAGGGCCAGCGTGGCCAGGTTGATGAATTTCATGGTGATCAGCGGGCATTGAAAAATGGGCACATTGGCCGCCTCGGCGATGGGCAAAAAAATCTTGTCGGGCCGCAAGCCGCGGCTGAAGACAATGCAGGGCAAGCGGTGCCGCAGAAATTCGCGGTAGCGGAGCAACCGCTGGGGTTCGGGCAGAGATTTGAGATAGAACGCCTCCGCGTTGCCGATGACCTGGATGCGTTTGTGGGCGAAGTAACGGGTGAACCCGGTCAACACCAGCCCGGGCCGGTTGATCGTGGGCTCGTGAATCACGCGTTTCAAGCCGCCCGCACCGGCGATCAACTTCAGCCCCAACGCGCCCGATTGGTCGGTGTAAAATCGTTCGACGGTGACTGCATCGTGTTTCATGGTCATGCGTGAATTAAACCGTGCAGGCTTCAACCGCGGCCCGCGGTCGGCCGCTACATGTTAAAATCGGGCCCCAGATAGATTTCCCGCGCCTTGGGGTCTTCCACCATGCGGGCGGCGTCGCCTTCGTAAACCACTTCGCCTTTATGGATCAAATAAGCGCGGTCCACCAGCTTGAGTGTCTCCCGCACATTATGGTCGGTCACAAGAATGCCCAGCCCCCGTTCCTTCAGCCGCCGGATGATTTTTTGCACTTCGTAAACCGCAATGGGATCAATGCCGCTGAAGGGCTCATCCAGCAGCAACAACTTGGGACTCGTCACCAGCGCGCGGGTGATCTCCAGCCGCCGTTTTTCGCCGCCGCTCAATTGATAGGCCTTGCTCCGGGCCAGGGGTGTCAGGTCCAGCTCATCCAGCAGATATTTGAGGCGCACGCGCCGTTCCGCCCGCCCCACAGCGCAGGTTTCCAGGATGGCACGGATGTTTTGCTCGACGGTGAGCTTGCGAAACACCGACGGTTCCTGGGTGAGATAGCCCATCCCTCGCCGGGCGCGTTGGTGCATGGCCAGCCGTGTCAAATCCCGGCCTTGAAACCGCACCTGGCCTTCGTCCGGCCGCACCAGCCCGACGACCATGTTGAAGGTGGTGGTCTTGCCGGCGCCGTTCGGGCCCAGCAACCCCACAATTTCTCCCGCCGCCACCGTGAGGGATACCCCGTTCACCACCCGGCGCTGGCGATATTCTTTCACCAGACGTTCGGTGACCAGCAACGGCGTTGCCGCGGCTTCGGACGCCGCCGGGGCCGGGGAGAGTTGCACGGGGGGCTTCTTCACGGGGTGACCGGGGAAGGGGGACGCGGCGCGCTCGGTTTTTCCCACGGCAGCCGGGGCGCTTGGGATTCGTTGCCGGGCGGCGACCAGCGACCTTGGAAATGCAATTGACCCAGCGCGCTGAGTTTGCCGGTTGTGCGGTCCATCACGATTTTTTCCGCGGCAAACCGGCTGCCGTCCGCCCGGTCCACCACGGGTTGCCCGCTGAATTCAAGCTGTTCCGTTGCGGCGGTGTACACCGCCCGGGCGCAGGTGGCGGTGCTCGCGGCGCCGCTGGCTTCGGTCAGATTCATGACGACATTTCCGTCGGCAACGATGTTGGCCACATTCGTGCCGTCGGGCGCGATTGTCACGGTCAACCGCTCGCAGGTCAACTGCATCTGCGCGTCGTCCACCCGCACATCGCCCTGGAACACCGCGCCTTTCGGCGAGAGTTCGTAGGTTTCGCTGGTGATTTGCACCGATTTTGCCGGGGCAGACGAGGTCGGGGTGGGGTTCACGCGCGTTGACTCCGGTCGCGGCACCAAGGCGCCGAGCAACTGGTTGTCATCCGCGCCCGGCAAGGTCAGCCGGGCCCCGCCCCGGACGATAAATCGGTTGTCCGCCAGATGGGCCAGCAATACCTCGCCGGCGCCGTGACGCTCGCCGTCCTGCCAAGTGGGCTGCCCGGTCAACCGGGCCTCGCCCGTGGCGGCGTTATAGTCCATCCGCTGGCCCGTAAACCGGCGCGTCTCCTGCTCGATCACCACCTCCCGTTCCGCCACCAAATCCTGAACTTGATTGGTGCCGCCCAAGGCAATCTGCAACGTGCCGCACGTCAGCCGGCCCCGGACCTGTTCCCCGGCGCGCTCGGTCACGTTCACTCCGCCCTCGAAACGGGCGTGGTTCGTTTGGAGTTCATAACGCATCGCCATAATGGTCACGAACCGGTTTGTCTCGTCGCCGCTTGCTGCCGCCGGCGCTTGTTGCGGCACCAAACCCGCGCCCGTTACGGGCAAGCGCAAGCGGGCGTTGCCTTGGACGTCCAATCGCTGCGCCGCGCCGTCCAGCAACACCGTATCTCCGCTCCCTTCGCGCGTTTCCGCCCGCCAGGTGACCGCGCCGATCAAATGCAGCCAGCCGTTGCTGGGCGTATAGACGGCCCGGGCGCCGCGGGCCTGCCACGCCCCGAGTTCCAGCGCCACGTTTTGTTCGGCAACCAGGGCTTCCACCGTGCCGCCCGCCTCCGCCGGCACGTTGAAGGTCAACTGTTCGCTGGTGAGATGGAAATTCGTGCTCGTCGCCCGCACGTTGCGGTGGTACGTCGCGAGCAGGGCGCTGTGGTTGTAGATGAATTCCTCCGCCTCCACGCGGGCGTCGCCCGCCAGTGGGGAAACCTCCGGGACGCCCTCCGCCGCTGCGGCGAGCCAGCCTCCGCGCACCGTGGTTTGCACCTGGTTGGAAATCACCAGCAGAGAATTCGTTGCCTGCCAGTAAAAACCTTCCCCGGCCAACGTGAGCCGCCCGTCCTGCAGTTGCATCCGCAACGCTTGGGATGAACTGGCCTCGCGAGTCCCGGAATTGAAGATGCATTCCGGCGATTCAATGAGCAGTTCGCGCTGGCCGTTGGTTTGGAATTGTTGGAGCGTGATTTCGCGCACCCAGATCAAACCGCCGGTTTGCGGCCGCGCTTCCGCGCCTTTGAACAGCCAACGAAGCTGGGTTTCGTGGGGGGGATCATGGAAATCCGGCACGCTGAAATCCCGCATGACACCCAACGACATTGGCTGGGCCGCCGCCAGTCCGGTTCCCAGCGCGAGGGCCATCCACACCGCGGCCCAGAACTGAAGCCCGCGCCTTGGTCCACGATGAAAGCGAATGTTCATGCCGCGAATTCCGCCACCAACGCCGCTTTTTTTCCCTGTGCTTCTAAAATCCAGTCCGCGATTTCGCGCACCGCACCCTGTCCTCCGGCGGCTTGGGTGACGACCCGGGCGGTCGCGCGCACTTCCGGCGCCGCATCTGCCACGGCAACGCCCACGCCGGCCCGTCGTAACGGGCCGAGGTCCACCCAATCATCGCCGACATAACAGACCTCCGTCCAGGAACAGCCGGTGTGCGCCAGGATTTCCTCCACGGCCGCCACCTTGGGCCCTTTGCGTTGCACCAGAAAATCCACCTTCAATTCGCGCGCCCGACGGGCGGTGGCCGCCGAGGGCCGGCTCGAAATCCAACCCACGCGAATGCCGCAGCGGCGCAACAAAACCAGCCCCTGCCCGTCGCGGAGATTGAACCGTTTGGCCTCGTCGCCGCGGCCCCGCACGATCACCGTGCCATCGGTCAAGACGCCGTCCACATCGCACAACAGCAACCGCACCCGACGCAACCGCGCGCGCAAGGTCTGGGGCATTGAGGTTCTCATGACAGATGGACGGCTCATCCGTGGACCGCTCGGAATACCTTGAGCAAACGGGCCAACACCGCCGACATTTCACCCAGGGGAATCATGTTGGGCCCGTCGCTGAGCGCGTGGTCGGGTTGGGGATGGGTTTCAATGAACAGTCCGTTGGCGCCGGCCGCCAGGGCCGCGCCTGCCAACACCGGCGCAAACTCGCGCTGGCCGCTGGAGGCCGTCCCGCCGGCGCCGGGCAATTGGACGGAATGGGTGGCGTCAAAAACCACCGGACACCCGAAGCGCCGCAACTGCGGGATGGCGCGCATGTCTGTCACTAGGTTGTGGTAGCCAAAAGTGGTTCCGCGTTCCGTGATCAATAACCGGCGTCCCCCGGCGGATCGGGCTTTCTCCACCACCTGCCCCATCTCAGCCGGGGAGAGAAATTGTCCCTTCTTCAAGTTGACGATGCATCCGGTGGCCACGGCGGCGGCGATCAAATCCGTTTGCCGGCACAAGAACGCCGGGATTTGCAACAAATCCACCATCTCCCCGGCGATTGCCGCCTGGGTTTCGTTATGCACATCCGTGAGCACCGGCACGCCCACCTGTTCCCGCACCCGGGCGAGCACCGCCAATCCGGCGTCCAAGCCCGGGCCGCGGAAGGATTGGCCACTGGTCCGGTTGGCCTTGTCAAAACTGGCCTTGAAAATGTACGTGATTCCGAGCCGGGCGCACACGCGCCGCAGCGTGGTGGCGACCTTGAGACAGAGCGATTCGTTCTCAATCACACACGGCCCGGCGATCAGAAACAGCCGGCGGGGCGCAGTCAACGATTTCCAGATGGCAGTGGAATCAGGCACGGGCACGTTGTACCAAGCCCTGTTCCCACTGTAAACTACGGGCTGGCGGGGCGAAAAAAGTCGGGGTGGTCCCGCGCATGCCCCCGACGGGGCGCCCGCGGCCCCGCGTTCAAATCACGGTGCCGTGCGGGATGATGCCGTTCTTGGGGATGATGACGATGCCGTCGCGGATGAAATAGAGGTCGTGATTCACGCTCTCCGGCTTGCCGGCGGGGGAGATGACGCAGTTGTCGCCAATCCGTGCATCCTTATCAATGATGGTGTTTTCGATGCGCGTGTTGCGGCCAATGCCAACGCGGGGCCGGCCCAACTGTTCGTTCTCCCGGATGGATTCTGCGGATTCAAAGTAATCGCAGCCCAGCGACACCACGCGCCGCAATTCACAGCCTTCGCCCACCACGCTGCGCAAACCCACGATGCTGTTGGAAATCCGCGAGTGGTTGATGATGCAGCCGTCCGTGACAATCGCGTGATCCACATGGGCGCCGTTGATCTTCGAGCCCGGCAGGAAACGGGGCCGGCTGAAGATGGGCGCGGTCATGTCGAAGAAATTGAACCGCGGCAGTTCCGAGGCGATGTCCAGGTTCGCCTCGAAGAATGAGCGGATGGTCCCGATGTCCTCCCAGTATCCCTGATAGACGAAGGAATAAACGCGGTGCGTGTCAATGGCGTTCGGAATGATGTGTTTGCCGAAATCCACCAGCGCGTTTTCCAACAACCGGATGATCACGTCCCGGTTGAAAACGTAAATCCCCATGGAAGCCAGCAGGAGTTCCTCGGACTCGTGGTGGATGCCGAGGCGTTTGTACCACTCGGGCTGCAATTGCAACGAATCCAACACCGCCGGCTCCTTCGGTTTCTCCACGAACCGCACAATCTGGCGGTCCGCCGCAACCTGCATGATGCCCAGTCCCTGGGCCTGCGCGCGCGGGACCGGGATGGTGGCAATCGTCACTTCCGCGCCGGTTTCGGCGTGTTGCGTGATGATCTGCTGGAAATTCATCCGGTACAATTGGTCGCCGCTGAGGATGAGCAGGTAATCCCAATCGTGGTTCATGAAGTACGCGAGATTTTTGCGCACGGCATCGGCGGTGCCTTGGTACCATGAATCGTCCGTAAAGGTCTGCTGGGCGGCCAACACTTCCACAAACCCGGAGGAAAACTGGTCAAACTTGTACGTCTGGGAAATGTGGCGGTGCAGGGAGACCGAGTTGAACTGGGTCAGGATGTACAGCCGGCGCAGCCCCGAATTGATGCAGTTGGAGATGGGAATGTCCACCAAGCGGTACTTGCCCGCGAGCGGCACGGCCGGCTTGGCGCGGTATTTGGTGAGGGGAAACAGCCGCGAGCCCTGCCCGCCGCCCATGACGACGGAGAGCACGTTGCTGTTGTTCAAGGATTGGCGAACGGTGCGTGACATAAGCATTGGCGATTGCGGTTGGCCGCACGATAGCGGCCTTGTACAGAAATGCAAGCCGATTGCGCCGGAGAACTTTGCCGCCGGACCTGACGGCGGAGGAGCGGGCGCCGGGCTTACGCCGCCAGCAGTTCGTTGACCTTCCTCATAACGGCGAAGGCATCAGCCACGTACAGCACATCCGCTTTGCCGCGCGCCCAACTGCAGTTCGGATCCAGGCTGATGGCGCGGCGTTCGTTGATGAAACGCCAACCGACGGTGTGCGGTTCCTCTCCGTGACAGCAGGTGCTCAAGCCCTTCGGATGACGCGGGGTCGCGCCGGTCTGGCCAATCTGGTTCAGGTGCGACAGGAACGACAACACCGCCTGCCCCTCCCCGCCGAGGTCCACCAGCGATTTGGTGCTGCCGAGCGACGCGCGCGTGAGCCGCAGAAAATCAAGGATCAGTTGCTCCGCCTCGGGCACGTGTGTCTGCCCGTCGGCTTGTTTCTTCGTCCACCCCGCGCCGGCGACCAACAGGAGGGAGGCGTCCGGGCGGATGGTTTGCGCGTCCGCCGCGGGGGTTCGGAAGCCGGTGACGGTGGTGCGTTTTGCGGCATCTTCGAGCGTGACGGCCACGGGTTCGACCGCGACGGTGGCGGCGGCGCCGGTCCACGCCGGATGAGTGCCGGGGTCCACGAGGATGAACCACGGACGCTGGGTGCGCGTGTGGGTGCCTTCCATGCGCTGGCGGTAATACCATCGGGATACGGAAACCTGGTCTGCCGTTGCGCGGACCTGCGTCACGTGGGTATCCGCGCGACCGCCCACGCGCTGGGCCACGCCCGGGAGGCAGCGATTGAAACGCGAGGTCGCGGGTGCCACCACCAAAGTGGCTTCCGCCGCCTGGCACAGTGCGGCCGCCGCCGTGGCATCGGATGCGTAGCGGGCCGGAGCAAAATCCGCTCCGGAGACCCCGAGGAATTTGGCCGCGCCGCAGGACGCAATTTGCTGGGCGGCGGGCGTCACGTTTTCCCCAAGCAACCCGACAATAAACCGGGCGTTTGCCAGACTTGTGTTCAGGGATGTCGCCGTACCGAGCGCTTCCAACGCCGCCGGAGCGAGCGTGCCATCGGCTTCTGTATGAGCGAGAAAAAGAATGGTTTCCATGTTCGTTGATGCCTTGCCGCCGCCGGGGACAACGGATTGCGTGTTCCCCAGCGCGCCGGCTTTATTGTTTGATCCAGTCCACGATTTCCCGGGCGATGTCGTCCGGCGCGGCGTCCTTCACGATGCGCGTTTGCCGCTGTTGTTGGGGCAGCACGACCTCGGCGAAGGTGACGCCGGTCGCGCCGACCGTCACGGACCGGGCTTTTTGCAACGCCGGCATCACCCCGCGCATGTTGGTCATGCCGATCTGGGGATTGTTTTTCGGCTCGGGCAGATTGCCGGTGGCCCATCCGAGGACAGCGGGGGCGCCGCTGCACCGGGAAACCTGGTGACGCCCGCCCTCAATCCGTTCCAGGATTTCCAGCGTGCCGTCGGCTTCCACCTTTAATTCGTCCACCCCCATGAACACATCCGTGATCCCCAAGTGCTCGGCGAGAATTTGCAGTGTGGCGCCGGCCCCGCGTGACGCGGACTCCCAACCGCCGAACACGAGCAACTTTGACCGGTCAAGTCCCGGCAGGGCGGCGATGGCTTCCGCCAGTGCGGCGGCGGTTTCGGCGGCATCGGTAAAGCCGCCGGCGGCGCCGTCCAGGGCGATCAACTCGAACGGCACTTTCTGAGCCACTGTCATCATCACCTGTTGCAGCTTGGCTTTCGGGCCGAGGCTGACGAGCCAGACCTTGCTGCCGGGCTGGTTTTTGGCGAGGTGCGCCGCCTCGTAAAGCGCGTGGCCCGCCCACGGGTCCAACCACGCGGGCAGCATCATTTCGTTCTTCAATCCCGGTCCGGTCGGCCCGGTGACGGGCGTCAACGTCTGGAGTGGGTCCGGCACGATGCTCCCGCAAACCACGATCTGATAGGCAATACTCATGTGGCCGGGATTAAAGCGAATCCCGCCGGGCGAGCCAATGCGAATCTGTGGTGAGGGAGGAGTGCCCGAATCGTTAGCCAGCCCGGGCAAACGCGAGTAAGGCCCAGGTGCGGCACGTTCCACGGGATGAGAATCGGGAGAATCCGGGCCGCTGGACCCGCGAGTGCGCTCCCACCGGTGCGTCCGGCGCGTTCGGCCCCGGTTTCCGCCCGGCGCCGCGCCCGTCGCGCCGACACCGCACCCCTGACCGCGGCGGAATCCCGCGCGGTTCGCGCGCTCCGACTGACCCCCGCAGGGGTTCAGCCCGACGCCGTCCCTGCGGACGCGCCGGCACCCCTCCACCAGCGGGCTTCCCACGCCTGCCACCAGCCCAGCCAGCTTACCGCCACTTCCACCCGCGCCACCAGCCGCCGCGCGTGCCGCACCAACGTCGCCGGCAGGCGCACCCGTTGCCGCAGCAACGTGGCCACCGTCCAGCTCTGGCATGCGTCCGGCAGGCAGAGCAGTTGCACCGCTTGCATCAGGTTGTAGGCCAGCGCCCCCAACGCGTAAAACATCCGGTTGGCCCTCAGGCTCTCGCAGGGCGGATGATGCAGGTCCAATCCGCGCAACACTTCCTTGAACATCTGCTCCTTGCCGCCCTTCAACCGATGCCGCGCCAGCACCGCGCCCGCGTCGGTGCGTCGGCCCTCGTGCGCCACGAAA
>MWDV01000118.1 GCA_002070715.1 Verrucomicrobia bacterium ADurb.Bin118
GAACAATCTGTGGCACGACATCGCGGGCCTGCGCTACGGCGGCTGGGGCATCTACACCGATGAAGGCAGCAGCAGGGTTCTTATCGAAAGCAATCTAGTGTATCGCACAACCCACGGCGGTTTCCATCAGCATTACGGGGCGACCAATATCGTGCGGAACAATATCTTCGCCTTTGCCCGCGCCCATCAACTCCAGCGCACCCGGGACGAGCCGCATCCCAGCTTCAGCTTCAGCAACAACGTTGTGGTGTTCAACCACGGGGTGGTGTTGGGCGGAAGCTGGCGGAACGATCGGTTCATCCTGGACCGCAACCTGTATTGGGACTACCGGGCCGCGGCCACGCCCGATGACCTGACCTTCGCCGGCGGGACATTCGATCATTGGCGCAAGCGCGGGCACGACATGCACTCACTCTTTGCCGATCCACTGTTTATCGCCCCGGAGCAGGATGATTTCCGGTTGCTCCCGGCGTCGCCGGCTTTCCGACTGGGCTTTCAACCGATTGAAATCAGCCGGGTTGGTCCACGCGGAGACCCCGGTTCGGTGGGAATAAAATGAAAAGCACACTCGCAAGCCTCGGCCTCGGAATTGCCGTGCTGGCGATTGATTCGGGAACCGCTGTTGCCGCGTCATCCGCTTCATTCGCTCCCAACATTCTGTGGTTGATCGCCGAGGATTTTGGGCCGCACCTCGGTTGTTATGGCACCCGCGAGGTGTGGACGCCTCATCTTGATGAACTGGCCGCCCAAGGCGTGCGTTACACGCGGTTCTTCACCACCGCCCCCGTGTGTTCGCCGAGTCGCTCGGCGTTCATGACCGGGATGTATCAGACGACCATCGGCGCGCACAACCATCGGTCGCATCGCGACGACGGCTACACGTTGCCCGCGGGCGTACGCCTGCTGACGGACTGGCTGCGTGAGGCGGGCTATTTCACCGCCAACGTGAGGGAGCTGCCGCCGGCGGTGGGGTTCAAAGGTACTGGCAAAACGGATTGGAATTTCGCTTACGCGGGTTCGCCCTTTGATTCGGACCGGTGGGATGATTTGCGCCGGCAACAGCCTTTCTACGCGCAGATCAATTTTTCCGAAACCCATCGCCGCTTTCGCGCGCCCCGCCGCGCGGATCCCGCCCGTGTGGAACTGCCCGCCTGGACTCCTGATCATCCAGTGGCGCGCGAAGACTGGGCAAAATATCTCGACGCTGCGAGCGCGTTGGATCGCAAGGTCGGGCGCGTACTGGAACAACTTGAGGCTGACGGATTGGCGGACAATACGGTGGTGGTATTTTTCGGGGACAACGGCGCCGCCCATGTGCGGAGCAAGCAATTCTGTTACGATTCCGGCCTGCATGTGCCTCTGATTATTCGTTGGCCCAAAAATTTCCCCACGCCCCGGCATTTCCGGGCCGGCACGGTGGACAGCCGGTTGTTGATGGCGATTGATCTCGCGCCCACGATGCTGGCCATCGCGGGGGCGAAGAAACCCGCCCGGATGGAAGGCGAAATTTTCCTGGGCGACAACGCGGCGAAACCGCGCACCTATGTCTTTGGCGCGCGGGACCGTTGCGATGAAACCGTCTTCCGTTTCCGCACCGTGCGCGATTCGCGGTATCGCTACATCCGCAACTTCACGCCCGGGCGGCCGTTTCTGCAGGATAACGCCTACAAGGAGCGCGCTTATCCGGTGTGGAATTTACTCAAAGAACTTCACGCGGAGGGAAAGCTGACGCCGGCCCAGGCGTTCCTGTGCGCGCCGGCGATGCCGGTGGAGGAATTGTACGATTTGCAGGCGGACCCGGACGAAGTCCACAACTTGGCGGCGTCATCCGCGCATCAGGCCGTGCTGATGCGTATGCGCGCGGTTCTCGCAGATTGGATTGCGGCCACGCACGATCAAGGCGCCCAACTTGAACCGGCGGACGTGGCCGCTCGCGGCGGGACAACGAAACCGAATTCCAACCCCAACGCGCCCGCTCAACCGCCTCCCGCCAACCCGGGGCGACGTTGAATGTTCAGCCCGTAGTTGAGCCCGGGCTCCCGTATTCAACTTTCCCACGGACTGGCTGGGGGATCGTCAAAGCGAATTTGGACGCGTCACATCCCCGGATTGGCCGTTTCGGTTGCGCGTAAGTTTTTTGGTACGGTCTTCGAACATCCGGCCTGAAGTAGTCAAATGCGAGTAGCTGTGGAGGGCAATCACGATGGCTGACCGAAATCGCGCGATTTTTCCAGGGTCGAAGGCGTTTTCCTCTTTCTCTATGAGTTACGCTCGCGTCCGTTCATCTTCGTTCACTCCGGAATAATCGAGACCATATCAAGTCGCGTTCCGGTTGCGGCTCACATGCTTTGTCCTTGTGCGTATTGGATTTTAATGAAAGAGTGAAGAGCATGTTGTTTGGCGGTTTTCTGCGTGCGTTTTGGTTGTCGGTGATTTTGGGAGGGACGATCCAGCTTGCCTGGGGGCAGGTGATCATCAATGAATTGGTGGCCACTTCGTCGGACCGGTTGCTGCAACGGGTGCCGGGTGCTTATCCCCGCGTTGGAAACACCACGCCGTGGCAGGACATTGCTTACGACGATTCGCGGTGGGGTCTTGCGGCCGGGCCCTTTGGCTTTGGCACCTTCAGCGGCGTAACCATCGCCACCGATCTCGCGGCGCAACTCCAGTATCGCGCCGCCTCACTCTACTTACGCAAGACGTTTGTGGCCACGCCGGAGCAAGCCGCCAGCGGCGCGGCGATGGAGTTACGCGTCCGTTACAACGATGGCTTTATCGCCTTCCTTAACGGCGTCGAAATTGCGCGACGCAACATGGGTAATCCCGGGATGTTTGCCTTTCACGATCAGGACGCCCTCAACCCCAATCTCAATACCCTCAATATGGAAACTATTCCGGTAGGGAATGCGAACACGCGGTTAGTGGCGGGGGACAACGTGCTTTGTCTCCAAGTGCATAATCACAGTACGTCGGGGGCCAATTTTTTAATCCAAGCCGATCTC
>MWDV01000119.1 GCA_002070715.1 Verrucomicrobia bacterium ADurb.Bin118
TCCAAAACCAATCCCGGATCGGTTTCCTGCACCCAAAATTGATGCGCCGTCAACTCTCCTTCCGCCGGCGATTCTTCAGTCAAATCTCGAAGATCATCGCGCATGAAAATCGCTTCCAATGCCAGCGCCGGTTGCGTGCGCTGGTGAGAGGCAATATCTCCATTGAGAACACGAATCACCTCGGCAACAATGTTGTCTAACTCATTGATATCGTTAGAGTTACGCAATATCTCGCCGGCCACCGCAATTTTGGATTTCAATCCCTTCGCAGCATGGAATTCGCCCAGCAACCGATCTTCGAGCGACCTTTTTTCCTCCTGATAAACAATGGGATCCGACTTCTTCAACGGCACGAGGAAATGACCACTCTGCTTCAACTCACGCCGTGCGGACTCCCACCATTTTCTCCAATCCTCGTGAATGATATCGGGGACCAGAATTTGTTGGATTTGTTCAACGGTGGCCCGGCCCTCGAAGCTGAGCAGCACGATCTTGATCAGTTCCAGACGATTGGCGACCGCCAGTTGGCGCAACGCCTCCGGGTCGGTCGCTTTCCGCGCAAAAATGTGTTCCTTGGGAATGGGTTTGAGCGTTTCCGTGGCGAAACCCAAGTCCATCGTGTGCCCCGGTTTGTTGACGAAATCAATGGTGAACCGGGCAAACACCGGATCCATGGTGCGAATGCACCCGAACCCCCAACTGCGGTGGATGCAGAAACCTGTGGTTGCCAGTTGGACCAGCGGCTCAATATGCCGCCCTTCAATCTTGCCCGCTACCGCCAGTTTCTCAAATTCCTCACGCATAAGGCATCAATTCTCTCGCATCCGCAACACCGCTGGCCATCATTAAACGCATTGAACGGACAAAAACCAAGACAAATTGCGGCACAGCTCTTGCGGCAACATGCGCGCGGCGGGGAATTCATCGAAACCCTCCTGGATTCCGCGCTGGCCCGCGCCCAGTTGTCCGCCGCCGATCGTCATCTCTGCCAGGAACTTACCTTTGGCGTAATCCGGTGGTGCGCCACCCTTGACTGGCTGATCGCCCGTAAAACTGCGGGTCGCTCCCAAAAACCGGCCCTGCAAGATGTGCTCCGGCTGGGCCTCTACCAGATTTTCTGGTTGGACCGCATCCCCGGCCATGCGGCTGTCCATGAAACGGTCGAGCTGGCCAAACGACAGGGGTTCGGGGCTCAGGCGGGATTTGTCAACGCCGTGCTCCGGGGTTATCTGCGCGAAGCGGATGCCACGCGGAAATTACTGGCGAATCTCCAATCTGCGCAACCGCACCTTGGCTGGTCGCATCCCGAGTGGCTGGTCACTCGCTGGCGTCAACTCTGGGGCATGGAACACACCATCCGGCTGCTCGAATGGAACAACACCCCACCGAAAACTTTTGCCCGGGTTAATACTCTCAAAACCGATGCCGGTAAACTGCTCGAACGCTGGCGGCAGATGGAAAACGTCGAATACGACTTCGTCCACCGCGACTGGTTGGCGGAGAACCTGATTTTCGAGTTGAAGGCGCATCCGCCTTTGGCGCGCATGGGCAGTTTCCGGGACGGCTGGTTTTACGTCCAGGACCCGAGCACGCTGCTCGCCGTTCAACTCCTCGCTCCGCAACCCGGAGAAACGATTCTCGATTACTGCGCTGCTCCAGGCGGCAAAACCACCTTCATCGCCCAACTGCTCCACAACCAAGGCCGCATTGTCGCCCGCGATGTTTCTGAGGCACGTCTTGGGCTTATCCAAGATAACTGCCGGCGACTCGGCGTGACCTGTGTGGATTTCAGCCGTCCATCTGCATCCGTGGAAGCGACATCCGCGACCACCCGCGATGCACTCCACACGGTGACGTTTCCCGCCTTCGACCGCGTGCTCGTGGATGCGCCGTGCTCCAATACCGGCGTCATCCGGCGGCGCGTGGATTTGCGCTGGCGCCTGCGGCCCGAGGAAATCGAACGCCTGCGCAAATCGCAGCTTGCCCTGCTCACCGACGCCGCAGCCGTCGTAAAACCGGGCGGACTGCTGGTTTACAGCACTTGCAGCTTGGAACCGGAGGAAAATCAGGACGTGGTAAAACAGTTCCTCGCTACGCATCCCGAATTCCAATTGGCGAGCGAGCGGAAATTGTTGCCCTTCGCCGATGACACAGACGGCGCGTATGCGGCGGCTCTGCGGAAAACGCGCTGAGACGCCCGCCCGGCTTGGTCGTTGAGCTTCAGCCAGTTCGAGGATCAGCCGATTTTCTGGAGATGTTGCAATGCTTCAGCGCCGGAAACACAATCCATTCCGCCTTTTCCCATGAATATCGGGGGCTCACTTGACAGTGACTCATCCGGTTCTATAGTTCGCCCATTATGTCAATTGAAGCTTCCACGGAAGATAGCGGCGACGAAGGCAGTTCCCCCGGCGCTCTCAAGCGCTTTGTCTCCGCCGGCCGTGGTTTGTGGCACAATGTTTCCGACGCGGATTGGAACGACTGGCACTGGCAACTTAAGCACCGCATCACCCGGCTCGAACAGTTGACGCGGCTGATGCCCACGCTGACGGCGGAGGAATACGCCGGCACGCAACTGGCCAATCACAAGCTGGCGCTCGCCATCACGCCCTATTTTTTCAACCTGATCAATCCGGCGGATGAACATTGTCCCATCCGTCGGCAGGTCATCCCGCGGCTGGAGGAGACCCACACGGCACCGTGGGAAATGTCCGATCCGTGCGGCGAAGACTCGCACTCGCCGGTGCCGGGCTTGGTGCATCGGTATCCCGACCGCGTGCTGTTCCTGGTCACCGACCGCTGCGCGTCCTATTGCCGTTATTGCACACGTTCGCGGCTGGTCAGCAATGCGAGCGGATATGATTTCCATCCGCGTTTTGCGGATCAACTGGACTATATCCGTCAGCACCCGGAAATCCGCGACGTTCTCCTGAGCGGCGGCGATCCGTTGCTTTTCAGCGATGACAAACTGAACCAGTTGCTCACCGCGCTGCGGGCGATTCCGCACGTGGAATTTGTCCGCATCGGCACGCGCATTCCGATCTTTCTGCCCCAACGCATCACGCCGGAACTGTGCGCCATGTTGAAACGGCATCATCCGCTCTTCATCAGCATTCACTCGAATCATCCCCGCGAGTTGACCACCGAAGTCCGCACCGCCTTGGAACGGCTGGCCGACGCCGGCATTCCGCTGGGCAACCAGTCGGTGTTGTTGCGGCACGTCAACGACGACGCCGAGGTGATGAAGGCGCATGTGCAAAAGCTGTTGATGTGCCGCGTGCGGCCTTACTACATCTACCAATGCGATCTGATCGCCGGCTCCGCGCATTTGCGGACCAGCGTGCGCAAGGGATTGGAGATCATGCAGGCGCTGCGCGGGCATACCACGGGGTACGCCGTCCCGACCTACGTGATTGACGCACCAGGCGGCGGCGGCAAAGTGCCGGTCAGCCCCGAATACGTTCTGAGCCGCAGCACCGGCCGTGTAATCATCCGCAACTACGAGGGTAAGATCTTCGAGTATCCCGAAGCGCCGGATGGCACCCCGCAGTTCGCCGCACCCCGGGAAATTGTCGAGCCGGAGTTGGTGTAGCGGCAGGCCGCCGGATTCAGGAGGCTTGTCGTCCGAATGCGTCCGGGCAAACTGATGTCCATCATGCCGGAAGAAACCGCCTCCGCCAAAGCCGCGCGGCTGAAGAAAATCATCGCCGGCCTGCAACGCACCTATCCGGAAGCGCATTGTGAATTGAATTTTGCCAATCCGCTCGAGTTGCTCGTCGCCACGATTCTTTCCGCCCAATGCACCGATCAACGGGTGAACTTGGTGACGGCCACGCTGTTCCAAAAATATCGGTCCGCAGCGGACTACGCGAACGCGGACCTCGCGGCGCTTGAAAAGGACATCAAGTCCACCGGTTTCTTCCGTCACAAGGCGAAGCACATCCAAGCCTGTTGCCGGGCGATTGAGGAAAAACACCAGGGCAAAGTTCCGCGCACGATGGCGGCCCTCACCCAACTCGACGGCGTGGGGCGCAAGACGGCCAATGTCGTTCTCGGCAACGCGTTCGGGCTGAATGAGGGCATCGTCGTGGACACACACGTCGCGCGGCTGGCTCAACGCCTCGGACTCACGCAGCAATCCGACGCGGAAAAGATCGAGCGGGAATTGATCCCTCTTGTCCCGCGCGCCCAGTGGACACTTTTTAGCCACTGGCTGATCTGGCATGGGCGGCGGCGTTGCGGCGCCCGCAAACCGGATTGTGCGGGATGCGAAATCGCAAAATGGTGTCCATCAGCGGGCCGGGTTTAGCCGGATGCCTCCTTCTCCAGCGCGCGCCATGCAACCGTCCACACCGCCACCAATTCATTCTGCAGACGAGCATTTGGTTTCCCGTGCTGCGGCGCCCGCGCCTTGGCGGCTTCTGCAATCCGGTCCCGGTGCGCCCGCGTTCAACATGGCGCTGGATGAAGCCTTGCTGGAAGCGGCGGCGCGCTGGGGACAACCCGTGCTTCGGTTTTACGGTTGGACCGTCCCCGCCGCCACGTTCGGGTATTTCCAGAAATATGCGGAGATTGAGCGCCTGACCCGATTGCGGCCACTGATCCGTCGGCCCACTGGGGGTGGTCTGGTGCCGCACGATGCGGATTGGACTTACAGCCTAGCCTTCCCGGCTGGGCATGCTTGGCATTCCTTGCGTGCGGAGGCAAGCTACCGGCGGGTTCACGAATGGGTATGCGCCGCGTTTCACCGGCTGGATGTGGATGCAGAGCTGGCGCCCGTCGGGCGACCGACTGGACCGGGGCAGTGTTTTGTCGGTTACGAAAAATTCGATGTGCTGTGGCGGGGCCGAAAAATTGCCGGCGCCGCCCAGCGTCGCACCCGTGCGGGTTTGTTGATTCAAGGTTCGGTGCAACCACCGCCGCTCGGCCTTGCCCTGGCGGACTGGTGGCAAGCCATGCGCGAAATCGCACAAACCCGGTTCCATCTCCGCTGGACGTCATTGGACCCCGGCGCCTTCCCGCGCGAACGCGCTGAAATCCTCGCGACGCAAAAGTACGCTCAAGCCGCGCACAATCAGCGTCGTTGACCGTATTTCGCGTTGCAGTCACCCCAGCAAAAAAACTCGCCGCGTTCCGCTTGCTCCCGCATCCTGCCGGGGTGCATCTGGCTCGCCTGCGCCTGCGGGATTTCCGCAATTACGCCCGACTGGACGCGGTTTTCGCGCCCGGCTTCCACTTGTTGCTGGGCGACAACGCGCAGGGCAAGACCAACATCCTGGAAGCGATTTATCTGATGGCCACATTGCGTTCGTTCCGCGGCGTGGGCGGCGCGCAATTAATCCGGCACAGCCAGAAAGGTTACTTCGTTGGGGGCGAAGTGATCGGAGTGGGCACGCATGAGATCAAGATGTATTGGTCGGCCGTGGAACGGAAATTGACGCTCGACGGCCGGGTGGTGCGCCGGTTGACCGATTACTTGGGCACGTTGCGCGTGGTGGTGTTTTGTACCGAGGATTTGCAATTGGTCAAAGGCACGGCCCGGGGAAGACGGCGGTTTCTGGATCTATTGCTCTCACAAACCCACCCGGCGTATCTCTCGGTGCTCCAGCGTTACATGCGCGCCCTGCGCGCCCGCAACGCCTTGCTCAAACGGCCGCTGCTGGATGAACCGGCGCTGGCCAGTTTCACCGCCGAACTGGTCCGGCTGGGGACCGAGATCATTCACCGTCGCCGCGAGTTGGTGCCGCGATTGTCCCCGCTGGCGCGGCTGGCGTATCGGCGCATTTCCCATGATGCCGAAGAACTGCGGCTCGAGTACCTGCCCAGCGTAAAACAGGATTTCGCCGTGGAACTGGCCCAGACCCATCGGCGCGAAGTCAACCGCCGCACCACGCTGGTGGGACCACATTTGGACGACCTCGGCCTCTGGCTCAATGACCAATCCGCGGCATCCTTCGGCAGCGAAGGCCAGAAACGCACGCTGGCGTTGGCGCTGAAAATGGCCCAGGCGGAATATCTGACCGGACTCCACGGCACGCCGCCGGTGCTGTTGCTGGATGATGTGATGGGGGAACTGGACGTGAAACGGCGGGCGGGTTTCCTGCCATTGCTGGAACGTACGCATCACGCCCAAGGCCAGGTCTTCATGACCGCCACGGAGGCCAACTGGCCGCGGGAAATCACCCGGGAAGCACGGCGTTGGACGGTGCGCACCGGAACGCTGACGACAACCCAATGAAGCTGTGCGGGCCCGGCGACGTCCGCCCGGCTCCGCTTTTGCCGCGCCTCAATGATGATGGCACCCGCCACCACAACATCCGCCACCGCGCGCACCGGACGGCGAAACCGCGCAGGCATCCGCGCCGCCCGAAGAACTGGCGGAGGCAAAGACGGA
This sequence comes from Verrucomicrobia bacterium ADurb.Bin118, assembly GCA_002070715.1. GTDB lineage: Bacteria > Verrucomicrobiota > Verrucomicrobiia > Limisphaerales > MWDV01 > MWDV01. Next base: position 6,395 of record MWDV01000119.1, read on the forward strand.
CAGTTTTTTCTCGAGCTTCGTGGAACCGCAATGCGGACATTTCGCGCCTTTCCATTCGCTGGAACGCACAAGGATTTCGCTGTCCCGATCGCACTTCTCGCAATGAAACTCGTAAATCGGCATGACTCCAAAATAGCGTCCCCGCCGTGAAGCTCAAGCCCGCAACGGACGGCGAACCGCCGCGCCCGCCCAATGTATTTTTTGGCCTTCCCGCGCGGCTTCGACCCGCAATTTTGCGCCCCGCGCCGCGACCAACGACTGCGCATGACGCGTCAGGTTCGCCAGCTGGATGTCGTCATGGTCGGGATCATGATGAAATAAGAACAGGCGTTGAGCTCCCGCCTCCAGCGCCAGTGCCACCGTATCGTCCACACAACCGTGGCCCCAGCCTCGATGCCGCCGGTATTCACGGCAATCGTATTGGGCGTCCATGATCAACACCTCCGTTCCCTGCAAAAACTTCAGGAGTTTACGGTCCTTGGATTTGGCGGTTCCGGACCGCCGGCTGATCCGGGGTTCGTGATCGGGGAAAAACGCGAGCGAACGGGACCCGGCAAACAACCGATAGCCTAGACAAACCCCCGGGTGATTGGCGTAACAGGCTTCCACCCGCACGCCGCCAATTTGGAAATGCAAGTCCCGCAGTTCCTCAATCTGCACGTTGCTCGGCAATTCGTCCAAGCCCACCGGGAAAAAAGGATTCTCCATCTGATTTCCCAGAATCGCGGCCAGTCCCCGCCGTGCGCCTTCGGAACCGAGGATGCGGATATGATGTCGCGCCTGATACAGCGGCGCAAAAAACGGCAGCCCTTGAATGTGGTCCCAGTGCGTATGGGTCAACAACACCGTGAGCCGAAGCGAGCGCCGGGGGAATTCCGCCATCAAAGCCTGCCCCAGCGGTCGAATGCCCGTACCGGCATCGAGAATCAGGATTTCATCCCCCACCCGCACCTCTACGCAGGAGGTGTTGCCCCCGTACCGGACGGTGGCGCGTCCGGGGGTCGGGATTGAGCCGCGCACTCCCCAAAACCGCAGCCACGCGGACGGCAGGCGGGCCGTCGCCTGTAAAGCGGTTCGCAATCGGGCCAGGGACACCGGCTTGGTGAGGCAATCATCCGCTCCCGCTCCGCGGGCGGCCTTGCGATTGGCGGGAACCGCATGACCGGAAATCACGATGAGGCGGGTTTCATTCAGGCGTGGATCAGCGCGTAAGGCACGGCAAAATTGGAAACCGTTTCCGCGCGGCATCATCAAATCACAGAACACCACCTCGGGCCGAAGCTTTCGGGCGAGCACGATTCCCGCCCCGCCGTGACTGGCTTGCCAGGTTTGCCAGCCAAAGGCGGACAATAACTCCGAGAAAGTTCGGCGAAAGTCAGCGTCGTCGTCTATAATCAGGGCCCTCTGCATAGCGGCTTGATGTCTGTCGGCTCAACACTAACCCATGCCGGCGGAATTGAAAGTGGGGATTTCTCTTCGGCTGCCGCCGCAGCGGCATGACTTCTACGTTTTCCATACTCCAGAGGATCGGATGAGCGGGAATGCTTCGACGGACTACGATTTAACCTTCCGCAATGACTCGCCCCGGCGGTTGCGTGAAAATCACGCAAAATGCGTGAAAATCACGCGCGAATTTCACGCAACCGGCCGGACAAGCTCAAAATTGCCCAGTTTTTTGGGCTTTTTGAATTTGGCATTTGACTTGCGTTCAATCAGGCAACTTTAGTAAATCAAACTATGAAACAGACAAAAAAACTCAAATTCGCCGCGTTCACGCTCATCGAATTGCTGGTCGTGATCGCGATTATCGCCATTCTTGCGGGTATGTTGCTGCCGGCCCTCGCCAAGGCCAAGCAGAAGGCCCAACGCATTAACTGCGTCAACAACCTCAAACAGGTCGGTCTCTCCTACCGTATCTGGGCGGGGGACAATCAGGACCGCTATCCTTTGAAGGTGGCCAATACCGAAGGGGGCACGGCGTCCTACTACAATGCGGCGAACATGACCTACCACACCTACTCGGTGCTGTCCAACGAGTTGAACACGCCCAAGGTTGTGGTGTGCCCCGCGGATGAACGCACGGCCCGGACCAACTTCATGACCACCGGTGCGCTGGCGGACTTCGTCAATAACCTCGCCATTTCCTATTTCGTGGGACGCGATGCGGATGAGACCCAGCCGCAGATGTTCCTGGCGGGCGACCGCAACATCGGCAACGGCCCGGCTTCGCCGCAGCAATACGGTTATTCGCCCAACTCTCCGAGCGTTGCGGGGATGATGGTGTCGCTCGGCACCAACCCGCCGGTCGTGTTGCAGTGGACCGACAAGATGCACCAAAAGAACGGTAACATTGCCATGGCTGACGGCAGCGTGCAGCAGTTGACCTCTGCCAAGCTACGCGAGCAGTGCCGGCAAACCGGTGACAACAGCCCGAATGCGGGTACCACCGTGAGCCCCGGCGGCAACGTTATCTTGATTCCGTAAACTACTATCCATAAAAATCCTGAGCCGGCCGCAAGGCCGGCTTTTTTATTCGGAGAGTCTCCGATCTGGATGGATGTCGTCCCACCGTATTGGAGTGAAACGCAAAACGTATGCATGCTGCCTGCGGCCGTTTTTGGTTTTTTCCATTTGGTAGCGCTGCAAGTCGGTGAACGGAGAACAAACCGGTTTCTTCTGACGATTTCCCGCCGAAGCTTTGCGTTCCGCCGGGCCCGGATTTATGCTACCGCTCGTTGCTGCATGAAGTGGCT
>MWDV01000120.1 GCA_002070715.1 Verrucomicrobia bacterium ADurb.Bin118
CTGCGCGGCACGGACGCGTTTCAATATCTGGCCGTGTTGCTGGAGGATCGCGCCACCGGTATTCGCGATGGGAAACGCGAGTTCGGCCAGATTATCGTGGTGCGATGCGTGGACAGCGTGGACGGCCGGCAAGCCACCGCGCGGGAGTTGCCGTGGGACGTGCTGCAGCGCCTCGCCCAACGCGTTACCAGCATCCCGGGCGTGAACCGTTGTCTTTACGATCTCACCCCCAAACCGCCTGCCACGGTGGAATACATCTAACCCGCCTTGGCTGAAAACCAATCATCCGTCGGCGCATCGGCAACTGCGATGCGGTTCCGGGGTCATGCCCGCTGATTCGGAGGGGATGGGGAAATTTTTGATACACCCGGCCAAACCAGATTTCGGTCAGCAAAACCGGGGTACTTCGTTTGAGAAATAAACAGCCAATGAATCTGACACAAAACATTTCGTCCTACGTTCGCCGGCTTGGCGCCATTGGGGTCGCTTTGGTCATGGGTGGGTTGAGCTTCACCCTGTGCGCCGCACCGCCGGCAGATTTTCCGCGCTTTGAGGTGCCGGGCCAGGAGGCGGCCATGAACCAGTTGCGCGAGTTGTTCTGGCTGCATTATCCCGACGCTGGACCGAAAGCCACGCTTTGGGATGAATGGTTGCCCGGTGCCGCGCTCTGGCCGGCGGTGCAGACCGGGGAGCACGCCGAAAAAATGCGCCGGCATTGGGGTGAAACCCTTTCCGCGCGGATCGTTGACCCCGAAGGCTACGTGGCGACGCACCAACACGCGAGCATCGCGCATCAACTCGGTTGGCCGTTTCCATTCTGGAATCAAGGACGGCGCGGTTGCGGCTGGCATTTCTCGTTTCACAATACGGTGGGTCCCAATTGGCGCCCACATGATCTCGTAAAAACGGACGGGTGGACGCTTGCCGGCGCCGCCGACGGGGGCCTCAAAGAAGATGGTTGGCGGATCGAGGTCAACCGGGCCGGGGCGCTCATTACCGCCCCGCCGTGGCGGTGTCATACGTATGAAGTGCCTTTTTTGCAATTACGCTGGAACGCCACGGGTTTGGGGGCGTCCCAGCCGTTTATTGAATGGACCACGCCCGCCGCCACAAATTTCACCCGGGAACGCCGTTTCTATTTTAATCCCGCCACTGCGAACGCGATGACCTACACCATGATCCCGATGTATCGGCATCCGCAATGGACGGGGGAGGTGGCCCAATTACGGATTGGCCTGGGCAACGCCGCGCCCGGCGGCGTCACGCTGCAGGCGTTTTTCTCGCAATACGACACCCGCCAAAACATCAACGGCCAGAATTTCGTGCGGGGCTGCGCAAAATATTTTTGGTGGACGGGCGATCTGAATTTCCTCCGCGCGAACCTTCCGCGCATGCGCCAGGCGATCCGTTACCTGATGACCGAACATCAGGCGCTCGAACGCAAGGTGGTGTTCACCGACTGGGTGGGACACGAAGGACGGAGCGGATTCAAACGTTCCCCCGCCGGGGAGAAGGTGATCTTCACCGGACAGGGCATCGGCAATAATTACTGGGACTTGTTGCCGTTCGGGTGGCTCGATTGTTACGCCACGGTGCAATATTACGACGCGGTGCGGACGCTGGCGCGGCTCGAGCGTGAATTGCTGGCGCATCCGGAATGGAACATCCCGCGCGGCGTGCTGGCTTTTGATCCCGGGATGTTGGAGCGGCATGCCGCGGATGTAAAGGCCACCGGCAACCGCCTGTTTTGGAACAACAAAACCCAGCGGTTCAACGCCTGCATTGACGCCGACGGCAACCCGCATGAATACGGTTACACGTTTTTGAATTTGGAGGCGGTTTACTACGACTTTGCGACCCCGGCGCACGCCCAGACCATCCTGCAATGGATCAACGGCGACCGGCTGGTGGCGGGGGACACAGCGCAGGGCGCGGACATCTATCACTGGCGCTTTGCGCCCCGGGCGAGCACGAAGCGCAATCTGGACTGGTATTTTTGGGCTTGGCACGATCCGGAATCCATCGCTTGGGGCGACCAGGTGCAGGACGGCGGCGCGGTGCTCGGGTTTTCGTATCACGATCTCATGGCGCGGTTGAAAGTGCTCGGCCCGGACAACGCGTGGCAGCGATTGCGGGAAATCATCCGATGGTTCGACGATGTGCAGGCGGCGGGCGGGTATCGCCAATACTACGACGGCCGGCGCGAAGGCAAATTACAAGGCGGCGGCACGGCGGGTGGATTGGGGATGGATCAGGAATTTTTTGAAAGCGTGCTCGTGCCGCAGGTGATGCTCGACGGGTTCCTCGGATTCGCTCCGCGGGGCGATGGTTTCCAATTAACGCCGCGTCTGCCGGCGGACTGGCCGGAACTGAGTGTGGATCGGGTGCGGTTCCAAAATCACACGCTGCGTTTTCACGTCCGCCGCGACACGATGGATGTTTTCACGGAAACCACCAGTGATGAACCCCTCCGTTTGTGGTTGCCGGCCACGATCACCCAAGTCCATCGGTTGGACGCCGACGCTGCCGTCCTGGGCACGGTGCCGTTGCCCGCGCCGGATGGCGAGGGTGCGCGACAATTTGATTTTGCGGAGGGCGCCGGGCTCCGATTCGAATGGACCGCCCTTCCACCTGGCGGCTCTTGAGCTTGTTTGACCGCATAGTCGGTCCGAGTTTCCAGATTCAGGTGGTGTTTCACATTTGGCGCGCTCTGCGTGCCCGATTCCGGAGTGCGGCTGGCGGGGCGAACCTTTGCCCTCCCGTCAACTTTGCGCTTCCTTGTTTTGACCGGGCGTCCCTAGACTCCGGTTGTGTTGATGCTCGGATACATTTTCGTTGCCATCGCCGCGTATCTGCTCGGTTCGGTGCCGACCGGTTTTCTCGTGGCGAAAGCGCGGCGCGTGGATATCCGCACCGTGGGGAGCGGCAACATTGGCGCAACGAATGTCTTTCGGATTCTGGGCAAACCCGCGGGAATCTTCGTCCTCGTGGCGGATGGGTTGAAAGGCTATGTGGCGTGCGCGGGGGCGTGCGATCTTTGGTTCGCCTTGTTGGCGGCGATGGGCGTGCCTTTGGGCGAGGCGGAAGGATACCGGTTGCTGGCCGGGGTGGCGGCGGTGCTGGGGCACAATTACACTTGCTGGCTTTATTTCAAGGGCGGCAAAGGCATTGCCACCAGCGCGGGGGTGTATGTGGCGTTGGCGCCGCTGGCGGTGTTGGTGGCGCTGGCGGTATGGTTGCTGGCCTTGGGATTGACTCGTTACGTTTCGGTGGCTTCGATCGGCGCGGCGATCGCCCTGCCCACCATGGTGTGGCTGACGAAAGACAGTCTGGCGCTGGGCCTCGTCACCACGGCCCTGGGAATTCTGGCCATCGCCAAGCACCGCACCAATATCCAGCGATTGCTGAAAGGCACGGAAAACCGCATCCAGTTCAGGCGTAAGTCCCCGACGTCGTGAAGCAACTGACCGGAGCGGGGGGATGTCGTCAACGCCGCCCGCGATGTCTGGCCAAGCTTTGGTGTGGTTGCCTTATCGTTGCAGGAGGTTTTTTCCCGAAGTTATCCGGTCAGCAGTCTGAATCCGCAGAGAGGATGCTTGCGGAAAGAGTTCAGAAAATTTCCTCTGGATGAGCCGTCAGCCAGTCAGTGAAACCGGGCAAGGGAGCGCCCCGCAGTGTTTCCGCCCGGGCGCAATTCAACGAGGTGTCGGGGGGCCGCGGCGCCCCTTGATAATCCCGCAACGAGCCCGGTTCAATCCGGGGATGCAACTGCGGCCAACGATCGGCCAGCAACCGGCCAATCTGCCAGCGGGACAGACGCTCGCTGCCCGCAACGTGACAGATTCCGGTGGCCCCGACGGCAATCAACTGCCAGACCGCCCGCGCCGTTTCCACCGCGGCAATGGGCGAACGAAACTCGTCAGTAAACAACTTCACGGTGCGCCCGGTCTGCCAGGCGCGGCGCAGTTCCTCGTTGAAGCCGCGGTCGCCCGTGGGGGAGGTGCCCCCGTTCAACGAGGTGCGCACGATGAGCGCGCGCGGATGCCGGGCGACGATCGTTTCCGCCGCGGCTTTCGTCTCGGCGTAAACGCTCAGCGGATTGACCGCGTCGCCTTCCACGTAATTTCCCCGTCGCCCGTCAAAGACCAGGTCGGTGGAAAAAAAGACGAACGGCAGATCCGCCGCCAGTTCAACAAGTTGACGGGTGACTTCGACGTTGAGCAGGTGCGCAAGCTGGGGATTGGCCTGGCAGGCGGGCGATTTGCTGAGTGCGGCGCAGTGGATCACCACGGCGGGTTGTTCACGGGCGAAGAGCCGGCGCGTGGCGGAGAAATCCGTGAGGTCCAGCATCACCCGGGTCAAGCCGCGCGGTTTCCAAGCGGGAGCGTGTGTGGCGGCGGTTTGAACGAGGGTGTTGCCAATCAGGCCGCCCGCACCGGTGATCCAGGCGCGCATGGAAGGCCGTCAATCAATCCACCGCCGGGTCAGGTCGCCATAAGCGTCCAGACGCCGGTCGCGCAGGAAAGGCCAATGGGTCCGGGTGATGTCCACGCGGTCCAGGTCCACCGGCACCAGCAAGGTTTCTTCCTGGTTGGGGCGGGCCTTGGCCAAAATCTCGCCGGACGGGCCCGCGACAAAGCTTTGCCCCCAGAATTCAATCCCCTCGCCGGCTACGCCTTTCAAGACTTCGTGGCCCACGCGGTTGACGGCGGCCACGTAACAGCCGTTGGCCACGGCATGGCTGCGTTGGATGAGTTCCCACGCCGCGTGTTGTGTTTTCCCCAACGCCGCTTTTTCCACGGGATGCCAGCCGATGGCGGTGGGATAAAACAGAATTTGCGCCCCCTGCAAAGCCGTCAGACGGGCCGCCTCGGGGAACCACTGGTCCCAGCAAATCAACACGCCAATCCGTCCGTAACGCGTTGTCCACGCCCGGAACCCCAGATCGCCGGGGGTGAAATAAAATTTCTCGTAAAACAGCGGATCATCCGGGATGTGCATTTTCCGGTAAATGCCCAGCAACGTGCCATCCGCGTCAATGACTGCCGCCGTGTTGTGGTACAAGCCGGCGGCGCGTTTTTCGAACAGCGACGCAATGATCACCACGCGGCGTTGGCGGGCGAGTTTCTGGAACGCCGCCGTGCTGGGGCCGGGGATCGGTTCGGCGAGTTTGAAGTTGGCGTGGTCTTCGCTCTGGCAGAAATACGGCGACCGGAAGAGTTCCTGGGTGCAAATGATCTGCGCGCCGTTCCGGGCGGCGGTTTCCGCCCGGCGCAGCGTGCGCCGGAGATTTTCCGCCGGCGCGGAGCCGCACGTGGTTTGGATCAGTCCGAGGGTGATGGAAGCGGAGCGGGAGCGGCTCATGGTTGGAGCGGACGTTCGGTGGATAAATGTTCCGCGCGGGCGACGAGATCGGTGCTGGCGCGCAAAGCGGAGGAAGTCGCCGATGCGGTTTGTCCAAAGAGGTCGCGGATGTATTTGCCCAACGTCTCATTCGTCGGCCCGTAGCCGGCGTGGTAGATGTAGTGTTCGAGGTCGTAGAGCAATTCGTCCGCCGTGGCGTAGCGTTGCGCCAGGTCCCGGGTCAGCGCCCGCTGCAGGATGCCGTTCAAGCGGTCGTCCACCCGGTCGTCCAGCGTGCGGAAATCCGGGATCGGCATGGAGAGAATGCGCTGGCGGGATTCCGCGGCGGTGGTCGCCTTGAACAGGTTGCGCCCCAGCAACAGATGGGCCAGCACGACGCCGGCGGAAAAGAGATCGGATCGTTTGTCGGTGACTTGAAAACCGGCCTGCTCCGGGCTCATGAAATCCGCCTTGCCGGCGACGACTTCGCCCTCGTTGTCCACCAGGAACCCGCGCGCCTTGGCGATGCCGAAATCGGTCAGCTTCACGTCCCCCTCGAACGCGATCATGATGTTCTTGAAACTGACGTCGCGATGGACGATGCCCAGCGGGCGGCCGTCCCGGTCGGTCTTGGCGTGCGCGTAAGCCAGACCGCGCGCCACGCGGCTGACGATGAACACCGCCAGTTCCTTGGGCAGCAATTGCGCCTGCTCCACCAGTTGCCGGGAAAACTGTTCCAGATTCACCCCGCGGATGAGTTCCATGGCGATGAAATAGACGCCATGCGCGTCGCCCAGATGGTAGGTCTGCACGATGTTGGTGTGAATCAAGTCGGCCACCAGCTTGGCTTCGCCGATGAAATTTTCGATGAACTGCGACTGGCTGGCGTAGTGCTGGCGGATCACCTTGAGCGCCACCCGTTTCGTAAACCGCCGGGCGCCGTGCTGCTCCGCTTCGTACACCACGCCCATGCCGCCCTCGTACAGCTTGCGGACAATTTCGTACCGGAACTCGCATTGGATGGTGAACAACGCCATGCGGAAATGGTGGGTAAAGCCGCGGGCAAGTCAAGCCGTCACCGGCGCGGAAGGCGATGCCGATTTCAGTTGATGCAGCAAATGATGCAGGAACACGACGTTGTCGCATTGCACGTAGTGCATCGTTCCGCCCATGCGGGCGAAGCTCTTGCAAAAGCGCAGGTAGTAGGCGGGATTGTCCTTGGGCGGTTCGCCGCGGGACCAATCCCAGCGGCCGCCTTCCTGAATGTCCACCACGTAGATGGTGTGCTGCTGGACAATGCCGCGTCCGGTTTGCAACCGCAGATTGTTCACGCAGCTCAAGCTCTTTTCAAAAACCTGCGGCGCCATGATGGCGGATCCCACGGAAAGCACCACGCCGTGGTCCAACGTGTCCAGGGATTGGGTGAGTTGGGCGAAATCCCGCTGAGCGGCCCGTCCAATCGCCGCGCCGTTGAACAGCGGATGCACGGCAATGATGTCATAGCCGATGCCCGGATGCACCGTGAGCGGCACGTTCAAGCGACAAGCCTGTGCGAGGAGCGAGGTGGCCTTATTCGGATGTTTCACCTCCAGACGGCCACTGGCAAGCTGGTGCGCCACCATCGTCTGCAGCAATTCCGCGCGGGCGGGGGCGAGGGGATGTCCCGGTTCGGCGCGAAGCTGTTGCTCCAGTTCGGTTGGGGGCGGCAGCGTGAGGCCGTCTTCTAAAATGAACCGTCCCAGGCTGCGGCCATATCCTTCGTTGCGAATCCCGCCCGCGAGCAAGGCGAGGTGCGTGTAACGTCCGGTTTCGTCCCAAGCGCCGAAAGTGCCGGTGGCCACGTTGGCGCGCACGCTCTCTTCCGTGCGCCCGAGGAAGGCGAGTTCCCAATCGTGAATGGTCCCCGCGCCGTTGGTGGCCAGGTGAGTAATCCAACGCGATTCCAGCAGGCGGTTGACCACCGCCATCAACCCATTCTTCACGAGATGCGCGCCATACAACAAGACCACGCCGGCCTTCCGTTCCCGGGCGGACTGAATACGCGCGGCGGCTTGACGAATGATTTCCAAGGTTGCCGCAGGGCAGGGTGGGGGAGGCGCGTCGGGGTCGCGGAGAATCTGATGAAGCTCGCTGAGACTGCGGCGCTGGGCCAGCGGAAGTACTTTAATCCGCGGAGTGGCGT
>MWDV01000121.1 GCA_002070715.1 Verrucomicrobia bacterium ADurb.Bin118
GGCCAAAGAGATTCAGCACTGGCTACGCCAGGAACACCACCGCCCCCTCAGCTTGAAAGGGGTGTATTACTGGCTGGGAAAATTGGGCGGAGTCTTGAAGGTGCCGCGCAAGACTCACGCGCAAAAGAACGCGGCCCAAGCCGCCGCGTTTCAGCAGGGGCTCTGCGAGCGGCTCCGGAGCTGGAACGTGGCTGGTGGCGGAAGGCGGGTGCGGATTTGGGTGGCCGATGAACATCGCTACGGGCTGATTCCGGTGGTGCGGCGCTGCTGGAGTTTACGGGGGCAGCGTCCTGTGGCCCCCTATCAAACCCAGTATGAGTGGGCTTATCTCTACAGCGCGCTGGAGGTGGATGGCGACCATGCCGCTCAGTTTCTCTGTCTGCCCGAGGTCAACTTGGGGATGAGCCGTTTATTCCTGGAGCACTTGGCGGCCCGAGACCCGGAGGCGGAGCATGGGGTCCTCTGGGATCAGGCCGGTTTTCATCCGGCTGCGGGCAGCCCGGAGTTGCCTGCCCGCATCCACTGGATCGCGCTGCCCCCTTACCGTCCGGAGCTCAATCCGGTGGCAGCTATTGGCGACCTCATCAAGGACCGCATCGCCAACACACTGTGGCACACCTTGGAGTCGTTGGAGCAGGCGCTGGAGGAGGAGTTGCGGCCTCTCGATGAGAGTGCCGCGCGCGTGCGGCGGTTAGTTTCACACCCTTGGTTGGTCCAACAGGTAAACGCTATCGCAGCGGAGAATAGTGCAATTACGGATTAGAACTGGTATAAATCGCAGCTGACGGCGGCAGCCAGAAATGATCGCGCTATCGGATGGACTGGTATTTCTGATGCGACCCAAGGCATCGAATCGGCGGGTAATACAATTAAAAGGTTTAACTACGAAACTAAATCTTCTTAAATCACCCGCAGCGAATAGAACGGAACGATTATGCGGCGATTACAATTCATTCTTGCCTTTGCATTGGTAGCGGTGGAACTCGGCTGGGCGGCGCCCAATCCGCCCGCTTTTCCACCGGACCCCAATCAGGCGTTGGAACGCACTTGTTTCCAAACCGGCGGTGCGTGGAGTCCGTTCGGCAATTTGCGTTCGGACGTGGCGATTGTGTATGGGATTGACCCGCAACTGCCGAATCGCATCCAGACCTGGCGGGATCGCGGATATCGCATTCACGTGATGACGGGCGTTTCCTGGGGCAGTTACCAGGATTATCTCTACGGACGTTTCGACGGCATCAATCACGAGGACGAAGCGCAAACCGAGCGCAACGGCAAAAAGATCAGTCACGGCGGCGATGTGTATTACATGTCGCCCGGCACGAATTTCGGCAAATTTTTGTGCGTGGGCGTGCAGCGCGCACTGGATGCCGGCGCCGAGGCCATTCATTTGGAGGAGCCGGAATTCTGGGTGCGTGGCGGCTATTCGGAAGGTTTCCAGCGCGAATGGCGCGCCTACTACGGCGAGGATTGGCAGCCGCCGCACGGTTCGGTGGATGCGCAATGGCGCGCTTCCAAGCTGAAATATTTCCTCTACCGGCGCGCGTTGCAGCAGGTGTTCGATTACGTGCAGGACTACAATCGCCGCACCGGCCGTCACGTGCGTTGTTACGTGCCGACGCACAGTTTGCTCAACTACGCGCACTGGCGCATTGTCAGTCCGGAATCGTCACTCGCTCGCCTGAATGGTTGCGACGGTTACATTGCCCAAGTCTGGACGGGCACATCGCGGACGCCGAACCTCTTCCGTGGGCAGTTGCGCGAACGCACATTTGAAACCGCCTTCCTCGAATACGGCGCGATGCAAAATCTCGTGCGCGCCACCGGTCGCACCGTGTGGTATTTGAACGATCCCATCGAGGACAACCCGAACCACGATTGGAACGATTACCAGCGGAATTGGGAATCCACCCTGGTCGCTTCGCTGTTGCAACCCGACGTCTGGCAGTATGAAGTCGCGCCCTGGCCGGAGCGCATCTTTCGCGGACGCTACCCGCATTCCGTGCCCGAGGATCAACGTCGGCCCATCCCGCCGCCTTACGCCACCGAATTGCAGGTGGTGTTCAACGCGCTGAACGACATGAAGCAGGCGCGCGTCGAGTGGGATTGCGGCACGACCGGCATTGGCGTGATGATAAGCGATTCGCTCATGTTTCAACGCGGCGATCCACAACCGGGCGATCCGCATCTCAGTGAAATCTACGGATTGGCTATGCCGCTCTTGAAACGCGGAATTCCCGTCGCGCCGGTGCAATTGGAAAACGTCACCGTGCCGCGTTATCTCCAGGATTTCCGCGTGCTCTGGCTGACTTATCACGGCATGAAACCGCTGTCCGCAGATGTTCACACCGCCTTGGCGGACTGGGTCAAGCAGGGCGGGCGACTGATCGTGTGCGACGACGACACTGATCCTTACAATGCCGTGCGCGATTGGTGGAACAGCGACGGCAACCATTACGCCACGCCGCGGGAACATTTATTCGCGCAACTGGACTTCAAATCCGCCAACGCCGCCACCAATAACGCAGGTCCGATTAACTGGTCGCATGGACAGGGGGAAGTGTATTGGTTGAAGGAAAATCCGGTGCGCCTCGCCAAAGACGCGAAGGGCGACGAACCGGTGCTGCAACTCACGGAACGCGCGGCGAAGTCTGCCGGATTGAAGTGGCGGGAGACCAATTACCTGCAACTGCGGCGTGGGCCGTACATCATCGCCGCCGGCTTGGACGAATCCATCGCGGGTGAACCGAAACAACTGCGGGGACGGTTTGTGAACTTGTTCGATCCGGAACTGCAAGTGCAAACCACCATCACCGTGCGGCCTGGCAGTCGCTTCTTCCTGCGCGAGTTGGAAGCTGAGTCCGGTGCGCAACCCAAACTGCTCGCGTCCGGATGCAAAGCGCTGCTCCAACAGCAAACCGACGACGCCATGAGGTTTGCGGTCGAGGGAGTGGGCAACACGCCGGCGATCCTGTTGCTCAGCACGAGCAAAGCGCCGAAGAGCGTCCGGCTCGATCCCGGAGCGGTGCTGGATTTTTCCTACGCGGCCAAGGAAGGCTTGCTCTGGATTCGCTTTGCCAATTTGCCGAGCCCGCGAGAGTTGACGATTCAGTTTTGACTGTTGCTAGGGCTTCGTCGCGTCGCGACGGTCATCAGGGCTGATGGCTTAGGATCCGGATGCGTTCTTCCGATTGCTCGGAATGCATTCCTTCGTTCCTTGAAGTGTAACCTTGGTTGGCGCTGTGTTTGTACGAAGCGAAAGGGGAGAAGCAACTTTTCGAGACTGCTCGACAACCGAAAATTGCAAGCTGGAGATTGAAAAACTGGCGGAGAGGGGGGGATTCGAACCCCCGATACGGTATTACCCGTATAACGGTTTAGCAAACCGCCGCCTTCAGCCACTCGGCCACCTCTCCATGTTTGCGCAAGCGTGTGGTCGGCTTCCGCCCAAACAATCGTTCTTGGCGGAGTCGGTATAAACTGATTCTCCGCTAGGGTCAAGAGGGGATCGGAACGAGTTCAATTTACACTTTGAAGCGGCGGATGCCTGCCCTATAACGTCCGCATGGCATTGCCTCTCAAGGTTGCGGTGTTCGGAACGGGGTCGCTGGGCAAGGAACACGTGCGTATTTACGCCGAACTGGCTGCGGCGGGCAGGGTGGAGTTGGCCGGCCTTTACGACGTGTCGGCGGACGCGGCCCGCAAGGTTGCCGCAAAATACAACGCGCGCGTGTTTGATTCGGTGGCGGCCGCGGCGGCGCACGTCGAGGCGGTCAATATCGTTACGCCCACCACCACGCATTTCGAGCTGGCGCGCACGCTGTTGCATCAGGGCAAACACGTGCTTGTTGAGAAGCCGATGACCGATAATGCGGCGCAGGCCGCCGAACTGGTCGCGCTGGCCCAGCGCCAGAATTGCGTGCTTCAGGTTGGGCACGTGGAACGGTTCAACCCGGTTTTCACCTATCTCGAGACAGTGGCCACTCAACCCCGTTTCATTGAAACCCACCGGCTCTCGCCGTATCCGGCCCGGTCCACGGATATCGGGGTTGTGCTCGACTTGATGATTCACGATCTCGACGTGGTGCTGGCCTTTGTGAAATCGCCCGTGGTCCGCGTGGACGCCGTGGGCGTGCCTGTGCTCAGTCAATCAGAGGACATTGCCAACACCCGCCTGCGTTTTGCCAACGGTTGTGTCGCCAACCTCACCGTCAGCCGGGTCAGCCCGGAGCGGATGCGCAAGATCCGGGTATTCAGCAGCGGCGACGTGCCCAGTTACATCTCGCTCGATTACCGGGCGCAGGCGGGTTTCATTTATCGCATCGCCCGCGATGACGAGGCGGAAAGCTCGATTCTCAAAAAACTGCTGGCGGCCAAGCTTGGGGTGGGCAAGGACGCGGCCATCGTGAGTGAATTTGGCGGCAAACGCATCGTCCGCGAGCCGGTGCCCCTGGCGAAAGAGGAGCCGCTCAAGTTGGAGCTGCAACACTTTGTGAACTGTGTGCGCGAGCGGCAGACTCCTTTGGTCAGCGGAGAATCGGCCAAGCGCGCGCTGGATTTGGCGCTGGAAATCACCCGCCAAGTGCAGGAGCAGCACCCGTGAAGGACGCCCCGTGAAACGTCGCTCGATCATGTTGATTGCCGGAGAGGTGAGCGGCGACGCGCTTGCCGCGGAACTGGTGGAGGCCTTGCGCGAAAAAATCCTGCAACACGAATCCCAACCCACAGCCGACGTGCAACCTTTGCACACCGCGTTGACGCCGTATTTTTTTGGCGCGGGCGGTCCGAAAATGGCCGCTGCGGGGGTGGACCTGGCTTTTGACCTGACCCGGCATTCGGTGATTGGCGTCTCGGATATGCTGAAGAAGCTGCGGACGTTCCGGCGGCTCTTTCTACAATTGCACCGACTGGCCCGTGAACGGCAGCCGGAGGTGATCATCGGCGTGGACTACGGCGTGTTCAATCTGCGGTTCGCCCGGGCGATTCACCGGCATGTCCGCAAACATCGCCGCGCGTTTGTGCCGTGGCAGCCGAAGCTGGTGCAGTATGTTTCGCCGCAGGTATGGGCGTCGCGGCCAGGGCGCGCCCGGCGGTTGGCAGCCCATCACGATCTGTTGTTGAGCATCTTTCCGTTTGAGAAGGAATGGTATCGGCAACGGGCGCCCAAGCTGCGCGTAGAGTTTGTGGGACATCCCTTGGCTGGTCGCCGCGCGTCATCCGCCGTCCAACGTCCCCAAACCGGAGATGCAACCCGCCTCGTGTGTTTACCCGGGAGCCGCGCGGATGAGGTGCGTCGCCACTGGCCGGTGGTGACGGGCGCGTTCGTCCGGCTGCAGCGGGAACTGCCGAACTTGCAGGCGAAGTTGATTTTGCCGGATGACACCTTGGCGCAATCCGCCCGCGCTTTGGGGGTGCCGTCGGGGTTGGTCCTGCAGGTTGGCGGTCTTTCCGAGGCATTGGCCCAGGCGGATTGCGCCTTGGCCAAGTCCGGCACCAGCACCTTGGAATGCGCGTTAGCGGGCGTGCCGGCGGTGGTGTTTTACAAAACGTCCTGGCCGAACTATTGGATCGGGAAGCGGGTGGTGAAGGTGAAGTATCTCGCCATGCCCAATCTGCTGGCGGGCGAGGCGGTTTTTCCAGAATTCATCCAAGCGGCGGCGACGCCGGAAAATGTCGCGCGCGTGGCTTTGGCAATTCTGCGGGATGAGACGCGGCGCGCGGCGATTCAATCCCGGCTGGCGACCGTGGTGGCTGGCTTGGGGGATGCCGGCGCCAGCACGCGCGCGGCCGAGGCCATTGTGAGGTTGCTCTACTGAATCCGAATGCCGTTCAGGCGGACGGCGCGGCCTTTTTCTTCCGTCCGCGTTTGACGGCGGGTTTCGCCGGAGGCGGTTCCGCAGGCGGCGCGGCCGGTTCTTCCGGCAGATACAGATAGCGCCCGCAGGTGTCGCACAACTGGATATCTTCCTGTTTCATCAACGTCATGACGACGGCGAGGGGCAGTTTCATGTGACAGCCGGTGCAAACCTGGTTGCGCACGGCGATGATGCCTTTTTTCCCACGCACCATGAGGCGGTCATAATGGCCGAGGATGGGCGGGGGAATGCGGCTGCGGAGTTCTTGAATGATCGAGTCCCGATTTTTTTCCTTGATCTCTTTTAACTCGATGGCCTGTAAACGGACGAGGTCTTTCAGCAGATCGTTCATTGCAGTGCTCCTGACATGACGGGCAGTATGCGGCCGAATGGGAAAACGCGCCAGTTTCTTTTTTAGGAAATTTCTTTGCCCGGAGAAGCCGGCGTCAACCGTCCCAGCAAGCGCAGCAACCCATCGAGGATGGTGATCGGATGCGGCGGACAACCGGGAATGAACAGGTCCACCGGCAACACACTTTCCACGCCGTCATGTTGCTCGGCATGCCCGGCGAATGGTCCGCCCGAGATGGCGCAGGCGCCCACGGCGATCACCAGCTTCGGCGGCGGCACGGCCGCCCAGGTTTTTTGCAGCGCCAGGCGCATGTTGCGGGTGACCGGACCGGTAATCACCAGGCCGTCCGCGTGCCGGGGCGCCGCGACAAAGCGAATGCCGAACCGGCTGAGATCGAAGACCACCGTAGTCAATACGTTCAAATCCGCTTCGCAGGCATTGCAGCCGCCCGCGCTGACCTGCCGCAGTTTGAGCGAACGCCCGAAGAGCTTCCGCGATTGTTCGTCCAACGCACGAGCCAGCTCCAATTCGCGTCCGTCAAAGTGCAGTGCGGCGCGGTGCGACGTGGCGAGCCGGGCGTCCGGGGTAAAATGCAACGCGCCGTGCGGGCACGCGCGTTCACATTCCGGACAGAAGAGGCAACGGCCCAAATCCAACTGCGGTTTTCCGGCTACGATCTTCAAGGCGGCGGTGGGACAAACCTCCACGCACGCCTGACAGCCGGGCGGACATTTCGTGGGGTCCAAGTGCGGCCGTCCGCGCAACCGGTCGGGCAGGGTGGGGGGCGCTGCGGGATAAGCGACGGTGCGGTATCCTTGATGAGCGCGGGCGAGCAGGACTTTTAACATCGGGTCACCTCACAGATCGTGGCCGCAGTAGGACAGGTTGAAACTCTTGTTGCAGAGCGGGAAATCGGAAATCTGCTGATCGCGCAACGCCAGGGCGAGCCCCATCCAATTGTGGAACGACGGGTCCACCACCTTATAGTGCGCCCAGCGTCCGGCCGGGTCCGTCAGGACGACGTGGCAGATTTCGCCGCGCCAGCCCTCGCTCAAAGTGACCACCACCGATTCCGTCGCCAATGCGCCGGGCGTCGTCTGCAAGGGCGTGGCCGGCAGGTGCCGCAGTTGTTCCTGAAGAAACGCCAGCGAACGCTGAATCTCCTGCCACCGGACGTAGGCCCGCGCAAAGACGTTACCGGCAGCATCGCCCGACACATGAATTTGCGCGAAACGATAATGTCCGGAAGGAAATTGAGCGCGCACATCGCGTTCCACCCCGCTGGCGCGCGCCGCCACCCCCACGAGCCCCAGGGCCAGTGCGTGGTCGCGGGAAAGCCAGCCGGTGTTTTCGAATCGCGCCCGCACCGAGGAGGTGTTCCACAGCAGATTGACGGCGTTGGCGGTATCGGCGGCAGCCGCGGTCAAGCGTTGGAGCAGATCGGCGCGCCGTGATTCCTCCAAATCGAACAGCACGCCGCCGGGCCGGACAAACCCGCGCCCAAACCGATTACCGCACAGCAAGGCGGTCATGTTCAGAAAATCGCCCCGGATGCGTCCGCAAAAACTGGCCGTGGGTTGGTAGCCGACGTCGTTGGCCAGCGCGCCCAAGTCGCCGGTATGATTGGCCAATCGTTCCAGTTCCAGCGCCACCGTGCGCAACACCTGCGCCCGGGCGGGCACGGAGCAACGCGCCAACGCTTCCACCGCCTCGCAATATGCCAGGGTGTGGCCAATCGTTGTGTCGCCCGCCAGCGTTTCCATGTAGGGCAGCGTGCGTCCGTTCGGCCCCCCCACCAACGCGCGTTCGATTCCCCGGTGCTGGTAACCCAAGGCAATTTCCAAATGGAACACATGCTCGCCGTGGCATTGAAACCGAAAATGGCCCGGTTCAATGATGCCCGCGTGAACCGGCCCGACTGCGACTTCGTGAATTTCATCGCCTTCGACGCGGAAAAAATCGGTCACACACGGCTCGATCGCAACCTCCGCCGCACGATCCCAGGCGTCTTTACCGGAGCGATGGCTCGGATGAAAGCGGAGCGGTTTGAGCCACGGATGGCCCTCGGGTTTGACGCCCCATTGCTCGGCGATTTCGCGTTCAAACCAATGTGTTTGGGGACAGGCGGGGGTTAGGGAGGGATAGGCATCGCCCACTTCCGTATAACCCAGTTGGAGCTGTCCGGTGTCATCGTGCGCCAGGACTGCCCACAATCGCAGCGTGTCGTCGGAGAGCGGTTGTCCGAACAGCGCGGCCACTCGGCCCTCGCGTTCGCACGCTTGCAATACCGTTTCCCGAAAATCCGCCCACGAGAGGCGCGGCACGCGACTTAGCGCCACGGGTTCGCCGTTGTGAATCAGGCAAGGCGCCGGCGCGTTCATCGGCCACCTCCCAGGGTCGTGGTCATTTGGGTGAGGAGCGTGTTAAGCGGTCCGGGAATGGCCAGGCCCAACAGCAACACGATCACCGCCAGCACAAGCGGGGGGCCAATTTCCCACGGCTGTTCCGGTGGACTGGAGGACGCGGTGGTCGGGGGTGGTTCGCCCAAGGTCATGTTGAGCACCACCCGGGCCATGCCCACAAAGATCAATGTCAGACAGAGCAAAGTGCCCGTTGCGATCCACCAATGGCCGCCATTGAACATCGCGCGCAGGATGGTCAACTTGCTCAAAAAAATTCCGAAAGGCGGCAGCCCCGTGATGGCCAGAAATCCCGTCAGCCACAACACCCCGGTTACCGGCGCGACCTGGCGCAGGCCGCTGACGTGCGCGGCGGATTTGGTCTTGAATCGCGTGAGGATGTTGCCTGCCGTCAAAAAGAGCAGTCCCTTGGTCAGCGAATGGTTTGCCGCATGCAGCATTGCGCCCAGCACGCCGATGCCACCCAAGCCCGTGCCCAAGGCCAGCAATCCCATGTGTTCCACGCTGGAATAGGCCAGCATCCGTTTGTAATCGGCTTGACCAACGATGAAGATCGTGGCGACGCCCAGTGAAAGCAATCCCAGCGCAACGAGCAGGTCGCCGGCAAAGGCGTCGCAGCCGGCCGCCACGCAAATTTGCTGGGCGCGCACGATGCCCAGGAACGCGCAGTTCAGCAGCGCGCCGGAAAGCAGGGCCGACACCATGGAGGGCGCTTCACTGTGGGCGTCGGGCAACCAGGTGTGCAACGGCGCCAGCCCCATCTTCGTGCCATAACCAACCAGGAACAAAATGAACGCCGCCCGCAACCACGCGGGTTGCAGCTCGCCCGCGCGCGCAACGAGTTCGCTCAACATCAAGGAATGGGAATTGGGACCGTTTCCGGCGGCGGCCATGGCGAGAAAGAAATTCGCCAGCAGGGCCAACGCCAGTCCCACCGAACAAATGAGCAGATACTTCCACGTGGCCTCCAACGAGCGGGGATGCCGATGGAAATAAACCAGCGGCGCGCTGGCCAGTGTCGTGGCTTCGATGGCGACCCATTGCAGCCCGAAATGCTGGCTCACTGTGACGAGGGTCATGGCCGTGAGAAAGAGCAGCAAGCACCCCACAAAGACCGCCGCCGGCACGTTGTCGAAAAGAAAACCTTCCTCCAAGTCGGTGGAGCGAGGGTTGCTTTCGCTGGCAAGATATCCGGCCGCATACACCGCGACCGCAAGGAACAAGAGGCTGGTGATGCTCAGAAACCACAAGCCCGCCTCGTCCAGCGCCAGCCAGCCGCGCAGAATCGGTTGGGGAGCAATGCGCCAGCAGGCCAAGGTTAATCCGGCGTGGATCGCGGCGGTGATCAGCAGCAGCGCCCGCCGGGCTTTCGGCGTTGGCAGTCCAAACGCCAGCAATCCGGCCAGGGCGGGGATGATGAGCAAAGCGAGTATCATGGCCGGAAGACTTAGTCCTTCAAGGCGCTCAATTGGTCGGTGTCAATGTGGTCGAACTCGCGGTTGATGTGGAAGATGATGATGCCCATCACAAACACCCCCACGAAGACGTCCAGCAACACGCCCACTTCAACCAACTGCGGAGTTTCCACGAGCACGCCGGCACCGAATGTGAACACGCCATTTTCCAAGACCAGAAATCCGAGCACCTGGTTCAAGGCGCGTTTGCGGCTGATGATCAGAAACAAACCGCTCAGGATGGAGAACATTGCCACCGGCACCAGCCAGCGGGAGACCACTTCCACCGGCACCGGCAACCGGGTGCCCATCCAAAAGGCCGCGCCCAGCGCGCCCACGCCCGCCAGCAGGGACGTCAGATAACCGACATACGGTTCGACTTCCCGCGTCAATTCCGCTTCCCGGACCGCGCGAAACAGCAGCCAGGGAAACACGCCGCCCTTGATCACACCGCTGCCCGCCGCCAACGCGACGTGCTGCAGCGACAGCGCGTCTTGATGAGCCAGGAGCGGCAGCGCGCCCAGGATGAGCCCTTGCCGCGCCACGACCCGAATGGAGGCGCCGAGCCGGCTGGAAGCCAGCAACTTCAAGTTGGTCAGCACCACCAGCACCAGGATGAATTCAATCCAGCCCATGTTATTTCAACCCCAAGAGGAACGCGGTGGCCGCGAGCGCGCCGGCGCCGACGAGCAATTGCGGCACGATCAACAAACGCAACCGCGCCATTACGGATTCCACCACGCCGACTCCGATGGCTACGAGGAACACGCCGCCCAATCCGGCGACCAGATTTGGCCAGGGAGACAGGCTGCCGGCGGGAATCACCATGCCGGTCACCAAGGCGGCGAACAGCCACAGCTTCAACGCGGCGCCGTACAAAATGAACGCAAAATCCGGTCCGCCGTGGTCGAGCACCATCACTTCGTGGATCATCGTCAATTCGAGATGGGTGTTGGGATCGTCCACGGGGATGCGGGCGTTTTCCGCGAGCAACACGAGCCCCAACGCCACTACCACCAGTGCCAGCACCGGCCCCGTGTGCAGCCAGTGTTGCTCGCTCAAGGCTGCGCAGATCCGCGTGAGGGAAAGTTCTTGGGCCTGCCGGGCGAGGGTCGCCAAGGCAACCAACAGAGCCGGCTCGGCCAGCGCGGAAATCCAAACCTCCCGGCTCGCGCCCATGCCTTCAAAGCTCGATCCCGTGTCCAACGCCGCGCCGACCATGGCGAACCGCATCAGTCCCAGCAGACCGGTGAGCAGAATAAAATCTCCCGGGAACTTCCAAAGTGCCGGTACACCGCCCAGCGGCATCAGACACAAAGCGGTCAGCACCGCCGCCAGGCCGACCACCGGTCCGGCGCGAAAAACCCAGGTCGTGGTACGGCTGTACACCGCGCCTTTGCGCAGCAGCTTGGCAAGGTCGTAATAGACTTGCAGCAACGGCGGTCCGCGCCGACCGGCGAACCGCGCCTTGACCCGGTTGATCACGCCCAGCAACAAAGGCGACAAGATCAACGCCAGCACCGGGGGAATGAGGGAAAGAAGGTTCATCGTCAGCGCAGTTTCCACAACAACAGAGCGAGCAGGGTCAGCGCGATGTAGAGGACGTAAAGTTGCACGTTGCCGTGTTGCAGCCAGCGCCAGCGCGCGAGCCGGGTGGTCAGGCGTGCGAACAGCGGGCGCGCCAGGCGTTCCGCGCAGAGATCCGGCGCTTCTGTGGCCAGGCGGGCGGCAGTTGGCAGGATTCCGGTGGGCGGACTGAGCCGCACGCGATTGCGCAGTAACGCACGGAACAGCGCGGTCAAGGGCTGGGCAAAGGAGGAGGCCGTGTATTGCATTCGCGGATGTGGACGCGCGTAGCCGCAATCCCAAGTGACCGTGGCGTCAACAGTGCGCCGGGCCAGCAAAGTCTTTCGCCAGACCGCCAGCCCGGCCACTAAAACAAGCAACGCCACCCCCGCGCCGCTCACCCAAACCAACGGCGAGGGGCTCGCAGGGAAGAGCTTCGGGAATTGCGGCGAGAGCACAGCCACCACACGTTGCAGCGGCGTCACCAACATGAATCCGAAAAACCCCACCGCGACACAGGCGGCGGCCAGGATGCACATGGCTGCTCGCATGGTCCCCGTATTTTCTTGCGGGGTGGTTGTCGGTTTGCGCGGTTCCCCAAGGAAGGTGACGCCAAACGCTTTGCTAAACGTGGCGACTGCCAGCCCGCTGACGAGGGCGAGGACCGCCACCGTCAGCAAACCCGCCACCGCCAGCGGATTTTCCGGCGAGAGCACGCTGCCAAACGCGGTGAGCATCAGCAACAATTCGCTCAAAAAACCGTTGAGCGGCGGCAAACCGCAGAGGGCGACCGCCCCCAAACCAAACAACGCACCGGTCCAAGGCAGCGGCTTCAAAAGACCGCCGAGATCCTCAAACTGACGCGATCCGGTGGCGTGCAATACACTGCCGGCGCCCAAAAAAAGCAGGCCTTTGAACAACGTGTGATTAAAGGCATGGAGCAGGGCGGCGGCCAATCCCAACACCCCCACCACGGGTTCACCCAAGCACCAACCCAACAACCCCAGTCCGAGACCCGCCGCCATCAAGCCGATGTTTTCCACGCTACTGTAAGCCAGCAGCCGTTTGAGGTCGTGTTGGGCCAGGGCAAACGTCACGCCGAAAATGGCGGTCAGCAGGCCGATGCCCAACAACGTCCCTCCCCACCACGCCGCTGGTTCACCCAAAAACGTGAGTGTGCGGATCAATCCATAAATGCCCGTCTTGATCAGCACGCCGGACATCAGGGCGGAGACATGGCTCGGCGCGGCCGGATGCGCCTCGGGCAGCCAGATGTGCAGCGGCACAAAACCAGCCTTGGCACCAAACCCCAGCACCGCCAACGCAAATAATACGCCTGCCAACACCGGCGAATCCACGCCGCGCCATGCCCAGTGCGTGAAGTCCATCGAGTTGGCCTTGTGTCCCAGGATCAGCAACAGCGCGAACAGAAACGCCGCGCCCGCCTGGGAGAGGCCCAGGTAAATCCATCCGGGCCGCCGCACGGTTGCCCGTTCCTGCTCGAACACGACGAGAAAAAACGAACTCAATGCCATCAGTTCCCAGGCGAACAGAAAGAGCAGGGCATTCCGCGCCAACAGAACGAGCATCATGGCAAAAACCAGCAGACAGTAGAAAAGCCAGGCGTTCCCCAGTCGCCGGGTCGCGATGCCGTTCCGCCAAAAGCCCGCGCCGTACACCGCCGCGCACGCCGACAACAAAAACAAGGGCACTAAAAACCACGCCGTCAGCGCGTCGGTTTCCAAATGAAATTCACCGCCCGGCACCGGCCACGGAAAGCGCCAGGGCATGAGTTCGCCGCCGAGGAGAACGTAAATGGCAGGCAAACCGCCGAACACACTGGCCGCCACCACACCTGCCGCGGCGAGTCCGGAGGGATTGCGCCCAGTGCGGCCCCAGAACCAGGCCGCAAATCCGGTGGCGGGTAATAACGCCAACGCGACGAGCAACAGCGCGTTCATGTCGAGGATCCCGCCGCCTGGTCCGGCCCGCGCAAGCTGGCGCTAATCCGGGCGGTTGCGGCCAGCAGTTCATCGCGGCTGCCTTGCTGTTGCAGGAGCGTTTTGAATTCCGGATCACGCAACGCAAACGCCAGTCGCGAAAGCAAATGCAAATGCGCCTTCACCGTCGGGCTTACCACCGTGAACAGCGTGTGGACCGGGAGTCCGTCGAGCGCCCCAAATTCAATGGGGTTTTCCAGAAAACACAAAGTCACCAGCGGACGTTCCACATGCAGCACAATGGGGTTGCGCACGTGGGGAACGGCGATGCCGTCGCCGATGGCGGTGGATTCCAACGCTTCGCGGGTCAGCAACACTTGCAGCAGAAATTCGCGATCCACGCCTTCCGGCAGCCGCAAGATGTCCACCACCGCGCGCAAGACCGACGGTTTATCCGTCCCGCTCAAGCGATAAAAAATCCCGCCCGCTTGCAGGCAGTCGTGCAGTTCCGGAAGCGGCTGATGGGAGGCCTCCCGTTCCTCGAAAATTCGGGGTGACACCTGAATGCGGCTCGCCGTGGCCCATTCCAGCAATTCCGCCCGGTGAAACCGATATTGCCCGCTGAGGCGATAACCGGGAAGCTTGCGTTCGTCAATCCAGCGGTAAACGGTCTTTTCCGAGATGTTGAGCAACTCGGAGACGTCGCGGACGGTCAATTGCATATCGGTTCGGTCAAATATCCTTTGCTTTGGATAATTTTGGACATTCTGAAGAGCGGATGCCACCTGTCAATGGGTTTTTGGTGGGTGAAATTTATTTTTATCTCGCCCGAAGGAAGACCTGTCCTCAGAAACATTTGTCGGTTTTCGAAAAATGGCTTGGCCGGACTTTACAGGTCGCCTTTCCGGCACAAACTTGAGGCCGATATTATGGACATATTTTGGAGTATTTTTTCGATGCCCATTGGCTTGTTGTTTTGTTTTGGGCCGGTGTTGGTTGCCTGGTGGTTGGCGGAACACAAGGGAAACGAAGGGGAATAGTTGAATCGTCGAGTGTGCTCTGCTCGCCGCAGGGATTCTTTGGTTTGGGCCCAAGGGGCGGCGTCAATCGTGATCACGCAGGTAAAGAATGCTGCATTATGCCGGACGATGCACGGAAACGGTTTGGTTTTCTGAAAACGATAAGTCCCCGCCCGGCCTGACGGCCAAGCGGGGACAAATCGGGGGTGGGAGTTCGCCACGCTCTCTTTCCCGTGCCGGCATTAGGCGCCTCTGTGGGCTGCCGGCTCCCCGACGCCATTCTCCGTGGCAAGCGGAATTTTAGGCCTCATAGCAGGGCCCTCTCATGCCTTGCGGTCACGAGATTTTGAGTGAGGCTTTTCAGCTCGCTTCGGCCGGTGGTTGCGACACCGACCTGCGAACCAGATCAAGACACGTTTGTGACTTGTCTTCCGCGTCTTGACCACTTAGCTCCGGGGCGGCCACCGCTTGTGACGGTGCGTTGACCCGGGGCCACGGGTCTCGCCTCTTACCTCTCAGGTTGCCTTTCGCTCACAAGGCAGCGGTGCCGTTTTTAACATCGCCGCCGTAACGGAAGGTTTTCACGGGCCTTGCCGCAGCCGTGTGCCTTCCCGAGACGCACGCTCCGTTTGTCCACCTTTCGGTGTTTTTCGAGGGCGGATTCCATCATCGGAACCGCCAGAGTCGTCCGCCCCGTGCTGGTGCGCAGTAGCAACCGGGTACCCTCTGGGTAACTGCGATTCGCCCAAGATCGAAACTGGCTTGGGCTACTTGACCCGGCTCGGAGCAGTTTCTGATTGCTCCTGGCCGCCGAGCTCCATGTTCGCATTACTGACGCGTGCGACCGCGCCAGAGGAGCTGGTGAATTTTGCCTCCGCCCGCGCGCCTTGCGATGC
Source organism: Verrucomicrobia bacterium ADurb.Bin118 (assembly GCA_002070715.1). Taxonomy (GTDB): domain Bacteria; phylum Verrucomicrobiota; class Verrucomicrobiia; order Limisphaerales; family MWDV01; genus MWDV01. Next base: position 15,503 of record MWDV01000121.1, read on the forward strand.
GCACGCAAAGGGGTCGTTCCCACCAGCCGGGCCCGACCTTTCCCCAGTTACCTGGGATTATCTTGGAGACTTGCGCCAGAGTCAGTTGCCCCAGCTTCCCATCTCCGTTCTTTCAATGAACTGAGAATAATTTACCACGAGTTGCCATTCTGGCAACGAATTGTTATCCACACACTTATTCACCAGGATCACGTGGGCGCTTATGGATAGAGGCGCGCGTTTTCACCGTGTTATCAAGGGAAATCACGCGGTTGAACACGGAGACGTCCGGCTTATTCACAAGTGAATTTCGCCGCTCAAGCGGGATTGTGAACAACTACCGGCCCAAAGTTATGGCGCCCGCATCGGTGACGTGCGGAAAACCGCTGCGCTTTGGCGCAGGATCAACCCCTCAGCAGGGTTTTGCACGCTTTACGCAAGCGCGCAAGATGTTGGGTTGATTTGGCCTCGATGTAACAGCGGATCAACGGCTCGGTGCCGCTGGCCCGAAAGGCCACCCATTCGTTTTCCGGAAGCAGAAACTTGTAACCATCAGTGGTAATGAACTGTTGCACGGGGAAGCTGCCGATGGCCTCCAAGCCGGCCTCCAGTTTGCCGAGGATGGCGTCTTTTTGTTCGGGAGCAATGCGCAGATTCAACCGTTCCGTGTGAAATTCCCCCGTCTTTTTGGCCAGGGCGCGCAAAATCGAGCCCAGCGATTTCCGTTCGCGCGCGACCAGTTCCACCATGAGCAGGCAGGCGAGGATGCCGTCCTTCTCCGGAACATGTCCCTTCACGCTCAATCCGCCGGATTCTTCGCCGCCCACGATCACCGGTTCGCTTTCCATGAGCGCGCCGATGTATTTGAAGCCGACCGGCGTTTCATGCACCTTGACGCCCAGAAGCGCCGCCACGGCGTCCACCTGATGACTGGTCGGCACCGTGCGCACCACGCTGCCGGTCCACCCGCGATTCTTTTTCAAGTGATAAAGCGCGAGGGCCAGAATTTGATTCGGCGTCAGCCACGCGCCATCCGTATCCACGATCCCAAACCGGTCCGCGTCGCCGTCCACGCCCACCGCCAGCCGGGCCTTGCGCGCCCGGACAAACGCGCACGCTTCCGCCATGCCCCGCGCATCGGGTTCGGGATGATACCCGCCAAACAACGGATCCGGGTTCGCGCCAAACACCGTCACCCGCGCCCCGGCTTGTGTGAGCAACGCATCCAGGTAGCCGCGACCGGTGCCGTGACGGATTTCCACCGCGACTTTGATTTGCGCCCGGCGAATCACCTCGAAATCCACCAGTTGCCGGATTTTTTTGAAGTAGGCCGGTTGCGGATCGAATTCGGGACACGAATACGTGCCCACCACCGCAGCGTTGAAATGCCAGCCTTCGGCCTGTCGCCGCGCAATGTGGGCCTCAATCTGCCGGGTCACTTCGGGCGGTGCCGGCGCGCCGTTGCTGGTGGAAAATTTCAAGCCCTGATATTCAGCCGGATTGTGGCTGGCGGTCATGTTGATGCCGCCGATGGCCTTGCGGACGCGGATGGTGTGCGCTACCACCGGCGTGGGCGTGTCCCGGTTGCAGAGCAGGGGAGACAATCCGTTGGCGGCCAGCACCTCCGCGACGGCCAGCGCGAATTCGCGGCCAAGAAAACGGGTGTCATGCGCCAGGATCACCACCGGCTTGCGCCCGGCGATGGCGGACGCCGGTTGCGCCCGTTCCGCGAGCAGATAATCCGCCACGCCTTGCGCGGCGAGACGGACATTGGCAAAGGTGAAATCACGCGCAATCAAGCCGCGCCAACCCGAAGTGCCGAATTTAATGGGAGTCATGGGACAAGAATTTCAGATCACGAATGGGGAACGGAATTAAAACCGAAGGACGTTGGCCCGCTGCGTTGAACGAGGCTCAGCTTCGCCAATCAAACGCCCGCTTTTTCACGGCGTAGAGGTAGCCAACGAACAGAATGCCGAGAAAGGAAAGCATGGCGCCCAGGGCGGCCGCGCGCAGGGCCGGTTCGGCGAGCAACTCCCGGTACACGACCGACCACGGATAGAGGAACACCACTTCGATATCGAAAAGAATAAACAGCATGGCCACGAGATAAAATTTCACCGAGAAACGGGGCGACCCCGAACCGGTGGGAATCATGCCGCATTCGTAAGCCGTGTTTTTGATCGCGCTTTGCCCGCCTCGTTTGCCCAGCAGCGCGGCGAGCAATAGCATGCCGCCGATGGCCCCAACGGCGATGACGAACAACATCAGCACGCCGACATATTGCATCAACTGCGATTCCATGCGGCGAACCTAAAAAGGGCGTCCCGGCTTGGCAAGATGAATCCGGTGGCGGAATTCCCTCCGGTGCGATCCCCGGATTTTTTCAGGACATCCGTCCGGCGGCCGTGGCCGCTTTCAAGGCACCGCACCGGCCCGCCCGGCGGACGGCTGGACGCGCCCGTTGATTGCTGCAAGCGGATGAAAAAATATCTTGGCGTAAAACCGGTGGTTTTACGGCGAAACAGCGCGTGGATTGTTTTTCGTTTTTTTTGCTTGAGTTTGAAACCAGATCGGGCGATGTACTGGCACGGATGCTGCAGAAGCTGAGGCCGGACAGCGGATGTTCTTTGGCAAATGTGAATTTGACTTTACCCTGCCTTGTTCGTGATGACTAACAAAGTCCTTGAACCGTAGTAATACGTTCCCGGGACCCAAGTTGAGATTGTGACCGACACGCCTTCACTGGACGTCGCCAGCAATCCGGCCCGTCCCACATGTTGCAAACATGTTCAAAGGAGCTGTTACACACGACAAAGGTGGGGTTCTTTTTTGCCCCGCAACGCCGGCGCCAAACCATCGGGGCTGTTTTCGGTGCCGCCGTGACGGAAATCATTGAACATCTTGATGCCGCCCGCTTGAACTGCGTTCGAGCGTGTGTTGTTCGAGGGCCCAAATCGAAACAGATTGCCGTCATCACGCCCGATTGCGAATCCAACGTGAAATCGGAAACGATTCCTGCCGGCAAGTTGCGCCATCGCGACCGTCGCTTCGGGTGGACGCGCACGGAATTTCAGGCTGGGACGAATGGCATCGCCGCACGTTTCGGTTATACCGTGCGCTTCCTGTCGGTCGGCCCGGAAGATTCGGGGGTTGGCCCGTCGCCCCAAATGCGGTGTTTGAACAAATCGTCAGTCCAATACCGGTCAAACAAGCTAGAAGAACTGAAAACCCGGAAGACAATAATCCAAGGCAAGCAACGTAAAAACCGGTGTCGCCTTGGGTCAGCGAACAAGAAAATTTAAGCCTCGTAAGCACGAATAAGGATCGCGGTTTGAACAACAGCCTCTCATATCAACAACGTATTGTCGGTTTGCTTGTAGGCGGCGCGGTGGGTGATGCAATTGGTTTGCCGTCGGAGGGAATGACAAAAGAACGAATTGCGCGACGGTGGCCGGACGGGCTGCGGCATAGATTTGTGCTGGGATACGGCATGATCAGCGATGATACGGAGCACGCACTAATGACAGCGCAAGCCTTGATTGAAGCGGGCGACGACGTAGCAGTTTTCCGGCGACGGCTCGCATGGAAGCTGCGTTGGTGGATTATCGCATTGCCCGCCGGAGCCGGATTGGCGACAGCAAGGGCGTGCCTGCGACTTTGGATTGGATTTTCTCCTGAACAAAGCGGTGTGAATTCGGCGGGTAACGGCCCCGCGATGCGGAGCGCCATCATTGGTGCACGCTTCTGGGATGATAGCGAACGCCGCCGTAAGTTTGTCTTGGCCAGCACACGCATCACCCACGCGGACAAACGAGCGTATACGGCAGCGCTTGCAGTCGCCGAGGCGGCTGCTTGCTCAGTTGCGGGACAGCCGCGCCAGATATTCACCAGCCAATTACAAAAATTTGGAGACGATGCGGAGTGGCAGCGCATAGCCAACCGACTCGGAGAATCTTTAGCCGTCGGCAGTAGCGTTGCGGAGTTCGCCGCGTCGCTTGGATCAGCTTCGGCTGTATCAGGTTACGCGTACCATTCCGTCCCAGTGGCACTGTTTGCCTGGCTGCGCCACGGCGATGACTTCGTGGAAACGCTCCAAGGCGTGATTCAGTGCGGTGGCGATACCGACACGGTGGCCGCGATTGCCGGAGCACTGTCTGGCTGCAAAGTGGGCCCGGGCGGCATCCCATCGAGTTGGCTTGTTGGCGTGAGAGACTGGCCGCGTTCCCTTCAGTTCGTGGAGCGAGTGGCAGAACGAGTGGCGCAATGCCGGGTCGCGCCGCCCGTCACCTGGTTCTGGCCCGCTGTGATCCTGCGTAATTTGTGCTTTTTCCTCATTGTCTTATTTCACGGCTTCCGCAGACTGTTGCCACCATACGCAAATCATCCAACCAAAGACTGACAAATGCTCGGCATTAAATTCATCAAAGTGCAACCTACGGTTTATCTGCTTCAGTACCGCAAAGGCCAGGTTGTGCGCGAGGGTGCGGGTCTTTCCTTCTTCTACTACGCACCGAATACGTCGTTAACCCAGGGCGCTGCCTTGGGCTATTCTCTGTCAGGCTTTCAGCCTTGCCGTGAGGGAGCGGAACGAGGTTGGCTGTCAGTGTCAGAAACCGCCTTCATTAAACTCGCCGGCACGGGGCTGATCGGTGTGTCCGGTTCAGGGAAGCGGACGTTTGCACGCAAACCTCTCAAACCGAGAAGCAGCTTGAACATTGAGCATCACGGTATCACTGTATCAGCGTATGAGAACAACGGTAACCTTGGATGACGATGTGTTTGAAGCCGCGCGGGCCCAAGCGCAGGCCTCGGGCAAAACGCTTGGCGAGGTCCTTTCGCAACTGGCCCGGCGGGGATTGCGCACCGCGCCGCAGAGCACCAGCAAAGGCGGGCTGCCGGTATTTAAGGTTCAACCGGATGCCGAGATCATTCCCAGCAACCGCGCCCGAGAGCTGCTCGCGGAGGAGGCAACGTGATGGCGGCATTGCTGGATACAAACGTGTTGCTCGCGCTGGCCTGGCCCAATCATCAACATCATTCCCACGCGCACGCCTGGTTTGCCACCGAAGCAAAAAAGGGCTGGGCCACCTGCGCCTTCACCCAGCTTGGGTTCATCCGGCTTTCCTCCAATCCCGCCTACACCCGCGATGCGGTGTCGCCCCAGGAAGCCGCCACGCTGTTGCACCAATGGACACAGCTCAAAGGACACCGTTTTTGGGCTTCACCGGCTGCTGATGATCCGGCGTTTTATCGCCGGGCTTTCGGTCATCAACAAGTCAACGACGCTTGGTTGGTCGAAGTCGCCCGACGCAACGCCGGACGCCTCGTCACCCTGGATACCCGGCTGCCGGTTCATTCGTCCGAGCCTGGCGTGGTCGAAGTCATCAAAGTGTGATTCTCGCCGGACATTTGCCGGTTAACCCAATGCATTGCCCTGGGCTATGCTCTCTCGGACTTTCAGCCCTTTGAACCTTTGCGCCTCCGCGCCTTGGCGTTGAATTCACTTCGCGCAGTCAGGAATAATTCTCCATCCCGACGCACGAACAAACGGGATTGCGATCGCCGTACACGTTGTCCACCCGCGCCACTGGAGGCCAAAACTTGAATTCCAGCAGCGACTTCATCGGAAACGCCGCGGCTTCGCGACTGTAAGGACGATTCCATGCGTCGCTGGCGATTTGGTCCGCCGTGTGAGGCGCGTTCTTGATGAGCTTATTCTTCACGCCAGATCCACCGTTTTTCACGACTGTCATTTCAGCGTAAGCAGATCCTTCAATCCGCCTGTTCATGGAGCGTTGTGGACGCAAATCGCCTTCACGACACCGTCCTTGTCTTTCAAGACTCGACCGGCCATGTAAGGAGTCCAAAGAACGCAGAACAACCCTGTCTGGCAGGTTCCTCCGTGAGCGATTAAAGCGTCAATGAAGCGTTGATCACTTTCCTCTACACCGTCGTGAACCATTTGCCGAATATCGCAATACTGAAAGCGGTCATTCCCCCAAAGGAAAATGAATTCCCGCTCGTTCAGCGGAACATAGATTCGCAACTCGACGTCCCCCTCGATTCGCGGGTCGGTCAGAACTGCACGCATCGCCGCCGAGATCGGAATCTTTGAATCACGATCTGCTTTCGCGGGCAAGTGATCGCGTTTGATTTCGCTGACAAAATCGTCGGTCAGCTTGGCTTCCAGTTCATCCAACCAGGCAAACGCCATTTCTTGGTGCGCTTTCTGGGTGCGTTGCGCCTCAAGCAGGATTGGAATTCCGATCATCAGGGTCAGCAGGATTACGCCACCCCACACGGACGGACGGCGAATGACGCCGATAAATCTCACTATCCTTTGCTGGAGCAAGCCGGTGCGGAGTCCCTGGACCAGTGCCCAAAGCAACGCGCAAGCCACACTGCCAAGCCAGACCCCAACAACCAAGGCGTTCGGCCCTCCCGTACCGGAAGGCTCATAGAAGAGTTGCGCTGTCAGATGGATTAAACCAAACCCGATGCTGAGCAGAATCACCGGCGTCGTCCGCCAGCTCCAACACGCGGAAAGTTTTCGCAACAGATAGTATGACGAGGCCAGTATCGGCAGGAAAAATAGCAGGAGAACAATTACCACCACGCCTTCGCCGTGACGGTTGTCCAGCGTGCCTGCCACGATGGCGCTCAAAAGGAGACATAAAACCAGCACGACATAAACCCACTGACACCAGATCCAACGGCCACTCCGACGAAAGCAGGCTTCCACACTGGTCAGCCAGGCGATTATCACCGCGCTGCCGGACATCAGAACCATGTTGAGCCAATGGCTGAAGACCTCCATCGGGTTTCCGCCCCAGAAATCCTGGTAGCGCTCGTAATTATCCATAATGCCGTCTCGCAGGTGATTCACGACAACATAAGCTCCAGCGAGAGCAATCATCGGAACGAGCAAAGCGATGATCGCTCTCCACAACGACCGGGATTCATTTATGGCTGAGTTAGACACTTGCTCATGTGGCGTGGGGATACTGGCTTTGCGGGGGTGGATGGTTAAAAGTTAAAGGGAAAAACAATGTCTCCCGTCTTCATTCCATTTGTACTCTCTACG
>MWDV01000122.1 GCA_002070715.1 Verrucomicrobia bacterium ADurb.Bin118
AACATCTTGCCGTTGGGCAATTCGGCGGCCAGTTGCTCCCGCATTGCGCGGTCGCGGACCACCACAAACCGCCACGGATCTTTGGCCACGGCGGAGGGCGCGGCCATGGCGGCTTCCAGCAGCAGTTGCACGTCGGCCTCCGGAATTTCTCCGGGCGCGTAAGCACGAATGCTGCGGCGATTGAAAATGAAGTTCAGCAAATCCCGACGAGCAGCAGGCGGATGATTCATACCGGAAACATCATGCCGTCAACCGCGGCGTGATGCAATAACGCAACGACTTCAATCACGCGCGGAAGGGGCGGGACATGTCGCATCAATGGGAACGCTGCGAACGGTCGCACCGTTCAAACCCGTCTTCCGCGCAACGGGTCCATCCGCCTCACCTCAAATTACCCAACCGAATTCCGGCTGGCCGCCCATGATCCGGCAGTGGCGACGGGGGCGGGTAATTCCCGCTGGATTTCTGCGAGGCGATATCCAAAGCCTGGTCCGTGAATAGAGGACAAATCCACTTCGCCCTGCCGCCGTTGATACAGGCCGGGATGCACCACCGCTTCCGCCGCCGAGGCCGCGGGGTAGAATTGCATCGCGTTGGTTTCCACCCCCATGATCGTCGGCACATGCGCGGCCAGCAGAAGATGCGAGATTTGCGCCAGCATCGGATTCGTGAGGTCCTGCACCATGAGGGTCATCCCGTGCGCCTGGGCCCAGCACGCGCTGAGGAGCGCGCCCGTTTGGGTTTTGCACGTTTTGAGCGCCACCCCCGTCCAACCCAGTTCGCGGCCCCGCCTCACCACCCGCCAGTCATGCGCGCTTTCATCAAGAAACAAGGGTTTGCGCGCGGCGACGCTGTGGACATCAATGGGGTGTGCCTCCAGTTCATAGGGGAACGGTTGTTCCACATACAGCACCATCCCGTACAGCCGGGGTTCTTCGTCACGCAAGCGGTCGAGAATCGCGTTCACATAAGCCGGCTCGGTCACGGTGCAGTTGAAATCTGCCGAAAGCCAGGAAACCTCCTGCGCTTCGGCGATCCTCCCGACCCGCACCAAGCGCGCGTAATCCCACGCGGCATCGGTGCCGCGCAATTTCACCTTCAGACATTTCAACCCGTCACGACGAATCCAGTCCGGCAACAACACCGGATGGCCGTCATCGGGCGCGTCGCCGGTTACTTCGCTCGCGTCGAGCCAATCCAATCCGCCCACCAAATGCCAGGCGGCCAACTGTTGCTTCGGCGCGGGCCGCAGATAATCCGCCGGATATTGGCCGCGAAAGGAAACGGTCGTTCCGGGCGCGGGTTGGAGCATGGCGGCGAGGTCGTGACTGAGGAAGTCGGCGGTGTAAGTCGCATAGACGGGTTTGCCGGTCAGTTGGCCGAACGCATCGTGCGTCGCGAGATCGAAAGCCGCCGCCCCCACCAATGCCGCCAGCCACGGCATCGGGTCGCGGCCGCGCCGGTGACGTTGGTTGAAACCCCGCCAAATACCGGGCAGAACGGTTTCCAGAAACGCGTGCCCCACTTCGAGGGCGTGGCCGCGCACGCGGATGCCGGCCCAGAGGTCCGTGAGTTCCACGCAAAATTGCTGGAGCGCCGCCTGTCGTTCCGCGTAGGTCAAGGCGCCAGGCCAAACCCATTGCACGCTGAGCGGGGTTTCCCCCCAACCCGTCGCCGTGCGGCCCGCCGCATCCGCCACGCACACCCGCGCCCGGGCACAGGTCAGGGTGGTCAACGTTTCGCTTCCGAACTGAAGCGGCACGCGCGTTTGGACGGGCAGGAAATATAATTCCGCGCCGATGGGTTGAATATCGGTTGGTCTCGCCATGCCGGGATTAAGCGGGAGAGGGCGCGTGGCAACAAGTGGATTCATGGAGCTGCCGGGGCAATTTGCCTTCTCCGTCAGCGCGACGGCGGCGACGAAACCTGTCCTCTGCGCGAATCACTTGCCTGCCGGAAAACCCGACCTCCGCGTGATGCTTGACCCCAGACCGGAGAGTGCTACGATGCGCCGCACACAGATGAAAACGCCTCGATGGAGTTGGATGGTGGTGGCGGCGCTGGTGGCAGTTGGTGCGCCGGACACACGCGCGGAACTGGTCAACGGCATCAAAGCCATCGTCCATGACACCGTCATCACCTATGACGAAGTCAACCTGACCGCCGCCCCTGCTCTGTCGCTCTTGCACCGGCAATTCCGCAACAACCCCGAGGGGTTCCGCGCCAAGATGGCCGAGGTGCTGGACGAGAATCTGGAGCAATTGTTGCAACGGCAGTTGGTCCTCCGGGATTTTGCCCAGACCGGCCATGACCTGCCCGAAAGCCTCGTGGATGAAATAGTCCAGGACGAAATCCGCCGACGGTTCGGCGGCGACCGGGTGAAGCTGGCCAAGACCTTGCAATCGGAAGGCTTGACGCTGGAAAAATTCCGGCAACGGGTCCGTGATCAGTTCGTGGTCGAAGCGCTGCGCGCCCAACACGTGACGCGGAACGTGATTATCTCCCCGCACAAGATTGAACGGTATTACCAGGACAACCGCGACAAGTTCCATGTGGAAGACCGGGTCAAACTGCGGATGATCGTGCTCACCAAGGCGGCCGGCGACCCCGAGCGCACCCGGCGGTTGATGGAGGAGATCGTGGCGAAAGTGAAGGAGGGCGCGACGTTTGCCGAAATGGCCTCCGTGTATTCCCAAGGTTCGCAGCGCAGTCAGGGCGGCGATTGGGGATGGATCGAGCGCTCGACCTTGCGCCGTGAGCTGGCCGAGGTGGCCTTTGCCCTGCGGCAGGGTGAACTCAGCGCCATCGTGGAATTGCCGGACGCCTTCTACCTGATGCAAGCCGAGGAAGTCCGCCCCGCCCATGTGCGTCTCTTGAGCGAAGTGCGCGAGGAAATCGAACACACCCTGGCCATTGAGGAGCGCGGCCGGATGGAGAAACGTTACATTGAAAAACTGCGTAACAAAACCTTTGTGCGCTATTTCTGAGCCGACCACCGGGATAAACCGTCCCGGTCCGCGCGTCCTGCGAAAAGGATGACCGGCTGGATTGGCATCGCGTTGGGAGATGTCACCGGCGTCGGCCCCGAAGTGACCCTGAAGGCGCTGGCCCGGGAAACGCCGGAAGACCCGACCCGTTATCTGATCCTTGGTGATGAACCGCTGTTGCGCGATCTGAACCAACGGCTGCGGCTGAACCTTCGGTTGGAATCCTGGCGGGACGCCGCCGCGCCTCCGGGTGTTTATGTGGCCCATCCCCTGCCGGACACGCTGCCCGCCGGCCTGCCTCCCGGTTCTCCCGTCGCCGCGCAAGCGGCCATGACGTGGTTGACGGAAGGCGCCAAACGTTGTCTGCGCCGGGAACTGGACGCGTTGGTGACCGCACCGGTCAGCAAGGAAGCCATCATTCGCGCGGGATACCCGTCGTTCATCGGCCAGACGGAATACCTCTCCCAACTCGCTGGTGCGGAACGCACGGCCATGATGTTGCTGGGGCGGGATGAACGCGATCGTTGGTTGCGGGTGGCCTTGGTGACAACGCATGTGCCGATCAAATTACTCCCGCAACACATCACCCAGCCCAAGGTGGAACTAGCCATTGAACTGGCGGTGCAATCCTGCCGCGAACTGGGGCTACCGCGCGCGCGCGTCGCCGTGTGCGGCCTCAACCCGCACGCCGGCGAAGGCGGTCAACTGGGCGACGAGGAACTGACCGCGATTGCCCCCGCCGTGCGCGCCGGACAGGCCCGCAGCCTGGACGTGTGCGGTCCATTGAGTGCGGATGTGGTGTTTTATCACGCGCTGCGGGGCGAATACGACGCGGTGGTGGCCATGTATCATGACCAGGGATTGGCTCCGCTCAAAACCGTCGCCTTCGCCACCGGCATCAACTGGACGCTGGGGTTGCCGTTCATTCGCACGTCGCCCGACCACGGCACGGCCTGTGACATCGCTGGCAAAGGCGTGGCGGATGCGGACAGCATGCTGGCGGCCCTGCGGCTGGCCAAACAACTCGCCCGGACCCGGGCTTGAGTCCCGCGCCGGAAATCAGAGTTTGTTTCCGGTCAACCGTTCGTAAGCTTCCAGGTAAGTAGCGGAAGTTTTGGCCACCACCTCCGGCGGCAACACCGGTCCGGGCGGCGTCTTGTTCCAATCCAGTGTTTCGAGGTAATCCCGCACGAATTGTTTGTCGAAACTGGGCTGGCTGCGGCCGGGCGTGTATTGGTCGGCGGGCCAGAACCGCGAGGAATCGGGCGTCAAGACCTCGTCAATCAAAATCAACTGGCCATCGAACAAGCCAAACTCGAACTTGGTGTCCGCGATGATGATGCCGCGTTGCCGGGCGTAGGCGCGGGCTTCGGTGTAAATCCGCAAACTCGCCGCGCGCGCTTGCTCGGCCAGATCCGCGCCCACCCGCCGCGCGGCATCGGCAAACGAAATGTTTTCGTCATGGCCGCTTTCCGCCTTGGTGGCCGGCGTGAAGATGGGGGCCGGCAGCTCGCTGGATTCCTGCAACCCGGCGGGCAGCTTGATGCCGCAGACGGTTTGCGATTGCTGATATTCCTTCCAGCCGCTGCCCGCCAGATAGCCGCGCACCACGCATTCGATGGCCAGGGGGCGGGCCTTCTTCACAATCATGCTGCGGCGCGCCAGTTGGGCCGCAAACGGCTGTAATTCCGCTGGCAGCGGATCGTCGGCGCCCGCCAGCAGATGGTGCGGCTGAAATGGGGCCACGCGCGCGAACCAGAAATGGGAAATCTGGGTCAGCACCTCGCCCTTGCGCGGAATGCCATTGGGCATGATCACGTCGAAGGCCGAAATCCGGTCCGTGGCCACGAAGAGCAGGCGATCGCCCAAGTCAAACACTTCGCGGACCTTGCCGCTCTTGAGCTTGCGCAGACCCGGCAGTTCAAGTTGCAAAATTGGTGCGTCTGACATGGCGCGCAGTATGCGACGCAGCCTTGAAAGTTCAAGCGCAACGCGCGGCTGAAAAAGAGGGCGGATAAACCGCCACCAAACGCTGCGTCATTTTATCCGGACGGCCAATCCAGTGCGGTGTTTCCGGCTTTTCGTTTGACCGGGCCTCCCGTAGGTTGGAGGCCGCATGTCGCGGACGGCCAAGCTATTGATGGAATTGATCGCCCTGCCGAGCGTGAATCCCGCGTTCGCCGGGGCGGCTGGTCCGCTCACCGGAGAGCGCCGGGTCGCGGAATTCCTGGCGGCGACCGCCGCCAAAGCCGGATTGGACGTGGAACTCCGGAACGTCAAACCCGGCCGCCCCAATTTGCTGGTGGTCCTCCCGCCCCGTGGTCCGGTCCGGCAACGTCTCCTGCTCGCGCCCCATCTCGATACGGTCAATCTCGTCCGCGACGATCAACTCATCCCGCGGCGCCGGCACGGCCGGCTCTATGGCCGGGGCGCCTGTGACACCAAAGGCACGGTGGCCGCCATGTTCACGGCGCTGTGCGAACTGGCGCGCTGCCGGACGCGGCCGCAACACACGGAGATCGTGTTTGCCGGGCTGGCGGACGAGGAACACGCGCAAACCGGATCGCGGGCGCTGGTGGCCAGCGGTTTCACGGCGGACCTCGCCATTGTCGGAGAGCCGACGCGCTTGCAGGTGGTGACGGCGCATAAAGGCAGTCTATGGCTGCGGGTGGAAACCCGGGGCCGGGCGGCGCACGGGGCCGAGCCGCAACGCGGTCGCAACGCGGTTCACACCATGGCGCGGGTGGTGGATTTCCTCCAGACCACCTACGCCGCACAACTCCGGCGGCGCCGGCATCGCCTGCTGGGGCACGCCACCGTGAGCGTGGGCCGCATTGACGGCGGCGGCCAGCCGAACATTGTGCCGGACCGATGCCACATCGAAGTGGACCGGCGCACGTTGCCCGGGGAAACCGAGGCCGGCGTCTGCCGCGAATTGAGGGCGGCGCTGCGCCAGCAGGGATTGCCGGCGAAGGTCAGCAGTGTGAAAGACGTGCCGTGCGCGCCGTTGGCAACCGATCCCCGGTTGCCACTCGTCCAAATGTTCCTGCGCCAAGTGGGACAGCGGCGCCCCGTCGGCGTGCATTATTTTTGCGACGCCGCCGTGCTGGCCGCCGGAGGGATTCCGAGCGTTGTCTTCGGTCCCGGTGACATTGCCCAGGCGCACACAGCGGACGAATGGATTTCGCTGGCCTCGCTCGAACGCGGGAAGGAACTGCTCACGCAATTCCTGGGGGCCCTGCCCTAACCTGAATTTATCCCGCATGCACCCGGCGTCCTCCAGTTCCTCCGCTCCGTCCGCCGCCGCCGACGCGGCCCGGCAGCGGGCGTCGTTCTTCCGGCAGAGCGGTTGGCTGATGATCGCCAACATCGCCAGCGGCGTCTTGATGTGGGCGGTGCATTTGCTCAACAAAGCGATTCCGCCGGGTGAATACGGCAGCTTTGGCGCGTTGCTGGCGGTGGTGATGTTGCTGCCGACCATTCCGCTGCAAATGGTGCTGGCCCAACAAACCGCCAAGGCCATCGCGCAAGGCCGTGAGCGGGAAGTGGCGGGGGTCATTCACGCGGTCTGGCTGGTCATCACGCTGGGGTGGGTGGTCGGCGCGGCGTTCGTGCTGCGGTACCAACAGGCGATTCTGGATCATTGGAAAATGACCAGCCCGGTGGGGTTATGGATCACTTTGGCGATTGTCTTGTTCTCTTTTTGGCTGCCGATGTTTTGGGGTGTCCTGCAAGGGCAGCAGAACTTTCTCTGGCTGGGCTGGAGCATGCTGGCCAACGGCATTGGCCGGTTGACCGTGGCGGCAGTGGCCGTGCTGGCGCTGCACGCGTATGCGTCCGGCATGATGGCGGGCGTCCTCCTGGGCATCATGATCGGTGTGGGCATTGCGGCCGGGCAAACCCGCCGGCTCTGGTGGCTGCGCGCCCAAGCGTTCGACGGCCGCGCGCTGGTGCGCCAGGTGCTGCCGCTGGCCTTGGGTTTTCTCGGTTTCCAAATCCTGTTCACGGGCGACACGATTTTGGTGAAAGCCTGGTTCAGCCAGACCGACGCGGATTTTTACGTCAGCGCCGGGACCCTGTCACGCGCCTTGATGTGGCTGGTGTTGCCGCTGGCGTCGGTGATGTTTCCCCGCATCGTCCACAGCGCGGCCCGGGCGGAGCCATCGGATTTGATGGGCAAAGTCCTGCTAGCGACGGCCGTGCTGGCGGTGGTGGGCGCACTGGGCTTGTCGCTGCTGGGGCCTTGGGTGGTCCGGTTCGTTTACCAACCGGAGTTTGTGGCGGTGGCGTCCTCCCTGTTGCCGTGGTATGCGGCGGCGATGGTGCCGCTGGCGGTGGCGAATGTGCTGTTGAACAACCTGCTGGCGCGGCCCGCGGCCAGTCTCGTGCCGGCAATATGTATCTTCGCCCTCGCGATCGGATACTTGGTGGCGTTGACCCGGTTCCACGACCAGTTGGTGACGGTGCTCCAAGTGCTGGGGGTGTTTAATCTCGCGTTACTGGCGGTCTGCGCCTGGTTCACCTGGCGACAACGCCAAGCCAGACCGTCGGCTACCTCGTTGCCGGGGTAAATCCGCTGTGGGCCGCTGGTTGTCCCGCGGCATCGCGGCGGACGCTTTGTTGTAACCTTCCGAATCTCTCTGGCGGCGGCTGGCGATCCCCGCCAGCGGACCGAGCACAACTAAACCAGCCGTCTCCGGCTCCGGAATGACAAACATCAAATCATCCATCGCCCAGCGCGGCGCCAGAATGTCCACTTGCGTGAACAAGGGTGAGGCGAAATCTGCGGACCAAAGCATTTATGAGATGACTACTCGAGTTTTCAAACTCTGTTCGAATCATCTTGCATGGCGGTTGAGGCTCGCGGTCAGGCATTTGTCGGGGGCCGTTCCGGTTTCGGGTTGCGCCGCGAGTCCGGGCCGGGCAGCGGACGCGGCGCGCGCAATTTCTTGTAAACCCACGCCTCCAAGGGACTGAGCGGCCGCAGCCAGCGGTAAAACGGCGAATAGATCAGCCGAATGCGCACCGCGGAGAGAAACATCGTCAGCGAAGTGCGGACCAACGTCACTTTCGAGCCGATCTGGTCGGTCCATTCGGTCGGCACTTCCCGCACCCGGCAACCGGCGCGTTTTAGCGAGTAAAGCAGGTTGATGTCAAACGCCATGTCGGCAATGCGCAGGTTGGCATGAATCTTCTCCACCGCCGCGCGCCGCAGCACTTTCGCGCCGCATTGGGTGTCGCGGATGTTCATCCAGAAGAGCCCCTGCACGATGAGATGAAACACGCGGCTGGCGAACTGGCGCTTGCCGCTCTGGCTTTGGTGCAACACGGCCCCCGGCAGCCAGCGCGAGCCGATGACGCAATCCACCTCGTCCAGTCGCTGGACGAGATCGTGAAACGCGCGGGGCGGCGTCGCCCCGTCGGCATCCACGTACCCGATGGCGTCCGCCCGCGCCGCCAGTTTCAAGCCTTCGATCAACGCGCCGCCCTTGCCGATCGGTTCCGGGAAATCGAGCAGCGAAATGGCGGGAAACTCCCGCGCTACGCGTTCGACCACACCCCGGGTGTTGTCCCGGCAGCCGTTGAGGACCACGACCAGTTGGAAGCGGCCGGAATACCGCTCCTGGAAATAACGTCCATAGTCGCGCAGCACCGGCTCAATGCGGTGCTCCTCGTTGTAGGCGGGAATGAGGAGTAACAGGCTCGGCGCGCTCATGCCTATTCACTAACAGAGAATCACGGAAAAGCAATGCGCCAGAATGACGGCCGCGCGCCCGCCAAATCGCCGATTGCACCCCGGCGGGGAATGCCTTACCGTCCGCGCCGGTGTGCAAGTGAATATCTCCAAACTGACCGGGGCATGAGTGTTCTCATTGTTGGTTCGACGGCGCTGGACTCGATCAAAACCCCGCGGGCGGAACACCCGCGGCTGCTGGGCGGTTCGGCAAGTTACGCGGCGATCGCGGCGAGCTTCTTTGCGCCCGTCCGGATGATCGGGGTCGTGGGCGAGGATTTTCCGAAAAAATATCTCCAGCTCTACCGCAAACACGGAATCCACCTCGACGGCCTGCAAATCAAGCCGGGGAAAACGTTTCATTGGTCGGGCGAATACGAGGCCAACATGAACCGGCGTCGCACGCTCAAGACGGAGCTGGGTGTGTTCGAGACGTTTGCGCCCGCGCTGCCGGCGGCGTATCGCGCCACGCCGTTTGTGTTGCTCGCCAACATCGCACCCGCGCTGCAACACCACGTGCTCGACCAGACCCGCCGGCCCAAGTTCGTGGCCGCGGACACGATGGACCTCTGGCTGAACATCGCGTTGCCGGACCTGCGGCGCCTGCTGCGGCGGGTGGATCTCTTCGTGCTCAACGACAGCGAATCCGCGCAACTGACCCGGGAGGACAACGTCATCGCCGCGTTGCCCCGCCTGCATCGGCTCGGTCCGCGTTATGTTATCATCAAGCTCGGATCGCACGGCTCGATTTTGTCCGGGCCCCGCGGTCTGTTTCTCTGCCCCGCCTATCCGTTGCCGCGGGTGGCGGATCCCACGGGCGCGGGCGACGCCTTTGTGGGCGGGTTGATGGGATACCTGGCGGCGGGCGGCGGCGGGATTGAGGCGCGGCTGCGGCGGGCTTTGATATACGGCAGCGTGACGGCCAGTTTTTGTTGCGAAGGCCCCGGTCCGAGCCGGCTCACCCGGATCACCCGCGCCGACTTGGAGCGGCGGGTGAAGGCATTGACCCAGTTGACGCGGTTCTGAGCGGGCGGTCCGCTCACCCGCCGGGGCGGATGACGGATTCCTCGATGGTCCACTCGTTGCGCCCGTCGGCGTGGCAATGACAATGCGCGGCAAAAAACCCGCCGCGATGCCGCCAGAACCACGGCCAGATGATTTCCCGGTCGGTGGCCGGCAGGTTCAACTCCGCCAGTTGGGCGCGGGAAAAAAAGGCGAAACGCCCCTCCGCATGCGGCGGCGGCTGAACGGTCAAACGCCGCGTCACTTCAAACAAAAACATCAACCAATGAGCGTTCCCTTGATACCCGTGCTCGCTCACCAATCCCGTCAGGCGCAAATCCCCCGGGGTCAGGGCCAGGCCGATTTCCTCCCGCGCCTCGCGACAGGCGCAGGCGTAGGGGGATTCACCGACGTCCGTGTGGAGTTTGCCGCCGCAGGGACTCCACCGGCCGCGATTGGGTTCCTGCGCGCGTTCGAGCAACAGCACGTCATCGCGCTCATTGAAGCAATAAAGGAGCGTGGCGACTTTGTAAGGCAACTTCACGCGCGCAGTGAAACAGGCACCCGGACAGGGGGCAAGCCGTGAAAAATCCGGTTCGGAAAGCAGCCGCTTTCCGCTTTCACCCGCCGGGGGGCAACCTACACTGATCCCGTGACCGTTTTGGAAGCCATTCAACGCGGCGCAGAATTCCTCGCCCGGAAGGGTGTGGATTCGCCCCGGTTGCAGGCGGAGTTGCTGCTGGCGCACGTCCTCAAGCTGCCGCGGATGCGGTTGTATCTGAATTTCGAGCGCCCGCTGACGGCGGCGGAGGTGGATGAATTGCGCGGGTTGATGCAGCGGCGCGGACGGCGCGAGCCGGTGCAACATCTCGTCGGCAGCACGTCGTTTTGCGGTTTCGAACTGGCCGTCAATCGTCACGTGCTCGTGCCCCGTCCCGAAACTGAAATCTTGGCGGAACTGGGCTGGCAATTTCTCAACACCCTCAACACCGAAGCGGTCGCCCTGGATTTTGGCACGGGCAGTGGTTGTCTGGCGGTGGCGCTGGCGTTGCAGTGTCCGCGCGCGCGGGTGACCGCGCTTGAGATTTCCCCGGACGCGCTGGAGGTGGCCCGGCAGAATGTGGAACGCCACGGCTTGCGGGAGTGCGTTCAATTGCTGCCCAGCGATGGTTTCGCTGCTGTGCCGGAGGAGGCCCGGTTTCATTTGATTATCAGCAATCCCCCCTATATTCCCACGGGGGAAATCGAGACGTTGCAACCGGAAGTGCGCGCGTTCGATCCGCGCCTGGCTTTGGATGGCGGCGCGGATGGTTTGACGTTTGTGCGACGACTCGCGGCGGAGGCGGGGTCGCGCCTGGCCCCGGGCGGGCGGCTGATGCTGGAATTGGGCGATGGTCAGGCCGCGGCGGCGCGGGAAATTTTCGTCCGCCAAAACTGGATTGTCGAAACAGTGCATGAGGATTACAGTCAGCGCCCGCGATTTTTGATCGCGGGACGCGCTTGAGACGGACGGAACAACACAACCGCGGTTGCGGAAAAAATAATTGGCATGGACAGTTTTCTCATAAAAGGCGGCGTGCCGCTGTGCGGCGACGTGGCGATCAGCGGCGCGAAAAACGCCGCGCTGCCCATCATGGCCGCCGCGCTGCTCACGCGCGAGCCCTGCGTCATCCGACGGGTGCCGCGTTTGGTGGACGTGCGGTACATGGGCCAGATTCTGAGCCGGCTGGGCGCCCAGGTGACTTGGGAGGATGACGCCGTGCGAATCCACGCCGCAAAGATCAAGGGTGTCGGGGATTACGATCTCATCCGCAAAATGCGCGGTTCGATTTGCATCATGGGCCCGTTGCTGGCGCGCCTGAAAACCGCGCGAGTGTCCCTGCCGGGCGGATGCGTCATCGGCGCGCGTCCCATCAATTTGCACCTGAAAGGATTCGCGTCGCTCGGGGCCCGCATCACCATTACCGGCGGGTACGCGCAGGCCCGGGCGCGGCAATTGGTCGGCGCCGAGGTTTTCCTGGGCGGGCGCGCTGGTTCGACGGTGCTGGGCACGGCCAACGTCATGATGGCCGCCACGCTGGCCGAGGGCATTACCGTCATTGAAAGCGCCGCCTGCGAACCGGAAATCGTGGACCTGGCCAACTGTCTCAACGCCATGGGCGCGAAAGTCACCGGCGCCGGCAGTCCGATCATTACCATCACGGGCGTCAAGGAATTGCACGGGGTCGAACATGAAGTCATCCCGGACCGGATCGAGGCCGCCACGTACGCCATTGCCGCCGCCGCGACCAAGGGCGAAGTCACCCTGCACGGGGCGCGGACGGAGCATCTTGCCGCCGTACTCGACAAACTGCAGGCCGCCGGGGTGCGCACGGAACGGCGCGGCGCGGCCTTGGTGGTCCGGCGCGGGCGCCGGTTGCAGCCGGTGGACATCACCACGCTGCCGTACGCCGGTTTTCCGACCGACGTGCAGGCGCAGATGATGGCCCTGCTGACACTCGTCCCCGGCATCAGCATCATCACGGAACGCATTTTTGAATCCCGTTTCATGCACGTCAGTGAACTGGGCCGGCTCGGAGCGGACATTGAAATCGAAGGGCCCAGCGCGATTGTGAAAGGGGGCCGCCCGTTGAGCGGCGCGCCGGTGATGGCCAGCGATCTGCGGGCCTCTGCGGCGCTGGTCATTGCCGGGCTGGCCGCCCGCGGCACCACGCTGGTCAACCGGGTCTATCACATTGACCGTGGTTACGAGGAAATTGACAGCAAACTGCGTGGCCTCGGCGCCCGCATCAAACGTCTCCAAGAATCATGACCAAACTGATCACAGCCGGCATCATCCTCATCGTGGTCTTTATCTCCTGGCGGGTGTTCGAGTATTGGGAACAGGTGCGCGATGAACGGGAAGCCCAGGCGGCCGCCGCCAAGGTCGAGATCAACGAACAGGCCTTGAGCGGCCTGCCCTATCAACTGGAAAACTCCCTGCAAGCCGCCAAACGCTCCGGAGTGAATACGCTCCGTCAATGGCTGGAAACCTACGGCACCATGGTGCAGGACCCGCGCAAGGCGTGGATTGAGTTGGATTACTGCGTGATGTTGTCCCGCGACAATCCCAAGGAAGCCCGGCGCATTTTTGCCGAAGTCCAGGCGCGCACTAAACCGGATTCCAAAGTGTATCCCCGGATCAAGCAACTGGCCCCGACCTACGCGCCCCAAACCGTCGAGCAACCGGACAACCGTTGACGCACCGGGGGGGCCGCCTTCCGCGCGCGGACAAAACGCTTGGTGTTGCCGCAGAATTCCCGGGCTACGGTGTTCATCGGCAGGACCGCCCCTCCACACTTGCCAGCCGCCCAAGCCGGACGGCAACATGCCCGCATGTTTACGGGCATCGTCGAAGAAGCCGGTCGCGTGGAACGCATCCAGCCGACCCCAAAATCCATTCAACTCACCGTGCGCATGTGCGCCTGTGCGCGCGGCTTGAAGGTGGGCGACAGTGTGGCGGTCAATGGTTGCTGTCTCACCGCCGTGCGGGTGGTGCGGCGCGGGCCACAGGCGGCGGTGCAATTTGATCTGCTGCAAGAGACCTGGAAACGCACCAACCTCCAATTCGCCGCGCCGGGGGCCTTGGTGAATTTGGAGCGGCCCCTGCGGGCCGATGGTGAATTGGGCGGGCATTTCGTCACCGGGCACATTGACGGGATGGGCCGCATCACCCGCTGGGAACGGGCCGGCCAGGATCATGTGCTGGACGTGGCCGCGCCCGCGGCGGTGATGCGCTATGTCGTGTTCAAAGGCTCCATCGCCGTGGATGGCATCAGCCTGACCGTAGCGGGGGTGACGAAGAAAGGATTTCGTCTCTGGATTATTCCGCACACGTTCGAGATCACGGCGCTGCGCGAGCGGCGGGTGGGCGACGCCGTCAATTTGGAAGCCGACTTGATCGGAAAATACGTGGAAAAATTCTTCAACGCCCGCGCGGCGGCTTGAACTTGCGCTGCCGCTCCTTGGCCAGCGATGCCGGGGCGATTTCGGTGACGCGCCCGGCGGGCACCCGGGAGATATCCCCCCGGATATCCTTGTACACGTAGGCGCCACCCTCCAATTTCGGTTTGCCCCGGGTGGTGATCCGCGCACCGTTGTTCAGGGACATGACGTAATTTCGCGCGCATCCCGCGAGCAACAGGGGCGCGAGCAGCAAAGCCAGCCAGAGTCGGTTCATGATTGCCAGGTTGTGTGAGAGCATGATGCCGCCACCGCAAGCCAACCCGCAAGCGCAACTTTTCCCGCCGATGTTTCTGTCCTCTATTGCATCGCAGCTGATAGAACCTGAAGCCCAATGAACGGGCGGCAATCTTGAACTGCTGGTACGAGCGCCGGCGACGAGTTTCTGATGTAGCCAGCAGCGATCGGCGGTCGTTGCCAACGACTGTTTTTCGAATGTTACTTGCGGCGTACGGATGGGGACGGGTTCGTCTTCTGTCGTTCGCGTTGCCATGTCAATCCTTCCGGCCCTGAGTGGATGGTCAGCAGCTCCCGCCCCCATCGTAGGTGGGACAACGTTCCGGAGAAACCCCGCGGTTGATGGACCTGCCACAGGGGATCCTCGTGAGCCAGATTCAGACTCGGACGGAACCCGAAGAAAGCCCGGATGAACACGTCCGTGAAACCGGCGCCACACAGGGCTTCACGACAGATGGTGCCAATATCAGCGATCCGCACTGGCGCGTCGTACGCCCGCCATCGGGGACCATAAAATTCGAGGCTCTGAGAGAAGGCGCCTTCGTGTGTGGCGGCCGCACAGCGACGGCAAAATTCTACGGCGTCCTGCCAATAGCCCAAATGGCACAAACCATCCATCGTTTCCGGAGGCCAGCCGGAGAAAGCGCCCATGGGGCCATGATCCGGCCGATCGGAACGCTCGGCGGCGGGATCCTGCAGGGATTGGGCGCGCATCCAATTTTTCATCAACAGTTCTCGTTCAGTGAAATCGCGCATTTCCTGACGCACCGACTGCGGTAAATCGGGGCCAATGCCTTGGGCGACGAATTGAAAATCCAAACAATGGCGCATGTCAAATTGACGGCCATCCGGATAACGGCTTTGCCAAAAGCCCTTGCCTACAACATAGAGCCGGGGATGGATGGCGCGAACCAGTTGAGCCGCGGCCGCACGCCGTTGCTCGGCTAATTCAGGCTGGCCGACATACTCATAGAGGTCGCCCATGTCTCGTAACATTGCCGCATAGGCGGCATTGAACCCCGCCGTGGCGTGGATGTAGGTCGGCACACATTCAAGAAAATGCCAGGGATTGCCGCCGAAATCCGCCAAACCACTCGCGTCGCTCATCAGATGGTTTTGATAATGTCGCGCCAAGCGATCCAAGTGCTGTAAGACAGTTTGTTCACCCACCTTTTCGTGAAGGAAGGCATGGTCGCGTGTGACCCGCAAGTAAGTGGTGGCAATGCGAAAGAGCATGGGATAATTAGCCACGTACCGATAGCCGAAGGCGCGGTTGCCGAAGTAATCAAAGGCAAGATATTTATCCAGATCCCATTGCAGGGTCTTTACGACGTAGGCGCGCATGGCCGTGGGTTCCAGCAAAGCAAAGAGGGTGGCCATCATCCCGGTATCCCAAATGAACATCACGGAAGCCCCGTAACGCGGTCCGCCAGTCAGGAACACGCGCGGGCTGTGGGGGAGTTGATC